>NZ_JBAGKD010000004.1:0-444520 GCF_037034205.1 Nocardia sp. SSK8
TCGAACGGCACAGCCGTGTACATGCTGGACACGGCGGGCTCGTGCGCGGGCGTGCGGCGCTGCTCGATCGGCGGCAGCGTGGTCTCGACCCCGCGGACCGCCTCGGCGACCTGGCGGATGTGCTCGGGGGTGGTGCCGCAGCAGCCGCCGACGAGCCCGAGCCCGAACTCGGAGACGAACCCGCTCAGGGCGACCGCGAGCTCCTCGGGCGTCAAGGGGTATTCCGCGCCGTTGGCGCCGAGCACCGGCAGACCGGCGTTCGGCATCACCGACACCGGGATCTGCGCGTGCCGCGACAGGTGGCGCAGGTGCTCGCTCATCTCGTCGGGACCGGTGGCGCAGTTCAGGCCGATCATGTCGATGCCGAGGGGCTCGAGCGCGGTGAGCGCCGCGCCGATCTCGGACCCGACCAGCATGGTGCCGGTGGTCTCCACCGTGACGTGGGTGATGATCGGGATGCGGCGGCCCGCCGCGATCATGGCCCGGCGGCTGCCGGTGATCGCGGCCTTGACCTGGAGCAGGTCCTGGCAGGTCTCGACCAGGATGGCGTCGGCGCCGCCGTCGAGCATGCCCAGGGCGGCCTCGGTGTAGGCGTCCCGCAGGGCGACGTAGGGGGCGTGGCCCAGGGTGGGCAGCTTGGTGCCGGGGCCCATCGAGCCCAGGACATAGCGCGGAGTGCCGTCGGCGGAGGGGCCCATCTCGTCGGCGACGTCGCGGGCGATGCGGGTGCCGCGTTCGGACAGGTCGCGGATCCGGTCGGCGATGTCGTAGTCGGCCAGGTTGGGCAGGTTGCAGCCGAAGGTGTTGGTCTCCACGGCGTCGGCACCGGCGGCGAAGTAGGCGCGGTGGATGTCGGCCAGCACGTCGGGGCGGGTGTCGTTGAGGATCTCGTTGCATCCCTCGAGGCCGCGGAAATCGTCGAGCGTGAGATCCGCGGCCTGCAACATCGTGCCCATCGCACCGTCGCCGATGACGACTCGCCGCCGCAGCGTGTCGAGGAGCGTGGTATCGAACCCGGTGGGCAAGGACGCAGACATGTATCCAAGACTAATGGTCGGCACCGACGCCCGAGACCACTGCGGGTGAATCGAGTGGCCCCGGCCACAGCCACGCGCCGAAACACGCAACAGCGCCGGTCACCGCAAAACAATTCGCCCGAGACACTAGGCTGACCGGGTGGATGCCAGTGAAACCCCCGAGACGGAACTGCCGACGTTGCGCAATCCCGTGCTGGTTGCGGCCTTCGAGGGCTGGAACGATGCCGGTGACGCTGCCAGTGGCGCGGTCGAGCATCTCGAGTTGCTCTGGGACGCGGAGCCACTGGCCGAACTGGATTCCGAGGACTATTACGACTATCAGGTGAACCGGCCGACGGTGCGCCAGGTGGACGGGGTGACCAGGGAGATCCAGTGGCCCTCCACCATGCTGTCGGTGTGCTCGCCGCCCGGCAGCGACCGCGACATCGTGCTGCTGCGCGGCATCGAACCCAATATGCGCTGGCGCAGCTTCTGCAACGACCTGCTGGAATTCATCGAACAGCTCGGCGTGGAGACGGTGGTGATCCTCGGCGCGCTGCTGGCCGACACCCCGCACACCCGCCCGGTGCCGGTCACCGGCTCGGCCTACAGTCCCGAGGCCGCCGAGCGCTTCAGCCTCGAGCAGACCCGCTACGAGGGCCCGACCGGGATCACCGGGGTGCTGCAGGACCAGTGCGTCAAGGCCGGGGTGCCCGCGGTGTCGTTCTGGGCGGCGGTCCCGCACTACGTGTCGCAGCCGCCGAACCCGAAGGCCACCATCGCGCTGCTGCACCGGGTCGAGGAGGTCCTCGACATCGAGGTGCCGCTGGGTGAGCTGCCCAAGCAGGCCGAGGAGTGGGAGTCCGCGGTCAACGAGATGACCGTCGGCGACGAGGAGATCAACGAGTACGTGCGCTCGCTCGAGGAGCGCGGCGACGCGGCGATCGATCTCAACGAGACGATGTCGAAGATCGACGGCGACGCCATCGCCGCGGAGTTCGAGAAGTACCTGCGCAGGCGCGGTCCGGGCAGCTTCGGGCTCTGAGCCCGTGCCGCCGCCGGGCGCGCGGTGCGCCCGGCCGGGCGGCGGGGACTCCCCCCGCTCACCGATGTGGTGGTTCGGATCCCGCGGAACCGGACATGGCTACACCTCCAGGGTGAGCACTTGGGCGGCCGCCTCGTGAGCCAGCTTCGCGATGAGCAGGTCACGGGGAATCGTCTGGCCGGCAAGGTGATCCAGCGACGGCACCACCACGTGGTGCGCGTCGGCGCGCTTCAGTTCCTGCGTGAGCTCGGCGAACGCGGCGCCGTCACCGGCGGTCGATTCGTGGAAGGTCGCGGCGAAACACATTCCCGCGGTACGCGCCAGGCTACGTAGCGCGTCCTCCAATTGATCGCCCTGGCCCTCGGCCAGATCGTCACGCAAGTATCCATAGATCAACGCTTCCACCCGAACCTCCGTTGGATAGGGATCGCTGTTCTGTTGTCGGATCCCCCCGCGCCGCGCCGGAGCGCCGCGCGGGGGTACTGCGTTGCCTCGCAAGCTCTCCTGCGAGGCGGGCGTCCGGTCTGCGGGCCGAGCACCTGCTACCAGCATGCGCAATCGTGGCCCGCGGCAGCAGATGTCAAACCGATGACATCTACATGCCCTATCCGGGACGCCGAACGTTAACTGGTGGGATACTACCGCCGTGACCGCAACTGATGATCGACCCGTCTGGGCTGTCCGGATGCGCTCGGAACGTGACGCGAGGGGGTGGTCGCAAGCCGATGCCGTCCGCGCGATGCGTGCCAAGTCCTCCCACAACCTGCCAACGGACAGTACTCTGCTGCGCAACTGGCGCCGCTGGGAATCCGGGGAATCACGACCTGACGAGTTCTACGCGCCGATCATCGCGGCCGCGTTCGACACCGTCACGGCGGCGTTCTTCCCCAAGGCCCGGCCCAACCGGGATGACGAGCTGTTATCCGCAACGGGTATGGACACTTTGGAGTTCATCGGCCGACTGCGCATGTCCGATGTCAACAGCGCGACCCTGGACGCGGTGCGGATCACCGCCGAACGGCTGTGCTGTGAATACGCCTACGCCGAACCGCACGCGCTGCACGCCGAGGGCACGGCCTGGCTGCGCCGGATCACCTCGCTGCTCGACGGCAGGCTCACCCTGGGCCAGCATCGGGAAATCCTCGTTCTGGCGGGCTGGGTGGCGTTGCTGGTGGGTTGCGTCGACTACGACCTGGGCCGCCGCGGCGGCGCCGAGGCCACCCGCCGGGCCGCCGAGTCGCTGGGCCGGGAGGCGGGCAACCCCGAGATCGTCGGCTGGGCGGCAGAGATGTCGGCCTGGTTCGCCCTGACCCAGGGCAACTTTCGCGGCGCCATCGAGGTCTCCGAGAAGGCGATGCCGGGGACGACCTCGATGAGTGTCGGGGTGCAGCTGGCCGCGCAGCGGGCCAAGGGCTGGGCCCGGCTCGGTGACCGGCGGGCGGTGCAGACCGCGCTCGACGAGGGCAGGGCGATCCTGTCGCGGATGGGTCACCCGGCCGATCTGGACAACCATTTCGTCATCGACGCAACCAAATTCGACTTCTACGCGATGGATTGCTGCCGGGTGGCGGGCCAGGACCGGCTCGCCGAACGCTATGCCCACCAGGTGATCAGCGATTCGACCCGGCCCGACGGCAGCGTGCGCAATCCCATGCGGGTCTCCGAGGCCCGGCTGACCCTGGCCGTGGTGGCGGTGCGCGATCGCGATCTGGAGCGCGCCGTGGAGGAGGGCGTGGCGGCCTTCAGCCCGGGACGCAAGTCACTGCCCTCGCTGGCCTGGATCGCGGGCGAGGCGGCGCGCGAGATCATCGAGCGCTTCCCGGGCGACCCGCGCACCCAGACGTTCCTCGAACAGCTGCGCTCACTCAACGTCGGGTGAGCGCGGCGGCGGGGGCGCGCCGATCCGGGACGGGTCGGGCGGAGCACGGACCGGGCCCCACTACCCTCTCTACGGTGACCGACTCCGCCGACGGCCTGCCCAGCGCCGTACCCGCCCTGTGGGACGAACGTCTGCGGTTGTTCTCGTTCGCGACGGCGGAGAAGCGCGCCGACTACCTGCGGGTGCTGCGGGCCTTCGACAGCGCCCGCGCCGCCTACGTGGTGTTGCTGCACGCCGACGACGTCGCGGACTGGATCGGCCGCACCGAATCGGGGGGCAGGGGCGACGCCCCGGCGGGCGTCCCGCTGCCCTCGGCCGAGATCGGCCCGCTGCTCGAGCAGCTGCACCGGTGGGGGGTGCTCGAACGCAGCTATGACGGCACCCGCGCGGCCACCCTGGCCGAGTACCGCAACCGGCACTACGTCTACCAGTTCGCCCAGGCCGGGTTCCAGGCCTACCGGGCGGTGGCCGGGGTGCTGGCGGCCCGGATGGACGACGCCTCGCTGTCGCGGCTGGTGCTGCCCGAACTGCTCGCCGACCTGGGCACCTTGGCCGCGGCCAATCGTGACGGTGACGCCGAACGCGTCTACACCACTCTGCGCAGGCTCGACGCCGCCCTCACCGATATGGCGGCGCGGGCCGCGCACTTCTATCTGTCGCTGGGCGATCTGGTGCGGACCACCGAGATCACCCCGGAGTCGTTCCTCGCGCACAAGGACGCCCTGCTGGCGCACATGCGCGAGTTCAGCATGGACCTGGCCCGGTTCGCGCCGCGGCTGGCGGCGGCGATCGGCGAGGTCGAGCGGACCGGGGTCGAGGAGCTGGTCCGGCGGGCGGCGAGCTGTGACGAGCGGGTGCTGGTGAGCGCGGCCGAACGCGAGGCGGACTGGCGGGCCCGCTGGGAGGGGCTGCGCACCTGGTTCGTCGGCGCGGGCGGCGAGGGCGACGCGTGTGAGGCCGACCGGCTGCGCGAGGCCACGATGAGCGCGATCGCGGCGGTGCTGTCGCTGCTGCGGCGGGTCACCGAGACCCGGCGCGGGGGTGTCAGCCGGGAGTCGGCGCTGCGGCACCTGGCCGGTTGGTTCGTCGACACCCCGACGACGTCGGCCGCGCACGCCCTCTACGACGCGGTGTTCGGACTGGGCAGGCCCCGCCATTTCGCGCTGGAGCATCCCGATGCCGAGCTCGTGCCCGCGCACCGATCCTGGTGGGACGCACCGCCATTGGAGATATCGCGTACTCTCGCCGAGACCGGCCGGGCCCCCGCCGCTGGCGCACCGGCCCGGATCGCGCGCAATGACGCGGGGATTCGACGGCTGCGCGAAGCCCAGCTGGCCGCGCAACGCGAACGCGCGGCGGCCGCCGCCTCGCTGGCCGCGGGCAATGTGCACGAGCGGGTACTCGATCAGCGCGAGACCGAGGTCCTGTTGCGGCTGCTCGACGCGGCGTCGACGGCGTGGGTGCCGGTGAGCGGCCGGGTCGAGGGCACCACCGGATCGGACAACGGCGTCACCTTGACGGTGCGGCCGTGCGAGGGATCGACGATGATCCGCACCGCCGCCGGGATGCTCCATCTGAACAATCGCCGACTCGAGGTGCGGGCGACGGTGCGGCGGGGCGTGTCCCGATGAACGACTACCGCCCCCCAGGCGATGCCGTCGAGCGAGAGGCGCCCGGCTCGAGCTTCCCCCGCACCGCGATGAGGTGCGCTCCGGTGCGCGACCACCTCCGCCCCGGAATGGCCGCCACCGCGCGACACCCGCGCGGTTCGACGAACCAGGCGCGGGAGATCCGCGCCACCCAGCGGCGAGGTGGGGTCCGATGAAGCAGCGACGACGGATCGACGCGCTCGCACTGGACAGCTATCAGCGGGCCGCGCGGGTGATGCTGGCCAATCACCTGGTCACCCGGGTGTACCCGGACCGGATCGCGTTGCCGCTGGTGCGCCGGTGGGCCACCGAACTGCGCGAGGACCTGGCCGAACTGTTCGGGTATCGGCTCGAGGTCACCGAGACAACGGCCCGGCTCTTCCCGGTGCACGACCGGCTCGATGACGCGCGTCCGGCGCGCAGTGTCAACGACCGGGTCTTCGACCGGCGCCGCTACGCCTATCTCGCGCTGGCGCTGGCCGCGCTGGGGCGGGCGGGTGACCAGATCACGCTGTCCGAGCTGGCCGAACAGGTGGCCGACTACGCGGGCGGGATCGACGGGCTGGAGCTGTCCACCGAGCGGGCCGCCGACCGCGATGCCTTCGTCGACGCCATCGGCTGGCTCGGTGCGCGCGGTGCGCTCACGCTGGCCGACGGGGACGCGGGCGGCTGGGCCAGCGACCCGGAGGCGGGCGAGGCGCTCTACGACATCGACCGTCCGGTCGTCGTCGCGCTGTTCCGTCCGCCGCGCGCGCTCCAGCACCTGCACAGTGTGCGCGGCCTGCTCGCCGACGAGACCGAGCAGACCGCCGCCGACCAGGCGCGGCGGGTGCGGCGCGCGCTGGTGGAGCGGCCGGTGGTCTATCGCGAGGAGCTCTCCCCCGCCGAACGCGCGCTGCTGGACCAGGACCGGGTGGTCGGCGAGGTCGAGTACTGCACGGGGTTGCGGGCCGAGCGCCGGGCCGAAGGGGTGGCCCTGATCGATACCTCCGGCAGGCTCTCCGACACCCGGTTCCCCGGCACCGGAACCCTCGCCCAGGTGGCGCTGCTGCTGATCGGCGAGATCGCCGACGCGGTGCTCGACCTCGACAATCCCGTCGAGCGCCGTCCCACGCCCGACCCGGCCGAGGACGCGCTGATCACCCAGCTCGACGCGGCCATCCCGGCGGCCGGTGTCTTCGCCCCGCTGGCCGAGGAGGCCGACGCGCTCGCCCCGGATCCCCTCACCGAGATCGCCGGGGACGACGGCGACCCGGTGACCTACCCGTTCCTCGACGACGCCTGGACACGCAGCACGGTCACCGCGCTCACCGACCGCTACGGCGCGACCTTCGCCGCGCAATGGCAGGCCGATGTGGGCGGGTTGAGCGCCGAGGTGCTGGCTCTGCTGGCCAAGCTGCGGCTGGTGCGGCCGGTGCCCGGCGGGCTGCTGGTGCTGCCCGCGCTGGCCCGGTACCGGGGCGCGGTGGTCACCGTGCGGGTGCGCAAGGCCGAGGAACTGTTCGTCACCGCCGCCGAGACCGGCGGGACCGGAGTGGGAGGGAACCGAGCATGACGCTCATCCACGGCGGAATACGTTTCGTCCCGACCCGCGCGGGCATCGTCAACCTCTGGGACTACCGCGACCAGGAGTTCTGTTTCGCCGACGGCCGCCTGGTGCTGCGCGGCCCCAACGGCTCGGGCAAGACCAAGGCCCTGGAGGTGCTGTTCCCGTTCGTGCTCGACGGCCGGATCGAGCCGCGCAGGCTCAACCCGTTCGCGGGTGAGGAACGCACGATGAAGTCGAACCTGCTCTACCGCAAGCAGGAATCGGCCTACTCGTATGTGTGGATGGAGTTCGCGCGCGGCAGCTGGGCCGACCCCGAGGTGGTCACCGTCGGCATCGGCATGCGCGCCACCCGCTCCTCGGACAAGGTGACCCGCTGGTACTTCGTCGCCGACGGGCGCGCCGGGGTGGACTTCTCGCTCATCGGTCCCGACGATCGCCCGCTGACCCGCAAGCAGCTGGCCGAGCAGATCGGCGGCGACGCCATCGTCGACCGGCCGGTGGAGTACCGCGCCGCGATCGACGCGCGCATGTTCGGGCTCGGCGTGCAGCGCTACGACCAGCTGATCAATCTCATTCTCACGCTGCGCCGCCCGCAGCTGGCCAAGAACCTCGATCCGCGCGGGCTCTCCCAGGCACTCACCGACGGCCTGCGCCCGCTCGACGAGCAGCTCATCCTCGACGCGGCCCGCTCCTTCAGCGATATGGAGGAGGTAGGGCGCACCCTCGACGGGCTCGTCCAGGCCGACACCGCGACCCGCAAGTTCGTCGACGTGTACCGCAAATATCTCGCGGTCCAGGCCAAAACCGATGTGGACCAGGTGCGGACCCGCCTCGACGCGGTCACCAACGCCGCTACCGCCGTCTTCGCCGCCACCGCGCTGCGCAGCCGCCGCGAGGGCGACCGCGCCGAGGCCGAGGCCAGGGCCGAGGACGCCGACCGCGCCTACGAGCAGGCCATCGCCGACCGTGAGAACCTGCAGCGTTCCAGCGCCTACGAGGGCAAACAGCAGCTCGACGACCTCGCCGACGCCGTGCGCCGCCTGGAGACCTCCGCCGCGGTCCACCGCGACAAGGCCGCCGAGGCCGGGCAGACCCTGCAACGCCGGGCCGAGGAGGCCGAACGCGCGGCCGAGGCGGTGCGCACCGCGGCCGCCGCGCTGGCCCGCGGCGAGGACGCCGTCCGCGCGGCCGCCGAGGAGGCGGGCATCGAGTGGACCCCGCCCGCCGACGGCCGCGGCGACCAGTTCACCGCCGCCGTGCGCGGTCACGCCGAGGAACGCGACGCCGACGTCCGCGCGGTCCGCAAGGCGGTGAGCACGTGGGAATCCGCCACCGCCGAACGCACCCGCGCCGAACGCCTCGCCGAACGGGCCGTGGAACTGCGGGAGTCCGCCGCCGCCGAGGTGGCCCACGCCGAAGCCGCGGTCACCCTGGCCCGCACCGAATCCGCCGCGGCCCTGCGGTCCTGGTGGAAAACCCACGCCGCGGTGTTCACTCCGGACACCCCGAATATCACCGAACCCGCGAACATCTCCCAGTCCGCCGGGGGCCCGACAGCGTTGTTCGCCGCTCTCAGCGCCGCCTTCGCCGCCGCGGGCAGCGACGAAGGCGCGTCCGCCCCGGAAATTCTGGCCGAGTTCAGCGAGCCACTCCGAGAACAGATCCGCACGCGGCGCCAGGAGGCGCGCGCCCGGGCGAACGACGCGGCCGCCCGTCGCGACGCGCTCCGTGCCGAGCGCACCCAGATCGCCGCCCAGCACGACGACGCTCCCCCGCCGCATCCCGCCAGAACCGGTGTCCGCGACGACCTTCCGGGCGCGCCCCTGTGGCGGCTCGTCCGTTTCGCCGACGCGGTCACCGCCACGGACGCCGCCGCGATCGAAGCGGCCCTGCAGTCCAGCGGCCTGCTCGACAGTTGGATCTGCGGCCCCGACCTGCCCGCCCACGTCGCGTCCGACCACTTCCTGCTCCCGCTCCCCGCCGACCAGCGCCCCACCGGCCGCACCCTCGCCGATGTCCTGGTGGTCGAGGAGGACTCCCCCGAACTGACGGTCCCCACCGAGACCGTCGCGGCGGTGCTCGCCTCCATCGCCCTGCACGACGCGGCCACGAGCGCCTCCGCTCCGACCGGCACCCCCACCGCGCCCACCGCCGCCGAGGCTCCGGACGAGCCGGACTCCGAGCGCACCGCGGTGCGGGCGGACCCGCTCGACTCCGCCACGGACGCGCGGACGGGCACCGCCACGGCGATCAGCGGGCCCGCGCTGGCCGCGCTGAGCACCGCGGGTGTGGTCCTGGGTACCGCGGGCGAATTCCGGTCCGGGGTCCTGGTCGGTCGGCATCACAAGGCCGCGGCCGAGTTCCTCGGTGCCACCGCGCGGGCACGCAGGCGGGAGCTGCGGCTGGCCGAGATCGAGGCGGCCATCGAGAGCACGGCGGCCGAACACGACGCGGCGCAGGCCGAAGAAGCCACTGCCACAGCGGAATCGGCCGCCCTGTCGACGGCGGCCAAGGCACTCCCCCGGCCCTCGGCCGTCACCGCCGCGCTGCGGGCCGTGGCCGAGACCGCAGGACTCATGCGGTCACGGGTGGAGGCGGCGGCGCAGGCCGAGCGGGAGCTCGATCAGGCGGTCGCCGAGGTGACCGCGCTCGACAAGAACGTGCGGGCCGCCGCCCAGGCGCACCGGACCCCGCGCGAGGCCCGCGCGCTGGACGCGCTCGCCGCCGCCATCCGGCATTTCGAGAACACCGGGACGGGGCAGCTGCGGCTGCGCGCCGAGCACGAGCGGGAGCGGGAACGCGAACGCGAGGGCGCCGACCGGCACGCCGAGGCCCGCGCGCTGGCCGAGGCGTTCGCCGAGGAGGCCGAGGCCGCCCGCCTCGGGTTCGCCGAACAGCAGCGCAAGCTGGAGACCCTGCGCGAGGCACTGGGCGCGAGCGCGGCCGATATCGACCGTGAACTCGAGGCCGCCCGCGCGGCGATCGAGGCCGCCAAGGCGGAGCAGCGGGCCGCGCGCAAGGCCGCCAACGCGGCGATCGAGGCGGTCGGTGACGCCGAGGCCGCCTACCGCACCGCCAATGAGGCACTCACCACCGCGCTCACCGAAGTCCTGGCCGAGGTGCGCTCGCTGGCCCCCTATGCCCGCCCGGACCTGCTCGCCCTGCTCGGCGCGGGCACCGAGCACCGCTGGCCCGCCGGGGACGCCGCCTGGCTCACCCCGGAGCAGCTCCAGTACCGCATCGTCGCCGCGGGCCCGGAGACCGATCCGGTCGTGCTGCCGGACGAGGTGGCCGCCCTCTACGCGGATCTGGACACCGCCACCGCGCAGGTGCGCGCGACCGAGGCGGGCCGCAAGGCCACCCGCTCGGCGGTCACCGGCGCGCTGCAGGAGTTCGACGCCGCGCTCACCGCCTCCGGACGCGACTACCGCCTGCACTGGGACGCCGCCGACGGGCTCACCGTGGTCGCCGTGCACGACGAGAACGGCCAGGCCGCGCTCGCCGATTTCGCCGCCCGGATCGACGCCGCCCGCCGCGACCAGGAACTGCTGCTCACCGACGCCGAACGCCGCATCCTGGAGGACGCGCTGCTGACCGGCCTGGCCCAGCAGATCCACGAGCGCACCACCGACGCCCGCGAACTCATCTCCCGGATGGGCGCGGAGATGAAGCAGCGGCGGATGTCCTCGGGCACCACCGTCGGCGTGCACTGGGTGCTCGCCGACGGCCTGTCCGAGGCGGCCAGGGCCATGTGCAAGCTCCTCGACCGCGACACCGCCGCGCTGAGCCAGGACGATCTGGGCGCGGTCCGCGCGCATTTCGCCGCCGAGATCCGCGCCGCCCGCGGTGCCCACCCGGAACGCTCCTACCCGGAGATCCTCGCCGCCACCCTGGACTACCGCACCTGGCGGGTGTTCGCGTTCACGCTGATCTCCGGTGACGGCACCGAGGACAAACTCACCGTCGCCCGGCACAGCGCGCTCTCCGGCGGTGAGCAGTCGGTCTCGCTGCACCTGCCGCTGTTCGCCGCCGCGCACGTGATGCTCGATTCGGCCGACCCGCAGGCGCCGCGGCTGCTGGCCCTGGACGAGGCGTTCGCCGGTGTCGACGACAACGGCCGCAGCGAATTGCTCGGCCTGAGCGTGCAATTCGACCTCGACCTGTTCATGACCGGCTACGACCTGTGGATCACCTACGGGCACGTCCCGGGGTGCGCGCACTACGACCTGGCCCACTCGACCGCCGAGAACACCGTCAGCGCGACGCTGCTGGTGTGGGACAGCGGCGAGCTGCTCGCCGAGCACGACGGCGGCGATCTCACCGCCGCGCTGGGCTCGCCCAACCGCCGCCGCGTCCCCACCACGATCGAGGGTGGACTCACCCTGGAGGGCATGCCGGGCGAACCCGCGCCGGTGGGCTGACCCCCGCGCGGGCCAACCCGCCTTGACGGGAATTCCACACGGCCGGTGCGGTATCCAGGGGTTTGCCGGTGCCGTGCGGACCGACCGGTTGATTTCCGCGCGCTCCCGGATCGAATTTCGCGGAATCGGTTGCTCGAAATCCGCAGGGCTGTCAGGATTCTGCTCACGCGCGGGCCCGGGGATCATGGGGCCCACGCGGGCCGGTGCGGTCGATTCCGCACGCCGTCAGCGATTTTCAGGGGTCGTCGTGAGATACCGACACATGCCGTGCGCGCCGATGCGGTGAGTTCGCCGGCACCCGGCCGCCCAGCCCGCGGAAGGTGCCGGATGTGTTCGCCGGACTGAGTGCGTGGCCGTTGCTGGCCCGCCTGCGCACGAACCGACCGCGGGAGGTGACCACCATGCAGCTGCCCATCCCCCTCCGGGACACCCGACCGCTCGAAGCGGCCCTCGCCGCCGCGGGCACCGACCACTTCTGCGGAATCCTGCGCGTAATCGGCGAGCCCGGCGGCGACATCCGTTTCGCCGACGGCCGGATCGTGGCCGTGACCACCGGTGGCGCACCGGGTTTCGACGCGCTCGACCGGGTCGCCGGGGAGCGTCCGCTCGGCGCCGCCCGGGCGCGGCTGCTGCGGATGACCGCCACCGTCGACGGGGCCTTCGCGATCGCGGCGGGCTGGGTCGAGCGCTGTCACCGGATCGACACCGGTCCCGACGACATCGACGCCGGGGAGTCCGGGTACGAGGCGCCCTGGCTGGTCGACGAGACCGACCGCCGGATCACCGCCCTGGCCCACGCGGGCTTCTCCCCGTACCGGAATCTCCTGGCCCGCACCGCCGCCGTCGAGGGTGGCGAGGGCCCGGGTGCCGGGATCCTGCGCCTGGCCGACGGCACCCGGACCTGCCGCGATCTGGCCTTCCGGCTCGGCCGTCCGCTGTATCCGGTCAGCGTCGAGGTGGCGCGTCTGCTGGCGACCGGTCTGCTCACCGTCCATCACGCCGACGACCGTCCCGGTCCGGCCGACACCGCCCTGCCCCGGCGCCGCCGCGGCGCCAGCGGCATCAACGACACCCTCCGGCCGCGTCCGCCACAGCCGGTTCCCCCGTCCACGACCGTGGACGAGTACTACTCCCCGCTCCGGCGGAGAAGCGAGAAGATCACGTGACCACCAGTAATCCCGGCCCCGCCACCATGACCGAACGACTCGGCGGGCTGGTCAAATCCCTGCGCGCCGAGGTGCCCGACTGTCTCGCCGCGGGCATCATCGACATGTCGACCGGCATGCTGCTGTCGGTGGAGACCGTCGACAACCACCCGCCGGAGGTCCTCGACCTGCTCGCGGCCGCCACCCTCGACCTGTTCCAGGGCCGCAATGTGGTGATGATCGAGGACATCTGGAAGGAGCGGCGCGGCGTCCGCAGCGACGAGCACTACTTCCAGGAGATCCTGGTGAACTCCAACAACCTCACCCACCTGTTCCTGCGCGCCGAGAGCCGCGACGACATGGTGGTGGTCGTGGTCTGTCGCAAGACGGTCAATGTGGGCATGCTGTTCGCCCAGTCGCGCCGGGTGCTCAAGGACACCGGCAGCCTCTGACCCGGCGGTCACGGGCCCGGCGGGGTGAGGGCCCGGGCGACGCGATCGGTGAGCGTGCGCAGGTGCGCGGCGAGTTCGGGGGCGTCGTGGAGCCGGAAGGGCACGCCCAGGGTAACCAGGCGGGCGGCGAGCCAGGCGGGATCGTCGGCCCGGGTGCCGGTGAGGCGGCAGCTGGTGGCACCGTCGGCGACGAGGGTGCCAGGTTCCTCCCCGAGCCGACCGGCGACGC
This sequence comes from Nocardia sp. SSK8, assembly GCF_037034205.1. Taxonomy (NCBI): domain Bacteria; kingdom Bacillati; phylum Actinomycetota; class Actinomycetes; order Mycobacteriales; family Nocardiaceae; genus Nocardia; species Nocardia sp. SSK8. The sequence continues at coordinate 13,386 of NZ_JBAGKD010000004.1, forward strand.
GGTGGAGCGGCGCCTCGATGGTGACCTCGGCCCGGTATTCCGGGGTGCCCCAATCGGTTCGGCGTCCCGCGACGTAGTCGGCGGGATCGGCGGCGGGGAGTTCTCTGACCAGGACGCGGGCGCCGGTGGGCCGGGGATCCTCGATCCGGTCGGCCCGGTAGCTGCGCCAGGCGTCCCGGTCCAGGTCGTAGGCGACGAGGTACCAGCGTCGGCCCGAGGCGACCACGCCGAGCGGTTCCGCGTGCCGCCGGGAGACGGTGCCCGCCGCGTCCCGGTAGCCCAAGCGCAGGCGTTCCCGGTTGGTCACGGCGGCCGCGAGGACGGTGAGCACGTCGGGGTCGACGGCCGGTCCGTCGTCCACCCGAACCGCGACCGCCGCGCCGACCGTGCGTACCCGCCTGCGCAGCTTGGCGGGGAGCACCTGTTCGAGTTTGGTGAGCGCGCGCACCGACGCGTTCTCGATCCCGGCGACGGCCTGACCGGTGGCCACCCGCAGGCCGACCGCCACCGCCACGGCCTCCTCCTCGTCGAGCACCAGGGGTGGCAGCGCGGAGCCCGCGGTGAGACGGTAGCCCCCGGTGGCGCCCAGGGCCGCGACCACCGGATAGCCCAGTTCGCGCAGGCGATCGACATCGCGGCGCACGGTGCGATCGGTGACGCCGAGCCGTTCGGCCAGTTCGCTACCCGGCCACTCGCGCGGCATCTGCAGCAGGGACAGCAGTCGGAGCAGGCGGGCGGCGGTATCGGTCATGAATTCGATTCTCCCGCACATCTAGGACCGATCCTGTCCTAGATGCTTTCTAGAGTCGGAATCACACCGACGAGATCGAGGAGCCCGACCCCATGAGCACTGTCCGCCCGTTCCGCATCGACATTCCGCAGGCCGACATCGACGATCTGACCGACCGGCTCACCCGCACCCGCTGGGCCGCGCAACTGCCGGGCGAGGGCTGGGAGCGCGGGGTGCCCGCGACCTACCTGCGCGAGCTGGCCGAGTACTGGACGGGCGAATTCGATTGGCGCGCACAGGAAGCCGCCCTCAATGCGTTCCCGCAGTTCCTGACCGAGATCGACGGTCTCGACGTGCATTTCGTGCACGTGCGCTCCCCCGAGCCCGACGCGGTGCCGCTGCTGCTCACCCACGGCTGGCCGAATTCGTTCGTCGAGTTCACCCGCGTCATCGGGCCGCTCACCGATCCCCGCGCGCACGGTCTCGATCCCGCCCTCGCCTTCCACGTGGTGATCCCCTCGGTCCCCGGCTTCGCCTTCTCGGCCGCGCCGACCGAGTCCGGGATGACCACGGCCCGGGTGGCCCGCATGTGGGCCACCCTGATGGACCGGCTCGGCTACGACCGCTACGGCGCCCAGGGTGGCGACCTCGGCGCCTACATCGCCCCCGAGCTGGCCCTGGTCGCGCCCGAGCACGTCATCGGCGTGCACCTCGACGGCGGGATCGGCATGCCGACCGAGGCCGACGTCCCGACCATGTCGGCCGAGGACCAGGCGCAGTGGGCCGAGATGCAGCAGTGGATGACCGGCGGCGTCGACCACCACGCCCTGCTGAAGGCGGCCCCGCAGACCTTCGCGCTGGGCTGGAACGATTCGCCGGTGGCCCTGCTGGCGTGGATGATGCAGAAGTTCCAGGAATTCACCCCGATGGCCGAGCTCGCCGAGGACGTGATCGACCGCGACCACATCCTCACCAATGTGGCGCTGTACTGGTTCACCCAGACCACGGGCAGCTCGTCGTGGCCGATGTACGAGGGCCTGCGCGACGGCGGCTTCGGCTGGCCGATCGGCCAGAAACTGGTGCCGACCGGCGTCTACGGCGGCGGTTCACCGCTCATGCGCACCCTCGCCGAACGCGACAACAAGATCACGCACTGGCCGTCGGAGAACCCCGGCAACCACTTCGTCGCCATGGAGGAACCGGCCGCCCACGTCGCCGACATCAGGACCTTCTTCGCCACCCTGCGCTGACCCCGGCCCGCGGCGCCGGGATAGCACCCCGGCGCCCCGGGCGGGTCAGCGCTGACTCGCGTCGGGCACCGTCGGCGGGCACGGGGTGCCCGGCACGGTGACCAGCTCGAAGTGCCACCACTCGTTGTCGAAGGTGCGGCACAGGCCCCAGCGGTTGCCGTTGGTCTCGAGCCACTGGGCGCCTGCCTGGGGGCCTACGTCGATGGCGTGGCCGGAGACGTGGGTGGATTCGGCGGGTGGGAGGACCCAGCGGCGGGCCTCGGCGGGGTCGCCGTAGGTGGCCAGGCCGTCCTGCCACAGTTGTTCCTGCTGTTCAGGCGTGCGGTAGCCGGAGGTGATCGACAGGGGGACACCCTCGGCGTGGGCCCGCTGTTCGGCGAGGGTGTAGGCGGCGGCCAGGGCGGGGTCGAGGCCCTCGGTGCCCGCGGCGGACTGGGACTGTTCGCGCTGGTCGGTCCCGGTCGGGTGGGCGTGGGCGAGGCCCCCGGCCGCGGCGGTGAGCACCACCGCGGCCGTGAGCGTCACCAGTATCCGGTCGGCCGCGCGGCCGGGCACAGTCCTCATGCGCGGATTCTATCGACCTCCGCCCGGCCCGCGGAGTGCGGCCGATCGTCCCCGGACCCGGTGCGCACCGGCCAGCGTCCGGGGGCGGCGGTGTAGGCGGGCAGGGCCGACGACCGGCGGTGGCGTCCCTGGTCGGGGCACAGCGCGCGGCCGACCGCGACCGCGGTGAGCACGCCGATCAGCAGGATGCCCAACCAGACCAGCCGGTCGGCACCCGCGGCCCTGGCGGCGCCGAGGACCGCGCCGGTTGCCAGGTTCCCGGCCAGGATGGCGACGCCGACCACAGTGTTGTAGAAGCCGTAGTGGGTGGCGACCAGCTTGCCGTCGGCCATGGCGACGACGGTGTCCATCTCGAACGGGAACACCGCCGCCGTGCCGAGCGCGAGCACCGCCGCCGACACCAGCAGGGCCCCCGCCGCGACCACCGGACCGACCCCGTCCGGCCCCGGCACCAGCGCCAGCGGCACGAAGGCCGACGCCAGCACCCCGAGCCCGACGACCAGTCCGCGCTCGGTGCCCCACCGCCGCCGGAACCAGGCGGTGATCCGCCACTGCCCGGCGATGGCGACCACGCCCGAGATCACGAACACCGCGGCCGTGAGCGCCTGTGCCCCGCTCGCCCCGGCGACGAACTCCGCGTGCAGCGGCAATGCCAGATACACCTGGAACGAGAGCACATACGACCCGCCCATCGCGACGGCGAAGGCGAGGAAGCGCCGGTTGCCCGCGATGGCACGCCAGTCGGCCAGCACCGACGTGCCGGTGACCACCCCGCGCCGCTGCGGCAACGCGCACAGCTGCGCCACCGTGAGCACCGCGAACACCGCCGCCGCCACCGCCGCGACCCACCGGAAGTCCAGTCCCAGCAGGGCGATACCGACGAGCGGTCCGGCCAGGATGCCCGCCTGATAGAACACGTTGAACACCGCGAAGGCCTCCACCCGCCGCTCCCCCGCCTCGGCGGCGAGATAGGCGCGCACGGCCGGATTGAACAGTGCCCCGGCGAAACCCGTGGCGGCGGAGGCGATCAGCAGCATGGGCAGCGACGAGGCGACTACCAGCGCGGCGAATCCGGCGGTGCGCAGCAGACAGCCCGCCACGATGAGCGGTTTGTAGCCGAGCCGGTCGGCCAGGGTGCCGCCGAGCAGGAACATGCCCTGCTGGGAGAAGTTCCGCACGCCCAGCACCAGTCCGACCGCCCAGGCCGCCAGACCCACGGGGCCCGCCAGGTATCCGGCCAGGTACGGCATCAACATGTAGAAGCCCAGGTTGATGCCGAACTGGTTGATCATCAGCAGCCGGGCGGGCAGGTCGAACCCGGCGAAGGCCCGCAGCGTCGTCATGCGAGCACCGGCGCGGCCGGGTCGACGACGACCGGGCAGCGGGTCCAGGACCGCACGGTCCGCTCCCCGGGATGCGCGAGGACCGCGGGTTCGCGCGGCGGCAGTCCGGTGAGCAGGTCGTGGTCGCGGCAGTAGGCGTCGTTGTAGACGGTGTCGAAGTAGCGGTGCGGGCCGTCGGGGAACACCGCGGCGATCCGGGTGTCCGGGTCGGCGGTGCGCGCGGCCCAGCCCGCGACCAGCGCGACCGCGCCCACGCTCCAGCCGCCGGTGGCGTAGTGCGTGGCGGCCAGGGTGCGACAGGCCCAGACGGCTTCGGCCGGGGCCACCCAGTGCACCTCGTCGAACGCCCCGTAGTCGACATTGACCGGGCGGATGCTGGAGCCGAGCCCCCGCATCAGCCGCGGTCCCGCGGGCTGGCCGAAGATGGTCGAGGCCACCGTGTCGACTCCGATCAGCCGCAGCGCCGGGTGGTGTCCGCGGAGGTAGCTCGCGACCCCGGCGGAGTGGCCGCCGGTGCCGACCGCGCACACCAGCACGTCGACCCGGCCGAGCTGCTCGAGCAGCTCCTTGGCCAGGCTCGCGTAGCCGTCGGGGGCGTCGGGATTGCTGTACTGGTCCGGGCACCAGGCAGTGGGGTCGGCGGCGAGGGCGGCGGTCACGTGGTCGCGGCGGGCCTGCTGCCAGCCGCCCACCGGATGCGGCCGCTCGACGCGTTCGACGCGCGCGCCGAAGGCGGTGAGCATGCGGTCCACGATGGGTTCCAGGCCGGGGTCGGTGACCACCGTCACCGGGTGGTCGTGCACCAGCCCCGCCAGCGCGAGGCCGAGACCGAAGGTGCCGCTGCTGGATTCGACGATCCGCGCGCCGGGCACCAGATCACCGCGCTCCTCGGCGCGGCGCACCATGTGCAGGGCGGGGCGGTCCTTCATCCCGCCGGGGTTGAAGCCTTCCAGCTTGGCCCAGAACCCCCGGTCGGGTCCGGCCAGCGGGGCGCCCACCCACATCACCGGGGTATTGCCGACGAGGTCGTGGGGCCGGTCGGCGATGACGCGAGCGGTCCTGTCGAGCACGAATTCCTGCATGTCTGTCGCTTCCTGAGTCGGCCGCCGGGCACGGCGGCGCGAACGAACACGGGCATGCGAACACCGGCCTGTCCCCTGGGGAACAGGCCTGGCGCTGACCGGTCAGCGTCGGCAGAGGCAGTGATGGATGAGGATGTCGCGGCCGGGGCGCGACCGCGGGGTGACGCGCGGGGGTCCACGCCCGGCGAGCGCGGGCAGGCCAAGGGCGGCGACGAGGACGAGCAGCACCGCGGTGAGCGCGGCGAGGGCGGGCAGGACGAGCGCGCTGTCGGGGGCCGCGACGTCGGCGAGGCAGTGGTCCGGCAGCAGTGGGTGATCGGGCACCACCACATCGGCGACGCCCGCGACCACGGCGACGGTGCCCGCGTGGTGGTCGTCGTGGTGCACGGTGGTGCAGTCGATCACCAGCGCGCACAGCGTGGTGAGAACCAGCAGCACGGCGACCGGGAGGGTCCGCGGGCCGAACGCGCGACGGGAACCATCGGCAGAGGTACCCACCACACTCCCTTCCCGCGCCGTCGCTTGTCGTCGACCAAGCTACTACAGCTCGACGTAGACGCAGGTCAGCACCGTGTGAGCGAGCGGAGTTGCGCCGGTGACGGTTTCGCGGCGCTCAGCGCGCGCGGTGGCGCCACCGCTCGAACTCGCGGCCAGCCTCGGTGGGCGCGGGATCCCCGTAGAGCCATTCGCGGGCCAGCAGATGCCAGTTCGCGGTGACCCGCAACTGGCCGAGGGTGGCGAAGGTGAACAGGTCGGCACGGCGGGAGAAGATGTGCTCGGGCGGCAGGAACTGGCGGTGCATGCCCTGGAACTCCGAGGAGCGCGGGTCGATGGCGAGCAGCAGCGCGCCGGTGGCCAGTTCGGGGGTGATGGTGACCTCTTCGTCGAACAGGTGCCAGCCGGTCACCGCCCACACATAGGCCTCGCACTCCTCGACGGTGACGCCCGCCTCCGGGTCGATGATGCCGCGCTCGACCCAGGCCGCGTACAGGTCCTCGGGGCGTCCCTCGGCGGCCGCGCGCAGGCACGAACGTTCGAAATCGACGTGCACGGGGTCCATCTCGTTGTAGAGCCCGAAGTCGACGAAGGCGAGCCTGCCGTCGGCGGCCAGCAGCACATTGCCCGGATGCGGGTCGCCGCAGAACTCGTTTTCGGCGAAGAGGGTGCCGATGTAGAAGCGGTAGATCAGCTCGCCGAAGTGGTCACGGTCGGCGTCGGGCAGCGTCTGCAGGTGGGCGAAGGGGCGCGCGTCGACGAATTCGGTCACCAGCACGTTGTGCGAGCAGTGTTCGCCGATCGCGTCGGGGATCTGCACCAGCGGGTGGCCGCGGTAGCGCTGCGCCACCCGGTGCTGAGTGCGGGCCTCGCGCAGATAGTCCAGCTCGCTGCGCAGATTGTCGGCGACCTCCTCGAGCACGCCGGTGTCGGCCACGCTGGGCAGCACCGAGCGGCCCATCTTGCCCAGGAATTCCAGGTTGCCGATATCGGCGTGCACCGCGCGCTCGATCCCGGGGTATTTGACCTTGACCGCCACCTCGCGCCCGTCGTGCAGCCGCGCCCGGTGCACCTGGCCGATCGAGGCCGCCGCGAGCGCGGTCTCGTCGAAGTCGGCGAAGACCCGCCCCAGCGGGCCGAGATCGTCCTCGATCACCCGGCGGATCTTGGCGAAGGGCACGGCGGGGGCCTGATCGCGCAGCGCGGCCAGCTGGCCGCGGAACTCGTCGCGGTGCCGTTCGGGCACGAAGTCCAGGTCCAGCACCGAGGCCATCTGCCCCAGCTTCATGGCCGAGCCCTTCATGCTCCCGAGCACCGCGACGATCTGCTGGGCGGTGGTCATGGCCGAGCGTTCGGCCAGCACCTGCCGGGCCTCCTCGGTGCGCCCGATCATCGACAGCCGCCTGCCGACCCCGCGCATCGCCTGCCCCGCGGCCAGTTGCCCGAGCTTCGCGCCTCGCGTGAAGCGTCCGCCGGGCACTCCGGTGGCTGTCATCCGCACCCCCGTCACCTGGCGTGTCCTGTCGCGCGTCACATTACACGCGACAGGCCGCTGTCAGACGCGTTCCTTCGAGCGGGTGCGCACGCGCAGCGCGATCGGCTTGGACGTCTCGGCGAAGAAGTCGTTGCCCTTGTCGTCGACGACGATGAACGCCGGGAAGTCCTCGACGTCGATCTTCCAGACCGCTTCCATGCCGAGCTCGGGGTATTCGAGCACCTCGACGTTCTTGATGCAGTCCAGCGCCAGGCGCGCGGCCGGGCCGCCGATGGAGCCGAGGTAGAAGCCGCCGTGCTCGTGGCAGGCCTTGGTGACCTGGGCCGAGCGGTTGCCCTTGGCGAGCATGATCATCGAGCCGCCCGCGGCCTGGAACTGGTCGACATAGGAGTCCATGCGACCGGCGGTGGTGGGGCCGAAGGAGCCGGAGGCGTAGCCCTCGGGAGTCTTGGCCGGGCCCGCGTAGTAGACGGCCATGTCGCGCAGGTACTGCGGCATGGGCTCGCCCGCGTCGAGGCGTTCCTTGATCTTGGCGTGCGCGATGTCGCGGGCCACCACCAGTGGGCCGGTGAGCGAAAGCCGGGTCTTCACCGGGTATTTCGACAGTTCGGTGCGGATCTCGTCCATCGGGCGGTTGAGGTCGATCTTCACCACGTCGCCGCCGAGGATGTCCTCGGTCTGCTCCGGAAGGTACTGCGCCGGTTCTGTTTCCAGCTGCTCGAGGAAGATGCCGTCCTTGGTGATCTTGGCCAGGGCCTGGCGGTCGGCCGAGCAGGAGACCGCGATGGCGACCGGGCAGGAGGCGCCGTGGCGAGGCAGGCGCACCACGCGCACGTCGTGGCAGAAGTACTTGCCGCCGAACTGGGCGCCGATGCCGAACTCGCGGGTGAGCTGGAAGACCTCTTCCTCGAGCTCGAGATCGCGGAAGGCGTGGCCGGTGATCGAACCCTCGGTGGGCAGATTGTCCAGGTAGTGCGCGGAGGCGTACTTCGCGGTCTTCAGGGCGAATTCGGCGCTGGTGCCGCCGATGACCACCGCGAGGTGGTACGGCGGGCAGGCCGCGGTGCCCAGCGAGCGGATCTTCTCGTCGAGGAACTCGAGCATGCGCTCGGGGTTCAGGACGGCCTTGGTCTCCTGGTACAGGAAGGACTTGTTGGCCGAGCCGCCGCCCTTGGCCATGAACAGGAACTTGTAGACCGGGTTGTCCGGGGTGCCCTCGGTCGAGTACAGCTCGATCTGCGCGGGCAGGTTGGAACCGGTGTTCTTCTCGTCCCACATGGTGATCGGGGCGAGCTGCGAGTAGCGCAGGTTGAGCCGGTTGTAGGCGTCGTACACGCCGCGGCTGATCCACTCGGCGTCGTCGACGCCGGTGAGCACGCCCTCGCTCTTCTTGCCCATCACGATCGCGGTGCCGGTGTCCTGGCACATGGGCAGCACGCCGCCCGCGGAGATGTTGAGATTCTTGAGCAGGTCCAGCGCGACGAAGCGATCGTTGCCCGAGGATTCCGGGTCGTCGATGATCTTGCGCAGCTGAGCCAGGTGCGCGGGGCGCAGGTAGTGGCTGATGTCGTGGATCGCCGTCTCGGTGAGCAGGCGCAGCGCCTCGGGCTCCACCTGCAGGAAGGTGCGCCCGTTGTGCTCGAACGTGCTGACCCCCTCGGTGGTGAGCAGGCGGTAGGGCGTCTCGTCGGCGCCGATCGGCAGCAGATCGGAATAGCGGAACTCCGGCGCGGTCACGGATCGCACTCCTTCGGGCAGGGCGGGCTGGTCACAAAGCGATCCGAAGCCTATCGAGCACCGTCATCGCGCCGCAGGTAAGGCGACCCTTTGTGACGAAGACCCGGCAAGCCGAACCATGATCGAGGTTGCACGTTCAACCCAAACGGTGCTACCCATTCTCCGGGCGGTGGCGGGGCGTGCACCGTTCCACCCCGAAGCCTGCACCGGAGAATCTGGAGCTCGATCGTGACGGATCCACAGTGGCTCGATGATGTCGAAATGCGCGCCTGGCTCGGCTACGTGCGAACCCGCGACCTGATCGCCGCGGCGATCGGACGCGACGCGGGCCGGGCGGCCAACCTGAGCTATGTCGAATACTCGGTGCTGGTCTACCTGGCCGACGCGCCGGGTCAGCGGCTCACCTTCGCCGACCTGGCCGGCGCCCTGGAGTGGTCGCAGAGCAGGCTCTCGCATCAGATCACCCGCATGCAGAAGCGCGGCCTGGTCTCCCGCGAGACCATGCCGCACGACGCGCGCCGCACCGTCGCGCGCCTCACCCCCGCCGGTGGGCAACTGCTCACCACGGCCGCGCCCGCCCACGTCCGCAGCGTACGCAGGCACATGATCGATGTGCTCGACCGCAGCCAGCTCACGGCCCTCGCCGAGATCTACGACGTCCTGGTCGACCACCACCGCACCACCGGCGCGACCCCACCGGAGCTACGCCGGGCGAACCCGGACCCCGCCGGAGCCTGATCCGGATCAGGAACCACCCGACCTACCCGTGTCCGGTCGGCGGGAACCGAGCCGCCACGGGTGACCGGACCGGCGGCGATCCTAGCCAGTGGGGGCGGTGACGACCTCCGTGGAATTCGTGAAATCCCGGTTGCCGGAATGGTTTTCCCCCGCGGGGACGCCCAGGGCGCGTTCGAAGCCGGTGGGGATGACGATGTCGTCGCGGGTGAGATCGGTGACGGCGGTTTTGCGCAGGCCGAGCAGGGCGGAGTCGATGCCGCCGCGGAGGATGTCGAGGACGTTCTCGACGCCCGCCTGGCCGTTGGCGGCCAGGCCCCAGAGGTAGGCGCGGCCGATGAGGACGGCGCGGGCGCCCAGGGCCACGGCCTTGACCACGTCGCTGCCGCGGCGGATGCCGCCGTCGAGCAGGACCTCGATCTGGTCGCCCACCGCGTCGGCGAGAACCGGCAGGGCGCGGATGGCGGCGGGGGTGCCGTCGAGGTTGTTGCCGCCGTGGTTGGAGACCGAGATGCCCGCCACGCCCGCGTCGACCGCGCGCAGCGCGTCGTCGACCCGCATCACACCCTTGAGCAGCACCGGGCCGTCCCACTGGTCGCAGATCCAGGCCACGTCGGCCCAGTCGGGGGCGGGGGTCTGCATCCATTCGCCGTAGGCGCCGAAGAAGCCCGGCGCCGCGCCGCCGCCGACGGCCATATTGGGGGCGGTCAGGTCGGGGATGCTGCCCGAGCGCAGGTAGGTGGCCAGCCAGCGCGGACGGGCCAGGGTCTGCGGGGCGAACCGCATCATGGCGCGCAGGTTCAGTGTCTCCGGGATGACCGGGCTGCCCCAGTCGCGGCCGTGCGAGAACGACCAGTCCAGGGTGAGGATGAGCCCGACGGCACCGGCCTTCTTCGCCCGGTCCATCCGCTCCAGGATCTGGTCCCTGTCGCCACACCAGTACAGCTGGAAGAAGGTCGACGGGTTGGCCGCCACGACCTCTTCCACCGGCTTGCTCGCGAAGGAGCTCAGCCCCATGGCGATGCCGCGCGCGGCGGCGGCCCTGGCCACGGCCACCTCACCGTCGGGGTGCACGGCCTGCACGCCGGTCGGCGAGATGAGCACCGGCATGGACACCGGCTGACCGAGCACGGTGGTGGACTGATCGCGGTCGCCGATCGGGCCCGCGCAGTGCGGGGCGAAGCCGAGCTCGGTGAACGCGGTCTGGTTGTCCTCGATGGTCTGGCCGCGTTCCGAGCCCGCGATCAGCGCGCCGTACACCGATTTCGGCAGGCGCTTGCGGGCGCGGCGCTGCGCCTCGGCGACGGTCTCGAACCAGGGATTCATCGACGGGGTCCTTCCTCATGATCCTGCGGCCACCAGCGGCCCAGGTCGTCCAGTAGTGCGGTGGTCGCGTGTTTCAGCAGGGCTTCGCCCTCCTCGGGCCCGGCCCCGGTGGGATCGCCGAGGACCCCGTTGGGGCTCACGGCGCGGACACCACCGGCGCGCAGTTCGGGCAGCAGCTCGGCCAGCTCGCGGGTGTCGCCCGGTACGGCCAGTTCGGCGCGCACCCGGTCGGGGTGCAGCGCGAGTTGGATCGAGGTCTCGGTGCGGCCCGCGTGCGGGTCGCCGCCATAGCCGGGTGAGTACAGCCGCACCTCGCGCGATTCCGCGCGCAGCAGCGTGACCGCGCGGCGCAGCGCCTCGATATTGCCGCCGTGCCCGTTGACCAGCACGATCCGGGAGAAGGTGTCGGTGGCCGACCGGCACAGTTCCACCACCAGCAGCTCGAGCGCCGCCTGCCCGATCGAGAGGGTGCCGGGGAATCCGGCGTGCTCACCACTGGCGCCGTAGGGCACGGCCGGGGCGACGAGCACGTCGGCACGCTCGGCGGCGACGCGGGCGCACAGCGCGGCGGCGATATCGCTGTCGGTGGACAGCGGCAGGTGCGGGCCGTGTTGCTCGGTCGCGCCGAGCGGGATGAGCAGGATCACTCCCGCGGCGGCGCAGACACCCGCCTCGGGCCATGTGAGGTGGGCCACGAACATGACCGAAGATTAACGTCAGCCACTGACATAATCAAGGGGACCGGGACTTTGTCCCTACGCTGTATCCATGTCCGCCCCGACGCCGCGCACCCACCGCGGCCGCCCCCCGCGCACCACGCGCCGCGAACTCGAAGTCATCGCGATGCGACTGTTCGCCGAGTACGGCTTCGACGAGATCACCGTCGAACGCATCGCCGCCGAGGCGGGCGTGAGCGAACGCACCTTCTTCCGCTACTTCCCCAGCAAGGCCGAGGTGCTCTGGCACCAGTTCGACGACGAGGTCGCCGACCTGCGCGCCGCCTTCGCCGGGGTACCCGACGACGAACCGATGATGGCCGCGGTGCGCCGGATCGTGGTGGCGGCCAACCGCTATCGCGCCGAGGACATCCCCGAACTGCGCACCCGGATGCGGCTGGTCTCGGCGGTGCCCGCGCTCTCGGCGGGCGCGGGCGCGCACTACGACGCCTGGGAACGCGCGGTCGGCGAGTTCGCCGCCCGCAGACTGGGCACCACCGCGAACGACCTGGTGCCGCTGGCCGTCGGGCGCACCACCCTGGCCGCGGCCAGAGCCGCCTACGACGCGTGGGTCGAACGGGGTGACGCCGATCTCACCGTCTACCTCGATCGCGCGCTCGGCGCCCTCCAACGCGGGTTTGCTCCGGATATGCCCGCCGGTGTGGCGCAACCCGCAGGTTTGGGCAGCACCGCGGAGGGGGTATGAGTAGGCTCGAATCGATGCGCGCCGTGCGCACGGAGAATGTCGTCGAAAGGGGCAGGAGTTTCCATGTCCGAGGTGTCCACGAGTCTTTCGTCGGATTCGCTGCCCGCACGCCCTGTCGACAACCTGCTCCCCCAGCTGGTCGAACACCTCCGGCAGAACCGCACCGCGCTGCGCGAGGAATGGGCCCGCCGCATCACCGAGGCCCAGCTGCTCACCGCGATGACCCCGGAGGAGATCTTCTCCGAGGCCACCTCGATCTTCGACAACTACGTCGAGGTGCTCGAGACCGGTAGCGTCGAGGCCCTGCAGGCCTACGCCCGCGACCTGTCCGAACGCATCGTGCCCCGCGGCGTGGAGACCGACGAGATCCTGGGCATCGTGCTGTTGCTGCGCGACGTGCTGGCCCGCTCGCTGTTCTCGAAGTACATGTCCGACTTCGAGATGCTCAACCAGGTGCTCGACGCCTACGAGCCCGCCGCCAACCGCATCGCCAACACCGTGGGTGTGTCGTTCGTCCAGGAGCGCGAGCGCGTCATCAGCCGTCAGCAGGAGGCCATCCGCGAGCTGTCCACCCCGGTGCTGCAGGTGCGCGAGCAGCTGCTCATCCTGCCGATCATCGGTGTGCTCGACTCCCAGCGCGCCCGTCAGCTCACCGAGCAGCTGCTGCGCGCCATCCGCGCCAACCGCGCGAAGGTGGTCGTCATCGACATCACCGGTGTGCCCGCGATCGACTCCGTGGTGGCCAACCACCTGGTGCAGACCGTCGACGCCTCGGGCCTGATGGGCGCCAATGTCATCATCACCGGGCTGTCCTCGGAGATCGCGCTCACCCTGGTGACGATCGGCCTCGACCTGTCGAAGATGAACGCGGTCGGCGACCTGCAGGGTGGTATCGAGGAAGCGGAGCGGCTGCTCGGCTACGAGGTCTCCCGGGTCACCGAGCGCCTCGGCGAGCGCGACGGGCGCTGATACCTCCGCCATGCCGGTTCCCATTCTCAAACAGGGCACGTACCTGATCGCCTCGGTGCAGTCGGCCCTGACCGACAGCGACACCGAGCGCCTGCAGGACGACCTGATGAAGCAGGTCAGCCGCTATCGCGCGACCGGCATCATCGTCGACGTCACCGCGATCGACGTGATGGATTCCTTCGCGGCGCGCTCGCTGCGCACCATCGCGCACATGACCCAGCTGCGCGGCGCCGAGACGGTCATCGTCGGGCTCCAGCCCGAGGTCGCCTTCGCCATGGTCCAGCTGGGCCTGACCTTCGAGGACATGCACACCGCGCTGGATCTCGAGGAGGGCCTGGCCTGGCTGAACCGGCACCCGCGCAGCCGACGAGACGGTCGTGACAGTGGCCGCTGAGCAGGTTGCGATCGCGGTCAAGGTGTCCGAGGACATCGTGACAGCCCGCCAGGCCGGACACGAGCTGGCGGCACAACTCGGCTTCACCCTCACCGATCGCACCATGATCTCGACCGCGATCTCCGAGATCGCGCGCAACATCACCAGCTACGCGGGCAGCGGCGAGATCCGGCTGCTCGTCGATCAGCGCGACGGCCGTCGTGCGCTGATCGTCCAGGCCGAGGACCAGGGGCCCGGCATCAGAGACATCCCGCGCGCCCTGGAGGACGGCTTCTCCACCGGCCGTGGACTCGGTCTCGGCCTGCCCGGTGCGCGCCGCTTGATGGACCGGCTCACCATCGATTCCGCCCCGGGTCGCGGGACGTTGATCGAGATGTGGAAGTGGGTACCCGAGGGTGCATGAAGACGGGATCATCGGCCGCACGGAATGGTCGACGGCCGGTCGGGCACTGCCCGGTCAGGACGTCTCCGGTGACCGGGCGCTCGTCCTGGACACCGGCGACGGCGGGGTGCTCTTCGGCGTGCTCGACGGCCTCGGTCACGGTGCCGCCGCGGCCGACGCGGCCGACCGGGCCGCGGTCATCCTCTCCGACAATCGCGGCGAACCGCTGGATGTGTTGATGGTGCTGTGCCATCGCGCGATGGTCGAGACCCGCGGCGCCGCGGTCTCGCTGGCCCTCATCGGGCCGGGTGAGACGCTGCAGTGGCTCGGGGTCGGCAATGTCGAGTCGCGGCTGCTCACGCTGGGTCCGGCCGGGCCGGAACTGCGCGCGACCATGCTGCTCACCGGCGGCATCGTCGGCTACCGGCTGCCCTCGCACCTGCAGCCGCAGACGCTGCCGATCCGGCCCGGCGACCTGCTGCTGATGGCCACCGACGGGATCGTGCCCGTCGGCCCGGAATCGATCGATCTGGCCCGCCCGGCCGCCACCGTCGCGGGTGACCTGCTCGCCCGCGATGCCAAGGACACCGACGACGCACTGGTGCTCGCGGCCCGATTCCGCGGCGCCTGCCCATGAGAGGTTGCCGATGAGCGCAGGCCTGGCCGCATTTCTCGACGACTATTCGGCAGCACTACGCCGCCATGTCGCCGCGCCCGGCCAGGAGGGGCTCTCCGAGGGCTACGACCTGGGCAGGCGTGCCCTGGTCGAGGGCGTGAGCCTGCTCGACCTCACCGAACACCACTTCCGCGCGGTCGCCGAGTTCGCCGGGGCGCAGGCGGATTCGCGCCGGGCCGAGGTGGCGCTGGAGTTCCTGCTACAGACCATGGCGGCCCTGGACATCGCCACCCGCGGCTATCTGGACGGCACCCGCCGCTACGAGCAGCAGCGCTCGCGCGCCGAGGATCTGGCCGGGCGCGACGCCTTCCGCACCGCGCTGGTGGAATCGCTGCAGGACGGGTTCTTCGTCGCCGACGCGCAGGGCACCATCGTCGAGGTGAACTCGGCCTTCGGGGTGCTCACCGGCTACGGCGCCGACGAGGTGCCCTTCGCGCTGCCGCATCCGTGGGTGCTGCCCGACCGCGAGGGCTATCCCCAGATCGGTACGGAGGCTTCGCGTTTCGTGATGCCGGTGCGGCATCGCGACGGGCGCGAGCGCTGGCTGGCGGTGAGCGCGAGCTCGCTGGTGCGCCAGGAGAACAACGAGCGCATCTTCGTCGGCACCGTCCGCGATGTCACCGCCGAGCACGACGCGCAGGCCCGCGATCAGGCCGCCTCACGCCTGGCCACCGCGGTCGGCGCGGCCACCAGCATGGTCGAGGTGCTCGCCGTCGGGCTCGACGAGCTGCGCCGCACCATGGGCGCGCGGACCGCGCTGGTCGCGGTGTGGCCCAGCCGCACCGGACGCCCCGACGTGTACTCCTGCGGTGCGCCGCCCAGCGGGTCCGGACCCGAACTGACCGCCGCCACCGCGACCCCGGTGCGGGAGAACGTCGGCGCCGAGGTGCCGCTGGACGACGAGGTGCGCGCGCTGCTGGATCGCGCGCGCAGGCAGACCGCGCGCGGCCTGTCGGCCATCACCAGCGAGGACGAGGGCGTCGAGGCCGTCGTCGCGCCGCTCGGCGAGACCGGCGACGCCGCCCTGTGGGTGCGTTTCGGCGCGCCGCGCGCGGTCAGCGCCGCCGACTGGGCGCTGTACTCGCTGCTGGTCGGTCATCTCAGCGTGGCGCTGCAGCGCGCCCGTAACTTCGACCAGGCGCGCGCCACCTCGCTGACGTTGCAGCGCGCCATGCTCGGCCCGATCGAACTGCCGCCGCGGTTCTCGGTGCACTACGAACCCGCGCTGCCCCCGCTCGAGATCGGGGGCGACTGGTACGACGTGGTGCCGCTGCGCGACGGCACCATCGGTGTGGTGGTCGGCGACTGCGTCGGCCGTGGTCTGTCCGCGGCGGTGGTGATGGGCCAGTTGCGCACCGCGGCCCGCGCGCTGCTGCTGCGCGGGGCCGGACCGGCCCAGCTGCTGGCCGAGCTCGACACCGTCGCCGGGCGGATCCCGGGCGCGATGTGTACCACCGTGTGCGCGGCGGTCCTCGATCCGGCGCGCGGGATGGTCCGCTACTCCAATGCCGGGCACATGCCACCGGTGCTGGCCCCGCCCGGCGGGCCGGGCCGGGTGCTGGAAGGCGGGCGCGCGGTGCCGCTGGCCACCTTCGACACCCCGCGCAGGCCCGAGGCCACCACCGCGCTGCCGCCGGGAGCCACCCTCGTGCTGTTCACCGACGGGCTGGTGGAGCAGCGCGGGTACGACATCGAAGAGGGCTTCGTCAAGATCGCCGACGTGCTCAGCGAGACCGGGGCCGCGCTGCCCCGCGATGTCGCCGACGCGGTGCTCTCGCGGCTGGCCCCGGCGGCCGGCTACGACGACGACGTCGCCATGGTCGTCTACCGTCAGCCCCCCGAACCGCTGCACGTCGACATCCCCGCCGCCGCCGCGGAACTCACCGGCCTGCGGCGCAGTCTCTACCGCTGGTTCGCCACCGCCGCGGTGCCGCACGACCTAGCCGCCGACCTGGTCGCCGCCGCCAACGAGGCGTGCAGCAACAGCGTCGAACACGCCTACCGCGACAGCGAACCCGGCCGGGTCACCCTCACCGCGACCTGCGAGGGCGACCGCGTGGTCCTCGAGATCACCGACACCGGCCGCTGGGTCCCGACCCCCACCGATCCCGGTTTCCGTGGTCGCGGCGTGGAGATGATGCGGGTGCTCACCGAGGACCTGGAGTTCACCCAGGACGCGAACGGCACCCGCGTGCGCATGTGGGTGACGCTGCCCTCGATCACCTTCCCCACCGCCAATCCGCTGCGCGGCACCGGCCGCCGCGACCACCTGGACCAGCTACCGGCGCGCTGACCTCACGGGGTCATCCGGTAGGTCCCCGCGACGGCCCGCGCCGCGGCCAGCACCCGCTCCACCCGGGCCGCGTCGGCGACCGGCCTGCGCACCAGGTCGATCGCGCGGACCTGCTGGGCGCGGGTGGCGTCGGGCTTGCTGTGCAGGGTGAGCGCGTGCCGGGAGAACTCGCGCACGAACCCGTCGAAGAGCTGATCGAGCAGATCGGTGTCGGTGCCCTCGATCTCGGCCTGCTCGAGGATGAGCTGCGCGTAGGGCACCGCGGTGAACAGCTCACCGAGCGCGAACAGGAAGTCCACATCGCGCTGCTGCTCGGCGGTCGGGGTCGCCGCGGCCAGCAGGGCCTGCAGGGCCAGCACCTGGTCGAGGAACACCGCGACGTTCGGCACGTGCGCGAACCGCTCGAAGATCGGGCGCCAGTCGGCGAAGCGGATCCGGCCCAGCCCGCTGCTGGGGCCCTGCCGGAACAGGAATTCGTCGTCGGCGGCGTCGCGGCGGGTGCGGACCGGCGGGTAGTCGGCGCCGCCGAGTTCGGCGCGCAGCTTGGGGACCACCTTGCCGACCGTCGGCGTCAGGCGCCTGCTCGACCAGCTCAGTGCCCCGGCCACGGTGCGGACGGTGCCGCGGCCGACCGTGCCCGCGCCCGGGAGCACGCCCAGCGCCGCCAGCCCGGCGTCGGCGGGATGGAACATGTAGTTGGCCATGAACTTCAGCGACAGAGCCATGTTCACGTGCACGGTGCCCTCGAGGCGCGGCAGGCCGAACAGCCCGAGCATGGCCATCGGGAAGTACATGTCGTTCTCGAAACCGCGCGCGGCGATCACATCGGCGAGGTCCTCGATCACCCGCTGGCCCTGGCGGGTCACCGTCATCTTCTCGATGGCGTTGAACAGCAGGTAGCGCCGGTCCCGCGGCGAGGCCGAGCGCAGGTAGTCGATCGCCCGTTCGCTGTAGAGCCGCATGCCCGCCAGCCGCGCGTAGGACTCGGTGATCAGCGTGCGGACCTGCGGGAACTCGGTGACCCGGTGCCCGAACAGCACCCGGTTCTCGGCGTGGTCGATCGCCTCGTGGAAGGCGTGCTCACAGGCGCCGATCGCGCCGAAGCCGAGGTTGAACTTGCCCACGTTGACGGTGTTCATCGCGGCGTGGAAGGCGGCCGAGCCCCGGTGCAGGATGTCCTCCTCGGCCACCGGGTAGTCCTCGAGATCGAAGGCGGCCACATACATCTGGCTGTCGACCACATTGCGGCGCAAGTGGTAGTTCTCGTGCTGGGAATCGGCGACGAAGAACAGATACCCCTCGTAATCGTCCTCGGTCGGCGCCGAGCGCAGGGCCTGGGCGCTGTCGATGATCGGCTTGTCGGCGCGGCGGCCGAACACCGAGACCATCCGGGCCAGATTGCCGTTGCCGATGTAGTGCTTGCCGCCGTGCGCGCGGAAGCCACCGGCCGGGTCGGGGTCGAGCACCATGTCGGTGGAGTACACGTCGGCGCCGTGCTCCTTCTCCGACAGGCCGAAGGCGAAGATCTCCCCCGAGTCCAGCCCGGCGGCGGCCTTGCGGCGCGCGGTGGCGTTGTCGCTCTGCCAGATCGGGCCGAGGCCCAGGATGGTGACCTGCCAGACGTACCAGTAGGACATGCCGTAGAAGCCGAGGATCTTGCTCATCATGGCGATGCGCGCGGTGTCCCAGCGCTTGTTCGGGTCGCCCGCGGCCTCGGCCGCCGGGGTGAGGAAGGTGGCGAACACCCGCTCGCGCTTGACGAAGTCGAGGAACTCCGCGTACCAGATCCGGTCGCGGTCGTCGCGCTTGAGCGCGGCCTTGCCGCGGTGCTCGAACCAGTCGACGGTCGCCCGCAGCAGGCGGCGGGTCTCGGCGTCGAACTCGGCGAAATCGCAGGTCTTCGGGTTGAACAGGCCTTGGGTCATCGGTGACTCCTGATCGCGGATCAATTCCTACGCCACCGTATCATTATCCTACAGTCATGTAGGAACTGTTCCGGTGGCCGCGGCGCGCACTGCTAGAGTTGGACGCGATGACCACCGACCCGACCGTGCAGCCGCGCCGCCGCGCCGCCCATCTCGGGCCGGAACGCCGACGGCCGCAGGTGCTCGACGCCGCCCTCGCCATCGCCGTCGAGCAGGGCATCGGCGCGGTGACCATGGCCGCGGTGGCCGACCGGATGAAGGTCACCCGCCCGGTCGTCTACGCCTGCTTCGCCGATCGGGTCGAGCTGCTGCACGAACTCGTCGCCCGCGAGGAGCGCCGCATCATCGACGGCGTCCTCGAGGCCACACCCCGCCGCGCGGTGGACGCGGGCGAGGGAGTCTTCGTCGACGGCTTCCAGGCGCTGCTGCGCGTGGTCGCCGCGAGCCCGGATTCCTGGCGCCTGGCCTACGGCAATCCCGATCCCGATGTCGCCACCTCCTTCGGCCACGGCCGCGCCCTGGTGCTCGCGCGCTGCACCGAGCTGTTGCGGCCGACCCTGCACGCCTGGGGCACGGTCGACGCCGACGCCAAACTGCCGGTGCTGGTGGAACTGTGGATCTCGGCGGGTGAGAGCGCGGTGCGCAGCCTGCTCGCCGACGACGGGGTGTGGACCCCCGAGACGCTGGGCGCCTTCGTCGGCGCCGCGGTCTATCGCGCCCTGCGCGACGCCTGAGGGCTCAGCGGGCGGCGGTGCCGGTCCGCAGGACCATCGGCTCCGGCAGCGGGTGGTCCACCAGCGCCGTCGCGGCGGGCCGGGATACCGGACGCAGCACCGCGCAGCGCCGCGCCAGGACGGCGCCACAGGCACCGACGGTGGTGGTGATCAGATCCTCGGCCAGCGGCAGGTCGTCCTCACGGAAGGCGTAGACCGAGAAGCGGATGGTGCGCGCCGCGCCGAGCGGATCGCTCTGCACGATCGCCTCGGCGGGGCAGCCCGCCAGCAGCATGACCGCGGTGGCGAAGTCGGCGCACGCGTCGCCGGAGGCCAGCTCCTCCCCGATCGCCAGCGCCGCGAAAACCGTACGCAGGCAAGGCGGTTCGAGCATCTGCTGCGAGTCCTGGATGCGCGACCAGCGGCACAGCGCCGGGTGGTCGGCGATATCGGGGCGGTCGCGCCAGCGGCGCAGGCCGCTGCCGAGCAGCCGGGTGGCGGTGGTGTCCCACCGGCTCGCGTCGTCGATCCGGGCGACGATGCGCAGCCTGCGGCATTCGTCGGCATCGGGGGAAACCGGGTCGATCAGGGGCGCGGCGGGAAGCGCCGCGTGACGATGGGTCTGCATGCGGGGACTCCTAGCGCGTGAGGGAATCGGCGGATTCGGTGGCGGTGGCTCGACGCCACGCCAACCGGAACGCCCACATCGAGGCCGCGATCGAACCACCCACGACCACGGCGATCACCACATACACCGACCAGCCCGACCAGCCGAGCCCGGCATAGCGCGCGATCAGCGCCGACGCCGCGATCGGGCCCGCCGTGGCCAGGACCGGAATGAGCAGGATCAAGCCGAGAGTCACCAGTGTCGAGGGCGCCATCGCCGATTTCGCCGCGGAGTACTGCCGAGTCACTGTAGCCATTTCCGCCCTCTCCGTTACCCGAATGGGATCCAGCGAACTTATGCGGCCCTAAACGTACATCCCGGATCGGGGGGCCAGCGGAGTTCGTCACGAAAAGGTGATAACCCGAAACGGCGGTTCTGCGTAACGCCACGCAGAACCGCCGGTCGGGTCGCCTTTATCGATTTGCGAGAGATTTGCCCGATCTGAAAAGAGTTCAGATCTGATAACGATTCCCGGACCGGCCCGCCGTCAGCGGGTGGTGGTGTCGTAGGCCTCGATGTCGAAGCGGCGCAGCATCCGGTGGAACTTGAAGCTGAAGTCCGGCCACAGCGTCGCGTTGTGGCCGTTCTCGTCGACGAACCAGCTCGTGCAGCCGCCCTCCTTCCACACGGTGCCGTCGAACTTGGCCTGCAGCTCGCGGTTGTAGGCGGCCTGGGCCTCCGCACGGACCTCGACCGTGCGCAGGCCCTGCTTCTCGATCGTCGACAGCGCGTCCACGATGTAGTTGATCTGCGATTCGATGGTGAAAATCGCCGAGGTGTAACTCAATGCGGAATTCGGGCCCATCATCACGAACACATTCGGGAAATTCGCGACGGCCGAACCTTTGTACGCGGTAATGGGTTCGGCGTCGAAGGTTTCCGACAATGTGCGCCCGTCGCGACCGGTGATCATGTCGTAGGTCGGCGAATCGGTGATCCGGAATCCGGTGGCCAGCACGATCGCGTCGACCTCGCGTTCGGTGCCGTCGGCGGTGACGATGGAATGCGCACGGATTTCGGCGATTCCGTCGGTGATCACGTCGACATTGTCGCGCGCGAGGGCCGGATAGTAATCATTGGAGATCAGCATCCGCTTGCAGCCGAGGCGATACCCGGGGGTCACCTTGGCGCGCAGCGCGGGATCGCTGATCTCCCACCGGATCTTGGCCTTGGCCGCCAGCTGCACGATCGCGGCCGCCCAGGCGAACTTCGCCTGCCAGAGCACGAACGACTCGCGCAGCCAGTAGATGGCCGTGCGCACCGCGCGCTGCGCGCCGGGAATACGGCGGTAGGCAAAGCGTTCCAGGCCGGTGTAGCGATGACCGACCCGCGGCAGCACCCAGGGCGCCGAGCGCTGGTAGAGGTCGAGCCTGCCCACCTCGGGGGCGATGGTGGGCACGATCTGGATGGCCGAGGCGCCGGTGCCGATCACCGCGACCCGCTTGCCCGCCAGCTCGGCCTCGTGGTCCCAGTTCGCCGAGTGGAAGATCTTCCCGGCGAAGTCGTTGATGCCCTTGATGTCCGGCAGCTTGGGCGAACTCAGCGGGCCCGCCGCCGAGACGGCGAAATCGGCGGTGAACTCACCCTGGGTGGTGGTGACGTCCCAGCGGGCGGTCTGCTCGTTCCAGCGCGCGCTGGTCACCGCGCAGCCGAGCATGATCCGGTCGCGCACGCCGAAGTGGTCGGCGACCTCGCACATGTACCGGTGGATCTCGGGCTGATTCGAGAACGACCGGGTCCAGTCCGGATTCAGCGCGAAGGAGTAGGAGTACAGCTGGGAGGGCACATCGCAGCCCGCGCCGGGATAGGTGTTGTCGCGCCAGGTCCCGCCGATCTCGTCGCCGCGCTCGGCGACGACGAAATCGGTGTGGCCCTGCCGCTGCAGCTGGATCGCCAGGCCGAGGCCCGCGAAGCCCGCGCCCATGATCGCGACCCGGTAGTGCCGCTTGATACTGGTGTTCTCGGTCATCGCGTCCTCGCGGTGGTCTCGTAGGCGTCCACGTCGAAGCCGCGCAGCAACCGCCGGTACTTGAAACTGAAGTCCGGCCACAGCGTGGCGTTCTGGCCCCGCGAGTCCAGGAACCAGCTGTCGCAGCCGCCCGAGACCCACACGCTGCGGGCCATCTTGGTGTCGAGCTCGCGGTTGTACGCGGCCTGCACCTCGGGACGGACCTCCACCGAGCGCAGCTCGCGGGCCTGCATCGTGGCGACCGCGTCGACCAGGTAGGCGATCTGGGATTCGATGATGTAGATCAGCGAGGTGTAGTTCAGCCCGGAGTTCGCGCCGAGCATGAGGAACAGGTTCGGGAAGTTGGTGACCGTGGTGCCCTTGTAGGTCTGGTAGCCCTCCGCGTCGGCCACCTCGGACAGGGTGCGCCCGTCGCGGCCGGTGTAGAGGTTGTAGGTCGGCGAGTCGGTGACCTGGAAGCCGGTGGCCAGCACGATGGCGTCGACCTCGCGCTCGGTGCCGTCCTCGGTGACGATCGAGTGCGCGCGCACCTCGGCGATCCCGTCGGTGACGAGTTCGACATTGTCGCGACCCAGCGCGGGCAGGTACTTGTTCGACACCAGCATGCGCTTGCAGCCCAGCCGGTGCTTGGGGGTCACCTTGCGCCGCAGTTCCGGATCGCGCACCTCGAGGAACATCTTCACCCGGGCCACGATCTCCAGCAGCACCGCGGCCTTCGGGTACTTGGCCTGGAACAGCACGAACAGCTCCCGGTTGGCGTAGATCATCCCGCGCAGCACCCGCTGCAGGCCCGGCACACGCCGGAAGGCCCAGCGCTCGACCGCCAGGTAGGGCCGGGTGGCGTGCGGCAGCACCCAGGTGGCGGTGCGCTGGTAGACGTCGAGGTGCGCGACCTCGGGGGCGATCGAGGGCACGATCTGCACCGACGACGACCCGGTACCGATCACCGCGACCCGCTTGCCGGTCAGCTCCGAGTCGTGGTTCCAGCGCGCGGAGTGGAAGATCTCCCCCGCGAACTCCGAGATCCCCTTGATATCGGGCAGATTCGGCTCGCAGAGCACACCGGCGGCGGAGACCACGATATCGGCGGTGTAGTCGCCCTGGGTGGAGCTGATCTCCCAGTAGCCCTCGGCGTCGTTCCAGTGCGCGCCGGTCATCTCGCAGCCGAACACGTGCTTGTCGCGCACGCCGTATCGGTCGGCGACCGCGCGGATGTACTCGTGGATCTCGGCCTGCGGGGAGAACGAGCGCGTCCAGTTCGGGTTCAGCGCGAAGGAATACGAGTACAGGTGGGACGGGACATCGCAGCCCGCCCCGGGATAGGTGTTGTCCCGCCAGGTGCCGCCGACATCGGTGCCGCGCTCGAGCACGACGAAGTCGGTGACGCCCTCCTGGGTGAGCCGGATGGCGGTGCCGACACCGGACAGACCGCTGCCCACGATCAGTATTCGGGTATGCCGAACTGCCCCGACGGCGTCCGCCGGGGCTGAATGGTTGCTCATGGGTTACCTGGCTTCGTAGATGCGCTTGTGTCCCGAGATCGCGGCCAACCGGTACGGACGCGCGGTCTGGGTGGGCACGGCGTGGTAGGCGCCGTCGGTGGGCGCCGCGGCCTCGTGCAGGGCGCGGTAGTCCTCGTAGCCGATCGGCTCGCGGGAGTCGATGGCCGCGGTGTTGGCGGCGGTGCGCAGCTGCTCGCGGTAGCCGGGAACGACCGTGCCGCTGAAGAATTCGGCGACCGCGCCGGAGCCGTAGCTCAGGAAGGCCAGCGGCTTGCCGGTCAGGTCGTCGGCGTGGTCGAGCAGTGCGGCCAGGCCCAGGTACAGCGAGGCGGTGTAGCTGTTGCCGACGGTGCGGTTGTAGCGGGTGGTCAGCTCGATCGCGGCGGCGATGTCGGCGGTGTCGGCGGTGAAGCCCTGGCTCTCCAGCAGGTGCTTGTGCGCCTTGTAGGCCATCTTGGTGAACGGCTGGTGGTAGCAGAACGCGGCGAACTCGGTGAGCTCGCGCCCGCCCTGACGGCGGTAGTCGGTCCAGGCTTCCTGCGCGGCCTTCTGGTAGGCGTTGACCGAGGTCTTGCCGTCGACGATGGCCTCGGAGCGGTAGTTGGGCCGCCAGAAGTCCATGATGTCGGCGCTGTAGAGACCCGACTGCGGGTCCAGCGCGACGATGGCCGGATCGGCGCTGATCAGCATGGCCACCGCGGCCGCGCCCTGGGTGGGCTCGCCGGGGGTGTCCAGCTCGTACTTGGCGATGTCGGCGGCGATCACCAGCACCCGCTGCGACGGGTCACGGGCGATCAGGCCCGCGGCGAACGCGATACCCGCCGTGCCGCCGTAGCAGGCCTGCTTGAGCTCGACCACGCGCGCGGTGTTGGGCAGCCCGATCAGCGAATGCAGGTACAGCGCCGCGGCCTTGGACTGGTCGACGCCGGTCTCGGTGGCCAGCAGCACGGTGCGGATGTTCTCGGTGCCGTGCCGCTCCAGGATGGGCGCGGCGGCGGCCGCGGCGAGGGTGACGATGTCCTCGTCGGCGGCGGCCACGCTCATCTTCTCCTGGCCGATGCCCAGGTAGAACTTGTCGCGGTCCACCCCCAGCCGTTCGGCCAGGACCGCGTGGTCGAGGAAGTAGTGGGTGGTGGCGAAGGAGAGGTCGTGGATGCCGACCGAAGGTGTGGTCATCGTTTCGTTCCGTTGCTCGTGGTGGACCGCTCGAATTGGGTGTGGGCGCGCATCAGCTCGCCACGATTGGTCTGGGCCGCCATCAGCGACAGCTCGCCGCACAGCACCGCCGCCGCGCCGATCACCGCCAGCCTGCGGGCGTTGGCGCCGGGCTCGCGTTCGGCGCGGCAGCCCAGGCGCTCGAGGTTCTCGTCGACGAAGGAGGCGTGCTTGCCGTTGCCGACCGTGCCGACGATGAGATTGGGCAGGGTGCACGAGAAGTAGAGATCGCCGTCGCGGTCCTCGGCGTGGGTCACGCCCTGCGAGCCCTCGACGATATTGGCCGCGTCCTGCCCGGTGGCCAGGTAGTAGGCCAGCAGCATGTTGGCGTAGTGCGCGTTGGCGGACCGGATGCCACCGGCCAGCAGGGTGCCGATCAGGTTCTTGCGGATATTGAGCTCGACGACCTGGGCGGCGGTGGTGTGCAGCCGCTGCTCGACCACCTCGCGCGGGATCAGCAGCTCCGTGATGACGTTCTTGCCGCGCCCGAGGATGCCGTTGACGGCGGTGGCCTTCTTGTCGGTGCAGAAGTTGCCCGAGATGGAGCCGTAGCGCACGCCCGGGTAGTTCGACAGGATGTGGTCCATCAGGTGGTCGCTGGCCAGGGTCGCCATATTGTGGCCCGAGGCGTCGCCGGTGGTGAACTCGAAGCGCAGGAACAGCAGGTTGCCCGCGATCTGGTGGTGCAGGTCGATCAGCCGGGCGAAGCGGCTGCTGCCGGAGACCACCTCCCGTAACTCCGGCAGCCGCGCCTGCAGCCGCTGCACCGTGGTGTAGGCGGTGAGCGCGTCGTCGGCCTCGAGCAGGATCGACCGGGTCATCCGCTCGTCGATCAGGGTCGCGACGATGCCCTTCTCGGCCAGCGTGGAGATCTTCGCGCCGCGCCCGACCGAGGGCCACAGCGGCGTCTCGTAGGTGGCCAGCGGAACCTCGACGGCGTCGTCGACGACATTGCCGGTAATGCGCAGCGGCCCCACCCATTGCAGCGGGACGGCTGCATACGACATCTCATTCATGGGTGACTCCTTCTCGGTCATTCGATTCACGCCACCAGGGGCTCCGGTGGGCGAGGGCGGCCGCGTCGATCCCGCGCAGGGCGCAGAACGCCGCCAGGTCCCCGGTGATCAGCACGTCACAGCCCGCCAGATCGGCCGGGGTGTGCGCGCCGAGCACCGTCAGGATGCTGCGCAGTTGCGTCAGCCAGGTCTCGATGGTGCCGATCAGCACCTCGGTGTCATTGCTGACCAGGGTTTCCAGGAACACCCCGGCCACGCCGGTCGCGGTGGCGCCGAGCGCGAGGGCGCGGGCCACGTCGAGCGGGGAGCGGATGCCGCCGGAGGCGGCGATATCGATCCCGTCGAGCCCGGCGCAGTCCAGCAGGCAGGCCGGGGTGGACTGGCCCCAGCTCTCCAGGAAGCCGAAGTCCGCGGCCGTGCGCCGGTCGTTCTCGATCCGGGCGAAATTGGTGCCGCCGCGCCCGCCCACATCGGCGACCGCCACGCCCGCGTCGCGCAGCCAGCTCACCGTCTGCCTGCTCAGGCCGAAGCCGACCTCCTTGACCACCACCGGCACCGGGACCGCCGCGACGATCTCCTCGATGCGCGCGGGCCAGGCCGCAAAGGCCCGGTCGCCCTCGGGCATCACCACTTCCTGCACGGCGTTGAGGTGGATCTGCACCGCGTCGGCCTCGAGCAGTTCGATCGCCCGCAGGACCTGCTCGACGGTGGCATTGGCGTTGACATTGGCCAGCACGAACCCGTCCGGGTTCGCCGAGCGCAGCACCCGGTAGGTCGGGGCCACGGCCTCGTCCCGGAAGTAGGCGCTCATCGACCCGGAGGCGATCGGCAGGCCGGTCTCGCGGGCGGCCACGGCCAGCTGCCGGTTGATCTCGCCGGTGTGCGCGCTGCCGCCGGTCATCGCGTTGACGTAGAGCGGGGTGTCCCAGTGCTTGCCCGCGAACTCCACGCCGAGGGACACGTCCTGGCTGTCGATCCCGGCCAGCGCGTGGTGCACGAAGGCGATGGAGTCGAAGTCGTTGCCGCCGGTGACGGCTTTGCGGTGGGCCACCGCGTGCCGTACGTGGTCGTCCTTGCGATCGCCGATCACTGGCTGTCTCCCTCGAATGGATGCGTCCGCAGCGGCAGCGGCCGGATGCCCGCGCCGATCCAGCGCTGCGTCAGCGCGGTGATGGCGGTGTCGCGGGTGCGGTCGATGAGCGCGATCCCGCAGTCGCCGCCGCCCGCGCCGGAAGGCTTGGCCGCGGCGCCGACGGCGGCGCCCGCCGCGCACAGGGCGCGCAGGCGCTCGGTCATGATGCCCAGGCCGGTGGTGGCGTCCAGGTCGAGCAGAAGCTCACGGGCGCAGTCGATCTCGGCGCAGATGGCGGCTCCGTCGGCGGATTCGATGGCGGTCACCAACCGCTCGACGCAGTCGTTGCTGCGCAGCAGGAAATGCGCCCGCGCGCTGGGCTGCTGCTGGGTGCCGAGCCCGGCGACCAGCGCCGGAGTGGACGCCGGGCTGCCGGTCCAGCCGACCTGCAGGGCCAGCTCGGTCGGGGTGCGCAGCGGGCGCACCGACAGTCCCGGCCAGGGCGAGCGCAGCGCGGTGTCGACTCCGCCGGACGCGGCCAGGTCGGCGACGTGCGCGCGGTCGGGCGAGGCGTAGGCCAGCCAGCCGCCCCAGGTGCTCACCGCCACGTCCCCGCCGGAAGCGCGCGGGTTGACCGCGAGGGTGGCCAGCATGGCCAGCCGGTAGCGGTCCATCGTGTTGAGGCCGAGTCCGAGGAAGCGGCCGAGCGCGTCGACGGTGGCCACAGTCACCGCGGCACTGGAGCCGAGGCCGTATTTGCGGCCGTCGGTGTCGCCGAGATCGGCGCGCACCTCGAGATCGTAGGCGGCCGCCGCGATCCCCCGCTCGGCGCGCAACCGGTCGAGCACCGCGGCGGCGGCGAAGACATAGGCGAAGGCCGGTGGGACAGCGCCGTCTTCGGTGTCCGGGACCAATCCGTCACCGTGACGTCGGCAGGTCAGGGTGACGCCGCCGTCCAGATCGGAGCGCAGGGTGATCTCGGCCGCCGCGCCCACCGTGGCGGTGGCGTAGCGGTCCACCGCGGTGAGGACCGCGCGATGGCCGGGTTCGACCACCGCGTACTCCCCCGCGATGAACAGCTTGCCCGGCGCCCGACAGCTGATCACCGGTCGCCGCCCGCGCTGAGCGTCGCGCCCGGGCCGATGTGCGCGATGCGCGTGCTGACGAAATCGCCGAGGAAATCGAGGGTGGCGGCCACGTGTGGGGCGTCGGCGCGGCTGCACAGCACCTTCACATTGGGGCCCGCGTCCATGGTGGCGTAGGCGGCGATGCCGTCGGCGCGCAGCGCGAGCACCGCGTCCAGCACGGTGAGCGAGTGCGGGGACAGGTAGCGGATGCCGGGGCGGGCGGCGAGCATGGTCGCGTGCATGCCCAGGGCGTTGCGCTCGGCGATCTCGCCGATGGCGGGCAGATCGCGGCGCGCGACGGCGGCGCGCATCTCGGCGAGATCGGCGCGCGAGGACTCGGCCCACGGCCGGTACAGCGGGGAGGTGGCGGTGGTACTGCGCATGGCGTCGCGGCTCGACACCGCCTTGGCCCCCGCCTCGACGACGGCCACTACCAACGCCGGGTCGAGATCGTCGCCGCCGATCGGCTCGGCGTAGGAGCTCAGGTCGCCCACTTCGCCGTCCCCCTCGCCCTCGTGCCAGATCACGAAGCCGCCGAAGATCGAGCGCGAGGCCGAGCCGGAACCACGCCGGGCCAGCCGGGACAGCGCGCGGCCGTCGCCGTCGAGCCCGTAGGCGGCCGCGGCGGCGGTGGCCAGTGCGGCGAAACCACTGGCCGAGGAGGCCAGGCCCGCGCCGGTCGGCCCGGCGTTGGCGGTGATCACCTCGGCGCGTTCGGTGCGACCGGCCTTGGCGCGCACCAGATCCAGGAACTTCTCGATGCGGGTGTGCGCGGTGCCGGTGGCCGCGGCGCCGTTGAACTCGACGGCGTCGGTGGGTCCGTCGATCAGCCGCACCGAGGTGGTGGTCGGGAAGATGTCCAGCGTCATCGACAGGCTGCCGGTGACCGGCAGGAACAGCGCTTCGTCACGCTTGCCCCAGTACTTCACCAGGGCGATGTTGGGATACGCGACGGCGGTGGCGGCGCCGTCGGTGGCAGGAGAGGTCATGAGGGGATACCGCGTTCCGGGGTCGAGGCGGATAGGGACAGGGCGCCCGCGCGCAGGTCGGCGGTGCGCACCGTCCAGGTCTGCACGGCACCGGCGCGGCGCAGCGCGGCACTCACCGCGGCGGCGGCGTGGGTGTCGGTGAGCGCGAGCACACAGCCGCCGAGGCCGGCGCCGGTGAGCTTGGCGC
Organism: Nocardia sp. SSK8; assembly: GCF_037034205.1. NCBI lineage: Bacteria > Bacillati > Actinomycetota > Actinomycetes > Mycobacteriales > Nocardiaceae > Nocardia > Nocardia sp. SSK8. Next base: position 42,661 of record NZ_JBAGKD010000004.1, read on the forward strand.
CGTGGGCGCCCGCGGCCAGCGCGGCGGCGACCAAGGTGTCGATGTGTGGGGTACTCACGCCGAGTTCGCCCAGCAGGTCCTGGAATTCGAGCATCGTGCTGCCCAGCGTAGGGGTCTGCCCGGCCGCCAGGGCGTCCGCGCCGGTGTCGATCAGCGCCGCGGCCCGGTTCAGCAGCCGCCGCGCGGCGCGGGGATCGGCCGCCAGCCTGCGGCGCACGTCGGCGACCGCCTGCTGGGTGGAGCCGGAGACGCCGGTGTCGGCGATCACCAGGGCGGCGTCCAGGCCGACCGGCATCGGCCGGGCGCTGCCGGACTGGAACCGGATCGGCCCGCTCGCCAGCACCGCGCTGGCGTCGATGCCGCTGGCCCGGCCGTGCGCGACCTGCTCCCCGCACTGCACGAGGTCGTAGAGCTCGCCGGGGTCCAGGTCGCGTCCGTACAGATCGGCCACGGCGCGCACCGCCGCGCCCGCGCAGGCGGCACTCGAACCCAGGCCGCGGGCCAGCGGAATGTCGCAGTACACCACGACTTCCACGGTCTCGGCACCTCGGCCCCAGCGCCGCAGCGCCTCCTCGACGGCGACCCGCGGCCCCGACCGGTCGTCCCCGGCCACCGCGGCGGCTCCGGCGACGAATCCGAACGAGCCCGACGCCCCCGCCTCGGTCCCGGCCGCGGGCCGGGCCACCGCCCGTACCGGCAGGGCGGGCAGCGGGATCGCGATGGCGGGCGTACCGTGCACGACGGTGTGTTCGCCGAGCAGGATCGCCTTGGCGACCGCCTGCCCGGTGCCCCGCGCCAGGGCGGTCGCTGGGGAGTTGTGTCTCACGTCGATTCCTCTCCGAACTCCGGGCGGGCCCGTGGCTATGGCTCGCGCGGCGTACGGTTCAGCAGACTACGCACCGAGGGGAAGAAGGCGGGAACATGTGCCGCGTAGGCCCGGTATGACGCACCGAAACGGGCGATCAGATCACGCTCCTCCAGGAAGGTGCCCAGCACGATGTATCCGGTCAGGCCGAGCGCCCACACGAGGTGCCCGACGGTGAACTCGCTGGCGAACCAGAACGAGACGAGCAATCCGGTCATCAGCGGGTGCCGTACCAGTTTATAGACACCGTTGACCTGCAGACGATCGACAGTGGCGTCCGGCACACGCAGGATGTACTGCCGGTAGGCCTGGCTGATGCCGAGCAGGTGGAAGTGGTTGAGCAGCAGCGTGGCCGCGTACACCAGCACGAAACCGATCCAGAAACCGGCGTCGAGCGCGATTCCGAGCGCGCCGTCGGCCGACCACAGCTGCCGCGGAATCGGCTGCCAGGCCAGCATGACCGTCCACATCACCAGGCAGACCATGAAGATGTAGACCGTGCGCTCGAGCGCCTCGGGCACCCAGCGGGTGACGAACGCCTTGAACGCGGGCCGGGCCATGCCCGAGTGCTGCAGGCCGAACAGCGCCAGCAGCGCCACATCGATGGCAAGGGCGGGCAGGGTCGACAGGTGCGGTCCCCGGTCGACGGTCTTGGGCAGCCACCAGCCGCCCGCGAAGAGCAGCATCAGCGGCACCGTGATGCCCGCGATGCCGTAGACGGTGAACGAGATCAGGAAGGGGACGAGCCGCGCGGGGGTGCTCAGCACGCCCCGCGCCTGCTCGGGAGTGATCAGATCCATGCGAACCACGGGAGGTACTTCGACCGGACGGTGCCCTCTTCCAGTCGCTTCTCCAGCTTGGCCTTCCACTGGGTGCCGTACTTCTCGTTGAGGAAGCCGCCGGGCCAGAACAGCCGCCAGCCGGACTGCGCGACCATCCAGTACGGCACGATGACGCCGGGGTTCACGTCCCGCATGTAGGCCATCTTGTCCGGGATCTGGCTCCAGTGCACGCCCGGGTAGCGGTGGTGCACGCTGTGGTAGCCCTGGTTGAAGATGAGGAAGTTCAGGATGTTGCCCGCGTTGTTGAGCGAGGTGCTGGGCTCGTCGGTGAAGCCGCGCGCCGGGGCGTGGCTGAGCCAGGCGAAGTAGCCCGCGTTGACCTGGGTGATGAAGAACGGCACCCAGTAGAACAGCACGAAGCGCTCGGTGCCCGCGACGTACCAGACCGCGGCGATCACGGCGGTGTAGACGATCAGGTCGAAGATGAACTGGTGGCGGGTGCGGCGCCGGCGCGGGGCCGGGTTGGCCGCGAACACCGTCTTCACGGTGTGGATCTTGACGATGGTGCCGTAGCGGACCCAGTACCAGATCGCGCCGAGGCCCTTCTCCATGCCGGTGGTCGCGGTGACGTCACCGGGGCCGTCGTTGAACCGGTGATGGTTGAGGACGTGCACCTCGCGCATCTCCGCGGCGGTCAGGTTGCCGGGCAGACAGCACAGGATGTCGACGACCCGGTTCGGGAACTTCGACACGAACAGCGGCCGGTGGGTGTGCATGTGCATCACGCCGATGGTCAGCGACAGGTTCAGCAGCGAGAGCACGATGATCAGCGGGATGGCGATGTACCAGTTCCCGGCGATGGGCACGAACAGACCCGCCGCGGTCATGCCCATCCACAACGCGATGTGCAGCAGCGGCCCGATATTGGACGCGTGCTCGAGTTTGAACACGCGCCGGGCGAACGGAATCTGTTCGGACGACGGGACATTCGTTCCGGTGCTCATAGCAGAGCTCCTTGGTTAGTGGTGACAGGGCGGGGACTCGGAGCCAGGGCGGCGAGCTGAAGTCGGGAGGCGAGCGCGAGCATCGCCTCGGGCTGGTGCGAGGGCACCCGTTCCATGGCGCCGAAGGCCAGGTGATCGGCGATCATCATGGTGCGGATCTCCGCGTCGGGCAGTTCGCCGGTGAGGGGCTCCTCGGGCAGGGTCTGCACGAGCGCGAAGGTGGTGTCCACGATCAGCGGCACCAGCGAGGTCTGCGCGGCGTGCGGGTCGGCCGCGCCGAGCACTTCGGTGGCGCGGTTGGCGCCGGTGGCGAATTCCGGTGAGGCGTCGAGCATCTGGTGGATCGCGCCATCGCCGGTGCGGCGCACCCGCTCGAGCATCCTGGTCCAGTAGGCCGAGGAGCAGGCGGCGGCCGCGGCCGCCGCGATCGGGCGCCGGTAGGGCGCGGGCGCCCCGACGACCTTGCACAGGAAGGCGTTGGTGGTGATGGTCATGTAGGCCATCGCCGCGCGGGCGCCCCGGCTCGGGGTGGCCGGGCCGAGCCGGGTCAGCAGCGCGAAACCGCCCAGCGCGGGGGTCAGCAGCTGCAGCATCACCGTGCGGATCAGCTCCTCGCGGTCGGCCACGCCGTAGATCTCGAACTCGTTGTCGCGCAGGTCGTTGGCCGACTGCGCGATGACGGCCACGCAGCCGGTCAGCTCGCGCAGGTCCGCCTCGGGCAGCACCCCGTCGGCGACCAGCGCGCACGCGTAGTGGGTGACCCGCCCGAGCACGCCCTCGCCGTAGGCCACGCGCGAGATCGGGGACTCGATATTGCGGGCCATCACGTCGGCGATGTCGACCAGCACCCCGGCCACCCGGGCCCGGCCGTCGGCGGACAGCGCGGTGATCAGCGCCTTGATGTCGGCGACGCGCGCGGCCAGCACCCGGTCGACCGCCTCGCTGTCGCGGGCCTCGACCGTGACGGTGGGCAGGGCGGGCGGTGCGGTGTCGGTGCGGTCGGCCAGGTAGGCCGCCGCGGCGCGCACCGCCGCGGCCGCCCCGGCACGGTCGGCGAGGTCCTCGTAGGCGTCGAGCACGCGGCAGGCCAGCAGGGCCGCGGTGGCCTCGTCACGCTGGTGGGCGGGCAGGAACCCGACCGAGATGCCGAGGTTGCGACCGGCCGGGATGAGCGCCAGCTTCGCCAGCGCCGCCGGGGTCGGGGCCGCGCGCAACGCGGCGATGTCGGGTGCGCGGCGCAGCGTCCGCACGCCGCGCAGCAGTGTGCCGATCCGGGTCCCGCTCATCGCGAGATCACCTCCTGCAGGAGTTCGCGCAGGTCCTCGCGCGCGGCGGACGGGGGGAACACCTCGAGCGCCTTGCTCGCGGTCTCGACGGCGCCGATCGCGACCGACCGGGCGGCCTGGGTGGCACCGCTGTCGACCAGGTCGTCCTGCAGCGTGGCGCTCGGGGTCGCCGGGTCGAGCCACAGCTGCTCGGCGCCCTTGCGCAGGCCCAGCCACTCGATGACCGGCCAGGTCGGCACCCGGCGTTCCAGATCGCCGCCCGCGTCCTTGCCGAGCGACGGTCCGCCCTCGATGTCGCGGACGTCGTCCATGATCTGGAAGGCCAGTGCCAGCTGGTCGGCGTACTCCATCAGCGCGTAGAGCCGCTCGATCTCGACGCCACCGGCCGTGCCGCCGTAGGAACAGGCCAGGCGGAACAGGGTGCCGGTCTTGGCGGCGGCGACCGACTCGTAGTGGCGGCGCAGCGCGGCCTGGTCGACCGCGGGCGGCAGGGTCTCGATGAGCTGGCCGTAGGACAGGTCCGAGAGCCGGTCGGCGTAGGTGATGCCGGGTGCCTGCCCGACCCCGGCGAAGACCACCGGATTGTCGGCCAGCACGCGGGCCACGACCTGCAGCCCGGCCCCGGCCAGGTGGAATCCGGCCCGGGCCGAGATCCGCACGCCGAAGGCGGCGGGCACCGACGGGGCGCCGCGGCGCAGCAGGGAACCGTCACAGATGTCGTCGTGGACCAGCGAGGACTCGTGGAACATCTCCATCGCGCAGGCCAGGTCGACCGCGTCGGCGAGCGAGGTCGCGGCCTCGCCCGCGTCCGGCAGCAGGCCCGCGCAGGCCAGCACCAGGCGGGCGCGCACGCGCTTGCCCGGCGCGGCCAGGATGTGCTGGTAGATGGCGTCGAAATCCGCACCGGTGAGCAGGATTTCGCGCAACCGTGCGGTGACCAGCGGCAGCTGATCGGTCGGTGAGGGTCTCGTGATGACCGCCACCTGTTCGCCCGGGTGTTCCCGGGGATCGGACGGTAGCGCGTGATTGTCCATAGCGCTGAACTCCTTCGGTGTGGTCACGACGGCAGTGCGGTCACCCGGCCGGGGGGCCGGAGTGGGGAGCGGGAGGGGGCGGAGTCGTCACCGGGTATCGACATCTCGTTGCTGCCCGGCCGGAGCGTCTCGGTCGCCGGAAGGTACCGAAAGTTTCGTGGCGAGGCATCCAATCGTTAACTGTTACAACGAGTTTCACGCTTTCGTTGTGACAGACCGTAGTCGGAAATGTGCGTATGTCAACCCTGTGAGCTCGAGATTCCTTGCGGCGCAACGCTTTTCGCGCGCGTCAGCGCAGGGCGGCACGAGACGCCGTGCCAGGACGGGAAGGGACTCGGTGGTGACCGAGGGGTGGTGGGTGCCACGACATTGTGGCTATCACGGCTCTACTCGCCGGTAACAACACAAATAGCACTCCGGGCCCGCCCGCGCGAACCGAGACGGCGCCCTTGGGAGATCTCCCGAAACCTCGCGCCGGTAGTGTTGGAACATTTCCCAGAACAGCCCGGAGATTCGTTTTCGTTACAGTGACCAGCATCACACTTCTCGAGATCCGGTGTCGGAGTAGACATTTCGGGCACATCCGTAACGGGGGTGCGCGCCGACACCCACGCCCGGCATGCTTGACAGCCCCGCACGCGCGCAGGATCATGCCGACAAGCGGTCGATCGTGACCCGGCACATCTCGTCTCCCCCAAGGAGTGCGCTCATGTCCGATGCCGTTCCGCCCGGCCCCCGGCCGGTCTCCGCCCCGCACGGGTCCCGGCTGCGTACCCGCGGCTGGCCGCAGGAGGCCGCGCTGCGCATGCTGATGAACAATCTCGATCCCGAGGTCGCCGAACGCCCCGACGACCTGGTCGTCTACGGCGGCACCGGCCGCGCGGCCCGCGACTGGGCCTGTTTCGAGGCCATCGTGCGCACCCTAGAGACCCTCGGCGACGACGAGACCCTGTTGGTGCAGTCGGGCAAGCCGGTCGGGGTGTTCCGCACGCACGAGTGGGCGCCGCGGGTGCTGCTGGCCAACTCGAATCTGGTCGGCGACTGGGCCACCTGGACCGAGTTCCGCCGCCTCGAGCAGCTGGGCCTGATGATGTACGGCCAGATGACGGCCGGGTCCTGGATCTACATCGGCAGCCAGGGCATCCTGCAGGGCACCTACGAGACCTTCGGCGCGGTGGCCCGCAAGCGCTTCGGCGGCAGCCTGACCGGCACCATCACCCTCACCGCCGGGGTGGGCGGCATGGGCGGGGCGCAACCGCTGGCCATCACCATGCACGGGGGTGTGGCGCTGTGCGTCGATGTCGACCCGGCGCGGATCGACCGCCGGATCGCGCACGGCTATCTCGACACGAAGACCGAATCGCTGGATGCCGCACTGGCGCAGGCGATCACGGCCCGCGACGAGCGCCGGGCACTGTCGATCGGTGTGGTGGGCAATGCCGCCGAGATCTTCCCGCGCCTGCTGGCCGTGGACGCGCCGATCGACATCGTCACCGATCAGACCTCCGCGCACGATCCGCTGTCGTATCTGCCGCTCGGTGTCGCCCTCGAGGACTGGCACACCCTCGCCGAGAAGGACCCGGTCTGGTTCACCACCGAGGCGCAGGCCTCGATGGCCGCGCACGTCGCGGCGATGGTCGGCTTCCAGGACCGGGGCGCGGAGGTGTTCGACTACGGCAACTCGATCCGCGACGAGGCCCGCAAGGGCGGCTACGACCGGGCCTTCGCCTTCCCCGGCTTCGTGCCCGCCTATCTCCGCCCGCTGTTCGAGCAGGGGCGCGGCCCGTTCCGCTGGGCGGCGCTGTCGGGCGATCCGGCCGATATCGCCGCCACCGACCGCGCCATCCTTGACCTGTTCCCCGGCGACGAGCACCTGCGGCGCTGGATCACCCTGGCCGGGCGGAAGGTGCGCTTCGAGGGCCTGCCCGCGCGCATCTGCTGGCTCGGCTACGGCGAACGCCACCTGGCGGGCCTGCGCTTCAACGAGATGGTCGCCACCGGCGAGCTCGCGGCCCCGGTGGTCATCGGCCGCGACCACCTCGACGCCGGTTCGGTCGCCTCCCCGTACCGCGAGACCGAGGCCATGGCCGACGGGTCCGACGCGGTCGCCGACTGGCCGCTGCTCAACGCCCTGCTCAATACCGCCTCCGGCGCGACCTGGGTGTCGATCCACCACGGCGGCGGGGTGGGGATGGGCCGGTCCCTGCACGCCGGGCAGGTCTGTGTCGCCGACGGCACGGCGCTGGCCGCGCGCAAGCTCGAGCGGGTGCTCACCAACGATCCGGGCACGGGCGTGATCCGGCATGTGGACGCGGGCTACGAGCGCGCCGCCGAGGTCGCCCGGGCACGCGGCGTGCGTATCCCGATGTGGGAGAGCTGACTTCGCTACAGCGGCATGAGCCGGTGTTTGCGCGGACCGTGGTGCACGATCTTGTCGCGCAGCAGATGCAGTGCCTTGCGGATCTCGCGGCGGGTGGCCGAGGGTTCGATGACGGCGTCGATGTAGCCGCGTTCGGCGGCGGTCCACGGGGTGGCGATGGTGGCGTTGTAGAAGTCGACCAGCTGCCTGCGCAGGGCGGGCCGCTCGGCCGCCGGGGTGGCGTCGAGGGCGCGGCGCTGGGTCAGGCCGACGGCCGCCTCGGCGCCCATCACCGCGATCCGGGCGGTGGGCCAGGCGAGGTTCACGTCGCCGCCGAGCTGCTTGCAGCCCATCACCGCGTACCCGCCGCCGTAAGCCTTGCGCACCACCACGGTGACGATGGGCACGGTGGCCTCGACGACGGCGTAGAAGAACCGGCCACCGCGCTTGATCACGCCGATCTTCTCCTCTTCGACGCCGGGCAGCACGCCGGGGGTGTCGACCACGAAGACCAGCGGCAGGCCGAAGGCGTCGCAGAGCCGGATGAAGTGGGCGGCCTTGTCCGAGGCGCGCGCGTCGATGGCGCCGCTGGCGACCAGCGGCTGGTTGGCCACCACGCCGACACTGCGCCCGTCGACCCGGGCGAAGCCGGTGATCAGATTGCGGGCGGCGTTCTCGCCGATCTCGTGGAACTCGCCGTCGTCGAAGACGCGCAGCAGCACGTCGTACATGTCGTACCCGGCGCGGTCGGAATCCGGGATGAGCGTGTCGAGTTCGCGGTCGCTGTCGGTGAGTTCGGGTTCCAGGCCCGGGTTGACCACCGGCGGCCGCTCGAAGCAGCTCGACGGCAGGTAGCCCAGATAGTTCCTGGCCCAGGCGAAGGCGCTCGCCTCGTCCGGGGCGACGTGGTGGATATTGCCGCGTTCGGCCTGGTTGAACGCGCCGCCGAGTTCGTCGAGGGTGACCTCCTCGCCGGTGGTCTCGCGGATGATCTCCGGTCCGGTGACGAACATGTACGCCGACGCGGTCGCGATCAGCACATCGGTGTTGATCGGTGAGTACACCGCGCCCGCCGCGCACTTGCCCAGCATGATCGAGACCTGCGGCACCACCCCGGACAGGCGCAGCTGTTTGCGGCTCATGGCCGCGTACCAGGCCAGCGAGGTGACCGCGTCCTGCACGCGCGCGCCGCCGGAGTCGTTGATCGCGACGAACGGGCAGCCGATGTCGGCGGCGGCGTCCATGGCCGCGGAGACCTTGCGCCCGAACATCTCTCCGACCGAGCCACCGAAAACCGTTTGGTCGTGGGCGATCACCACCACCGGTCTGCCCTCGACGGTGCCGCGCCCGGTGACAACGCCGTCGCCGTAGAGCGCGTTCGCGGTGGCGGGTTGCCGTACGAGAGCGCCGATTTCGAGGAAACTGCCCGGGTCCAGCAGCATGTCGATGCGCTCGCGCGGGCCGGGAATGCCCTTGGCCGCCCGTTTCGCTACCCCCGTGGCTCCCGAGGGCTCGCGGGCGGCGGCCAGGTTCCGGTGCAGCAGTTCGAGTTTCGCGGCTGTCGTGGTCTCCACGGGTGCATCCTTCCGACTCGTACGCGGGTGCTGTGCCAGCGCACCATAGCCCGGCCGGACGGGCGGTCACGGCCGACGCGACGGCGGTGAATGCGGGTTTTTCCCGGGACGACGCGGGAGCGGAAGGGGTGGAGAAGGAGAAATACGCTCCTTTCCACTTTCAATATATAGCGCATACCGGGCCTTGCGGCAAGGCCCCGGGGATGCTGCACAATCGTCGCCTCGGGCCGCGACCGGCCCGAAACGAGGACGGGAGTGGAACATGCGGGTGGTGCTGTCGACGTTCGGGTCACGCGGCGATGTGGAACCCCTGGCCGGGCTGGCGGTGCGGCTGCGCGAGTGCGGAGCGGGGGTGGTGGTGTGTGCGCCGCCGGACGAGGATTTCGCGGCGCTGCTGGCGGGCGCGGGCGTGGCGATGGTGCCGGTCGGGCCGTCGGCCCGCGAGCTCACCCAGGCGCCGCCCGCCTCGGTGTCGCTGCCGGAGCGGGCCGCGCAGATCGTCGCCGCGCAGTTCGAAGCGGTGGACGCGGTGGCCCGGGACGCCGACCTGCTGGTGGCGACCGGTGCGATGCCCGCCGCGGCGGGCGCGCTGTCGGTGGCGGAGCGGCACGGGGTGCGGTCGGTGTCGGTGACCTTCCAGCAGCTCACCCTCCCCTCGGCCCAGCGCGCGCCGCTGGCGTACCGGGGCAGGCCGTTCCCGCCGGAGATCACCGGCACCGCGGCGCGGTGGGAGTTCGACGCGGCCACCATCGACGAGCTGTTCGGGGCCGCGGTGAACTCGAGCCGGGTGGCGGCGGGGATGGCGCCGGTCGACGGGGTGCGCGACTACGTCATCGGCAAGCGGCCGTGGCTGGCCACCGACCCGACGCTGGATCCGTGGACCGGGCGGCCCGAGCTGGAGGTGGTCCAGACCGGGTCGTGGCTGCTGCCCGACACCCGGCCGCTGGCGCCGGAGCTGGTGGAGTTCCTCGACGCGGGCGCGCCGCCGGTGTACGTCGGGTTCGGCAGCATGGCGATGCACGGGTCGGCCGATGTCGCCGAGGTGGCGCTCGGCACCGCCCGGGCGCTGGGCAGGCGCGTGGTGCTGGCCCGCGGCTGGGCCGAGCTGACCGCCGCAGGCGACCGGGCCGACTGCTTCGTGGTCGGCGAGGTGAACCAGCAGGCCCTGTTCCAGCGGGTCGCCGCCGTGGTCCACCACGGTGGGCAGGGCACCACCACGACCGCGACCAGGGCGGGCGCCCCGCAGGTGGTGGTGCCGCAGCTGGCCGATCAGCCGTACTGGGCGGGCCGGGTGGCCGCGCTCGGCATCGGCGTGGCGCACGACGGCGCGACCCCGACCGTCGCGTCGCTGACCACCGCGCTGGACTCCGCCCTCTCCCCCGCCACCGCGCGGCGCGCCGAGGAGGTGGCCGCGCTGATCCGCACCGACGGCGTCGCGGTGGCGGCGGAACTGCTGCTGGCGCACTGAGCACGACTTCGGCTTTCGACGATCAGGAGAACATGTCCGAGCACAGGTACGACGAGGAACTACGGTCCGAGCGGCAGTATGTCGACGGGCTCTACACACGGCTCGATGCCGAGCGCGCGCGGGTGCGTGGCCGCTACACCGCCGCGTTGCGCGGGGACGGTGGTTCGCCGATGGAGCGTGAGTTCGAGGTCCGGGCGCTGGCGAAGGAGGCGAAGGGGCTCGATATCGCCGATAACGGGTTGTGTTTCGGGCGGCTCGACGCCGTCACCGGCGAGCACTCGTATATCGGCCGGATCGGCCTGTTCGACGAGGCGAACGACTTCGAACCGCTGCTGCTGGACTGGCGGGCACCGGCCGCGCGGCCGTTCTATGTGGCCACCGCGGCCAGCCCGGAGAACACGCGCAGGCGCCGTCAGTTCCATTCCCGGGGCAGGCGGGTGATCGGCTTCACCGACGAGGTGCTGGGCAGGCCCGAGGCCGGGGACTCCGGGGACGCGGCACTGCTGGCGGCGGTGGCGGCCCCGCGTGGACCGGGGATGCGCGACATCGTGGCCACCATCCAGGCCGAGCAGGACGAGATCATCCGGCTCGATCATCCCGGCGTGCTGGTGATCGAGGGCGGTCCCGGCACCGGCAAGACGGTGGTGGCGCTGCACCGGGTGGCCTACCTGCTCTACACGCAGCGGGAGCGGATGGAACGGCAGGGTGTGCTGATTGTCGGCCCGAATCCGGCCTTCTTGCAGCACATCTCGCACGTGCTGCCGTCGCTGGGCGAGACGAATGTGGTGTTCACGACCACCGGTGGACTGCTGCCCGGGCTCGAGGTCACCGCCGAGGACGCCCCCGAGGCGGCCCGGGTGAAGGGGTCGACCGAGATCCTGACGGTGCTCGCGGCGGCCATCGCGGACCGGCAGCGGCTGCCCGCCGAACCGATCGTCATCGAGCTGGCCGATGTGCCGGTGCGCATCGATGCCGCGCTCACCGAGTGGGCACGCGCGGAGGCCCGCGCCACCGGCCGCCCGCACAATCAGGCCCGCGCCACCTTCCTGGAGGTGCTCACCTGGGCACTCACCGAGCGGGCGATCGGGCGGATCGGCAACGGATGGCTGAGCCGTTCCGATCGCGCGGCGTGGGAGCAGGTCCGCACCGACCTGCTGGCCGAGCTCGCCGAGACGCCCGCGTTCACTGCCGCGATCGACGAGCTGTGGCCGGTCCTGACGCCGGAAACCCTGCTGGGACAGCTGTACTCGTCGCCGGAGCGGCTGGCCGCGGCCGGGGCGGATCCGGTGCTGGGGCGTGCCGACGGGGCCGCCTGGACGGTGTCGGATGTGCCGTTGCTCGACGAGCTGATCGATCTGCTCGGCCCGCACGAACCGGTCGACCGGACCGCCGAGAAGGAGGCGAAGGCGCAGGCCGCCTACGCGGCGGCGGTGCTGGAGAACATGGTCTCGCGCGAGGACATGATGGACGACGAGGACCACCTGTTCGCCACCGACATGCTCTTCGCCGAGGACCTGGCCGACCGCTTCGTGGAACGCGACACCCGCGAACTGGCCGAGCGGGCCGCCGCCGACCGGGACTGGACCTACCGCCACATCGTGGTCGACGAGGCCCAGGAGCTCTCGGCGATGGACTGGCGGGTCCTCATGCGCCGGTGCCCCGGCAAGTCCTTCACGATCGTGGGTGACCTGGCCCAGCGCCGCGCGGCCGCGGGCGCCACCTCGTGGGACGCGATGCTCGACCCATACGTCCCCGGCCGCTGGGTCTATCGCCCGCTGTCGGTGAACTACCGCACCCCCGCAGAGATCATGGCGGTGGCCGCCGCGGTACTGGCCGAGTTCGCGCCCGAGGTCCGGCCGCCCGAGTCGGTGCGCGCGTGCGGGGTGGCGCCGTGGTCACGCGCGGTGACCACGGCCGAATTGCCCGCGGCCATCGCCGAATTCGAGCACGCGGAGGCGCAGCGGGAGGGCACCAGTGTGGTGATCGGTCCGCCCGGGGTGCCCGGCACGATCCCGGCCTCGGAGACGAAGGGGCTCGAGTACGACGCGGTCCTGGTGGTCGACCCGGAACGGATCATCCTCGACGGCCCACGCGGCGCGGCCGAACTGTACGTGGCCCTGACCCGCGCCACCCAGCGCCTCGGCGTGCTGCACGAAGGACCACTGCCCGGAGTCCTGCGTGGCCTGACCGAAATCGGGACGGCGGTCTCCACCCGGTCGTGATCCCGGACCGCGCCACCGAGCGGGTGCGCGCAGCGCGGCTTCACCAGATCGAGCAGGCGGCCGCCGCCCGGCCGTGATCCGGACCATCGAGCCGACGGTGCCGGAGGCAGCGGCGGGTCAGCCGAAAACGGCCAGCCACCACGTCGCCACAGCAGCAGTGGGTCAGCCGAGTGGGCCGATGACCGACTCGGCGGCCACAACCAGGGCGCCGGAGGTGGCCAGGTCGACGGCGGCTTCGATGTCGGGGGCGAGGTGGCGGTCGGGGCCGGGGCCGGGGATGCAGGTGCGGAGGGTGGTGACGACGGCGGCGGTGGCGGGGGCCGGGGTGAGGGGGGCCCGGAGGTCGAGGGCGCGGGCGGCGGTGAGGGCCTCGATGGCGAGGACGCGGGTGAGGGCGTCGAGGACGCGGCGGAGTTTGCGGGCGGCGGACCAGCCCAGGGAGACGTGGTCCTCCTGCATGGCCGAGGACGGGAGGGAGTCGACCGAGGCGGGCACGGCCAGGCGTTTGAGTTCGGCGACGAGGGCGGCCTGGGTGTACTGGGCGATCATGTGGCCGCTGTCCACGCCGGGGTCGTCGGCCAGGAACGGGGGCAGGCCGTGGTTGCGGGCGGGGTCGAGGAAGCGGTCGGTGCGGCGTTCGCTCATGCCCGCCACGTCGGCGGTGACGATGGCCAGGAAGTCCAGCACGTAGGCCAGCGGGGCGCCATGGAAGTTGCCGTTGGACTCCACCCGGCCGTCGCCCGTGACCACGGGATTGTCGATGGCGGCGGCCAGTTCGTGGCCCGCGACCCGTTCGGCGTGAGCCAGGGTGTCGCGGGCGCCACCGGCCACCTGCGGGGCGCAGCGCAGCGAGTACGCGTCCTGGACGACGGTGCAGTCGGGTGTCGCGTGGCTGGCGACGATGGCCGAATCCGTCAGCAGGCGTCGCATATTCGCCGCGGCGACGGCCTGGCCGGGCTGCGGGCGCAGGGCCTGGAGATCGGCGGCGAAGACCCTGTCGGTGCCGAGCAAACCCTCCACGCTCATCGCGGCGGTGACATCGGCCAGCCGCAGCAGGGCGCGCAGATCGTGACAGGCCAGGATCAGCATGCCGAGCATGCCGTCGGTGCCGTTGATCAGCGCCAGCCCTTCCTTCTCCGCCAGCTCGACCGGCACGATCCCCGCCGCGCCCAGGGCCGCCGCCGCGGGCAGCAGCGTCCCGGCCGCATCGCGCACGGTTCCCTCCCCCATGACCGCCAGTGCCACGTGGGCCAGCGGCGCGAGGTCGCCGGAACAGCCGAGACTGCCGTACTCGTGGACGACCGGGGTGATCCCCGCCGACAGCAGCGCCGCGTAGGTCTCGGCGAGGATCGGCCGCACCCCGGTGTGCCCGGTGGCCAGGGTCGACAGGCGCAGCAGCATCATCGCCCGCACCACCTCCCGCTCCACCTCGGGACCGGAACCCGCGGCATGCGAGCGCACCAGGCTCCGCTGCAACTGCGTGCGCGAATGTTCCGGAATGTGCCGGACGGCGAGCGCCCCGAAGCCGGTCGAGACGCCGTACACCGGTCGCGGTTCAGCGGCCAGCGCCTCGATCCGGGCCCGGCTGGCAGCGATCGCGTCCAGCGCCTCGCCCGACAGCCGCACCCCAGCGCCACCACGCGCCACCCGCACGACCTCGGCGGGCGTCACCGGCCCGACCCCCACGACAACCGGTTGCCCGGAATCGATACTCACGAACTCTCCCGTCGCTGTCGCTGGCCGAAACCTCAGGCGCCCGACCACGGACACCCGACCGCACCGGGCACCCGCGCACCCGGCGCTGGGCGGTAGGCACCGGAACCCCTATAAGACAGGATGCCCCGGACCGGCACCGGCGTCATAGCCACACAGGGCGCGTCGCGCGCGGTGGCGATCCGGAGCAAGACCGGGGGGTGGCCTCGGCGCGCGAGGACTCGGCCCACGGCCGGTACCGCGGGGAGGTGGCGGTAGTGCTGTGCATGGCATCGCGGCTCGACACCGCCTTGACCCGGGTCTCGACGACGGCCACCAGCAGCGCCGGGTCGAGCTGGATCGCGTGCCCAGCTCGCCGGTGCCGGGATCGGTTCCGTGTCGAGAACCCGTGGCCGCGCCTGCGCGCTCCGCCTCGTCCGGACGAGGAAGATGACTAGCGGACGTGACTCGGCACCCGCTCGTCACCAGGAGGTTCGCCCGTGCCCACCACTGTGCTGAGCGGGATCGGCACGCTCGTCACCAATGATCCGGCGCTCGGCGAAGGCCCGCTCGGGATTCGGCATGAGGCCGCGCTGGTGTTCGAGGACGAGCGGGTGGTGTGGGTGGGTGACAGTGCCGACGCGCCGGCCGCCGACGACGGGATCGACCTCGACGGGCGGGCCGTGCTGCCGGGGTTCGTGGAGTCGCACTCGCATCTGGTGTTCGCCGGGGATCGGGCCGAGGAGTTCGCGGCGCGGATGGCCGGGCGACCGTACGGTGCCGGGGGCATCCGCACCACCATCGCGGCGACGCGGGCGGCGAGCGATGCGGAACTGGACGCGAATCTGCGGCGCCTGCTCGACGAGTCGGTGCGCGCGGGCAGCACCACCGTCGAGGTCAAGAGCGGCTACGGGCAGACCGTGGCCGACGAGCTGCGCTGTGTCCGGATCGCGGGCGCGGCCACCGAGGAGGTGACGCTGCTCGCCGCGCACGTGCCACCGCCGGAGTACGCGGGGCGCGCCGACGACTATGTCGCGATGGTGGTCGAGCGGATGATCCCGGCGTGCGCCCCGCACGCGAAGTGGATCGATGTCTTCTGCGAGCGGGGCGCTTTCGACCGGGATCAGGCGCACGCGGTGCTCACCGCGGGGATCGCGCACGGGCTGGTGCCACGGGTGCACGGCAACCAGCTGCGCCACGGGCCGGGGGTGCGGCTGGCCGTCGAGCTGGGGGCCGCCTCGGTGGATCACGTGGTGCACGTCGACGCCGCCGATATCGCCGCGCTGGCCGAGAGCGACACTGTCGCCACTCTGCTGCCCGCCGCCGACTTCTGCACGCGCAATCGCTATCCCGATGCTCGCGCGCTGCTGGACGCGGGCGTCACGGTAGCGCTGGGCGCGGACTGCAATCCGGGCACCAGCTACACCACGAGCCTGCCGTTCTGTCTCGCCCTGGCGGTGCGCGAACTGGGCATGACCCCGGACGAGGCCGTCCACGCGGCCACCGCGGGCGGGGCGAAAGCCTTGCGGCGCACCGATATCGGCGTACTCACGCCCGGCGCCCGGGCCGACGCCCTCGCCCTGGACGCCCCCTCCCACCTGCACCTGACCTACCGGCCCGGTGTCCCGTTGATCAGCCGGGTGTGGCGTGGCGGCGCACTCGTCGCGCGGAAGTGAGGTGCCATGTCCCCCGACGATGTCTGGACCGGCCGCGTCGACGGCACCGCCCCCGACCAGCTGCGCTGGCACCAGGTCGTCACACCGTACGCGCCCGGCGCGACTCCGGGTGCCTGCGTGTTCGTCGGCTTCGCCAGCGATGAAGGCGTGCGCCGCAATCAGGGCAGACCCGGCGCGGCCGAAGGCCCCGACGCGCTCCGGCGGGCCCTCGCCCCGATGGCACTGCCCACTCCCCTGCGCGCCTGCGACGCGGGCACGATCACGGTGACCGACGGGCAGCTCGAGGACGGTCAGCGGCGCCTCGGCGACACGGTCTCGGCACTGCTCGACGCCGGAGAGTTCCCGGTGATCCTGGGCGGCGGGCACGAGGTCGCCGTCGGCACCTACCTCGGGCTGGCCGGATCCGCCCGGCGCACACCGGGCAGCACCGTCGGAATCCTCAACCTGGACGCGCATTTCGACCTGCGCCCCGACCCGATCGCCAGCTCGGGCACCCCGTTCCGGCAGATCCTCGCGGCCGATCCCGACGTGCGCTACGCGGTGCTCGGGATCAGCCAGCCCAGCAATACCGCCGCCCTGTTCGCCACCGCCGACCGGCTCGGCGTGCGCTACCTCCTCGACGACGACTGCGCCGACCCGGCCCGGGTCACCGCCTTCGTCGCGGAGTTCCTGGCCGGGATCGACCTGGCCTATCTCACCGTCGATCTCGACGTGCTGCCCGCCGCCGTCGCGCCCGGGGTGAGCGCCCCGGCCGCGTTCGGCCTCGCCCTGCCCGTCGTGCAGG
Organism: Nocardia sp. SSK8; assembly: GCF_037034205.1. Classification (NCBI taxonomy): domain Bacteria; kingdom Bacillati; phylum Actinomycetota; class Actinomycetes; order Mycobacteriales; family Nocardiaceae; genus Nocardia; species Nocardia sp. SSK8. The sequence goes on from NZ_JBAGKD010000004.1 coordinate 59,407, forward strand.
CGGTCTGCGATCAGGTGAGCGCGAGCGGCCTGCTCGCGGTGGCCGATATCGCCGAGCTGAACCCCGGCCTGGACGCCGACGGCCGGACCGCTCGCACCGCGGCCCGGCTCGTCCACCGGTTGGTCACCCGGCGCACCGGCTGACCAACACCATCAGAAGTACCGGACCCAGACGTAGATCCAGGCGATCGTGCTGCTCAGCAGGGTGACCAGCATGCCGTACTTCGTGAACTGCCAGAAGGTGATCTTCTGGCCCGCTCGCGCCGCGATCCCCAGCGCCACCACATTGGCGCTGGCCGCCACCGCGGTGCCGTTGCCGCCGAAGTCGGCGCCCAGGGCGAAGGCCCACCACAGCGACTGACCGGTGGCCGGATCCGGAGCGCCCGCGACGAGGTCCTCCACCACCGGCGCCATGGTCGCGGTATAGGGGATGTTGTCGACGAACGCGCCCAGGATGGCCGAACCGAAGACCAGCGCGGTCGCGGCGGCGAAGAAATTGTCGCCCACCAGCTCGGTCGCGAAAGTGCCGATCGCCGAGATCACCCCGGTATGCACCAGACCCGCGACCATCACGAACAGGCCCATGAAGAACACCAGCGTCGGCCACTCCACCTCGGCCAGGATGTCACCGAGATCCAGCCGCGAGACCAGCACCATCACACCCGCGCCCACCAGCGCGATCACCGACGGCGCGACGTGCACCACGCTGTGCAGGCAGAACCCGATCACCACACCGGTCAGCACGATCATCGACCGCACCAGCAGCTTCGGGTCGCGGATCGCGCGACGTTCCTGCAGCGCCATCACCGCCTCCACCGAGCCGGGATCGGTATTGAGCGCCGAGCGGAACAGCACCCGGGTCAGCAGGACGAACAGCACGAAGGTGATCACCACGATCGGTGCCATGTGCACGAGGAAGTCGTTGAAGGTCAGGCCAGCGCGGCTGGCGATGATGATGTTGGGCGGATCGCCGATCAGGGTGGCCGCGCCGCCGATATTGGAGGCCAGCACCTCGGCGATGATGAACGGCTGGGCGGCGATGCCGAGCCTGCGGCACACCACCAGCGTCACCGGCGCCACCAGCATGATGATGGTGACGTTGTCCAGGAACGGGGACGCGACCGCGGTGATGAGCATGAGCATCACCATCAGCCGGTACGGATTGCCCCGGGAACGTTTGGCCGACCAGATCGCCAGATAGTCGAACAGGCCGGTCTGTTTGACGACGCCGACGATGATCATCATCCCGAGCAGCAGGAAGATGACATTCCAGTCGATGCCCTCGTGCGGCGAGAAGAACACTTCCTCGCCGGGGATCAAGCCCAGCACGGCCATCAGGCCCGCGGCGATCAGGACGGTCTTGACCTTGTCGGCTTTCTCCGTGGCGATGAAGAAGAACGCCACCACGAAGATGAGCACGGCGAGGGCTGCGGCCATCGGCCCGCGCCCTCAGTCGCCGGGGCCGACGACGGCGAGGCTCGTCAGCAACCGTTCCAGGGTGATCGCGCCGCGCAGGGTGCGCGAACGGTCGACCACGGCGATGAGCGGACTGTGCTTGCGCGCCATCAGGATCGCGATCTCGAGCAGCGTCGCGTCGGGTGCGACGGTGGCCGGCTTGATCGCGCCGTCGGGCAGGCAGTCGCCGACGGTCAGGCTGCCCGGCTCCTGCCAGAACAGGTCGGCGTGCACCTCGTCGATGGTGCGCACCAGCGTCGGATCGTCGTGGTAGGAGGCCGGGATCGCCAGGCGCAGCACCTGGGTGCCGGGCAACACCGCGACCGGCCGGTCGGCCTCGTCGACGACGATCAGGCCCGGCAGCCGATTGACCACCATCAGGCGCACCGCCCGCGAGACCGGATCGGAGGTGCGAACGGTCGGCAGATTCATCGCGATATCGCGTGCGCGCATGGCGTGGCTCCGTGGGGATTCGACAGTGCTCAAGGATGGGCTCGCTTCCCGGTCAGGAGGTCTAGTCGCTGTTCCAGGCGGGCGAGCCGGTCGGTGAGCGGGCTGCTGTGCATCAGCTCGGCGACCTGGTCGGCCTCGTCGGGTTCCAGGGCGATGTCGACCGTGGGCTCGTCACTGCCGTCGGTGTAGCCGAGCAGCCGGTGGCGGCCCGACGTCTCGGTGAGCAGGGCGAATCGGGCACCACCGCGGGTGCGGAAGCTGTGCAGCACGCCTGCCCCTGGGATCGTCGTCCGGTCGATATCCATCCCCAGCGGTCCTTCCTGGCACGGTCGATTGCGTCTGCACTGAGTCTCGGTCGGCGGACCGGAAGCCACCATCGGCGCTGACACCCATTTCCGCGCACCGGCACCGCCCGGATCGGGCGCCGCGATGGGTGCCGTGCCCCATGGACAGAAAGGAAGCGCGCACGCATGCTGGTGGCATGAACCGTCTCGCAGCGCTGCGAGCAGGACGTGAGCAGCGAATCAGCACGCCGGTAACGGCGTTGTTCTGGCGCATCTGCCTGCTCAACGGCGTCATCTTCACCCTCGGCACGCTGGTCCTGGCGTTCTCGCCCGCCACCGTCTCGGCCCGGCTGCGGCTGACCGAGGTCCCGGTGCTGGTCATCGGGCTGGCGGTGATCCTCACCGCCAACGCGCTCGCGCTGCGCAGCAGCCTGGCTCCGCTCAACGAGCTGGTGGCCTCCATGCGGCGGGTCGATCCGCCGCGCCGCGCGGCCCGGGTCGACCGGCCCGCCAGCGGTGATTTCCACCAGCTGATCGAGACCTTCAACGCCATGCTCGACCGGCTGGAGGCGGAACGCTCGGTGGCCGGCGGCACCGCGCTGGCCGCCCAGGAGGGCGAGCGCAGGCGCATCGCCCGCGAACTGCACGACGAGATCGGCCAGAGCCTGACGGTGGCGCTGCTGCGGCTCAAGCGCGTCGTCGACCGGGCGCCCACCGGGCTGCGCGAGGACGTCGAGGCGGCGCAGGAGACGGTGCGCGGCTGCCTGGACGAGGTGCGCGGCATCGCCTCGCGGCTGCGGCCCGACGTGCTCGAGGACCTCGGGCTACCGAGCGCGATCACCGCGCTGTGCCACGAATTCACCCGCTCCGCGGGCATTTCCGTGCGTCGCGAGGTAGACCCGGAACTGAGCAGGCTCGACCCCGATATCGAGCTGGTCTGCTACCGGGTGGCGCAGGAGAGCCTGACGAATGTGCTGCGCCACGCGGGCGCCGACGAAGTGACCCTGGTGATCCGACCCAGAGAGGACTGCGTGATCCTGCAGGTGACCGACAATGGTCGTGGCGGTGCAGTCGAGGACGGCGCCGGTATCCGCGGTATGCGCGAGCGCGCCATGCTGGTGGACGCGACGCTCACCATCACCTCCCCCGATTCCGGCGGGACCGCGGTGGAACTGATCATCCCGGTCGCCGCCCGGCGCGAGGGGGTGCCCGCGTGAACGCCCCCACCCGGATCCTGCTGGCCGACGACCACGCGCTGGTCCGCTCCGGCCTGCGGATGATCCTGGACAACGAGCCGGACCTGGTCGTGGTCGCCGAGGCCGCCAACGGCTACGACGCGGTGAACGCCCTCGCCGAGGACGAGATCGACCTGGTGATCCTCGATATCGCCATGCCCCGGATGACCGGCATCCAGGCCGCGCGCGAGATCACCAGGAACAACCACTCGGTGCGCATCCTGATGCTGTCGATGTACGACAACGAGCAGTACTTCTTCGAATCACTGAAGGCGGGCGCCTCCGGGTACGTGCTCAAGTCGGTCGCCGACCGCGACCTCATCGAGGCCTGCCGGGCGACCATGCGCGGCGAGTCGTTCCTCTATCCCGGCGCCGTCACCGCGCTGGTGCGCGACTACCTGCAGCTGGCCCGCCAGGGCTCGACCCTGCCCGAGACCATCCTCACCCCGCGCGAGGAAGAGGTGCTCAAGCTGATCGCCGAGGGCTACTCCGCGCGCGAGATCGCGGGCGAACTGGTGATCAGCGCCAAGACCGTCGACCGGCACCGGGCCAATATCCTGCAGAAACTCGGCCTGCGCGACCGGCTCGACCTGACCCGCTACGCCATCCGCGCCGGATTGATCGAGCCGTGAGTACGACGAAAGCCCCCGCAGCGACGCGCTGCGGGGGCCACGACCGGGTCTCACTCGGAGACCGGATCCACCTTCACGGCCTGCTTGCGGCCGACGATCAGGCGCATCACCGGTTCCACCACGCGCGCGCCGATCGGGCCGATGACCGCCATCAGCAGCACGTAGGTGGTGGCCAGCGCGGCGAACTCGTCGGGCACCGCGCCCGCGGCCACCGCAAGACCGGCGATGACGATCGAGAACTCACCGCGGGCCACCAGGGCGGTACCCGCGCGCGCCCGGCCCAGTTGCGAGGCACCGGCGCGTTTGGCCGCCCACCAGCCGGTGGCGATCTTGGTCGCGGTGGTGACCACGGCCAGCAGGATCGCCCAGCCGAGCACCGGCGGGATACTCGCCGGATCGGTGCTCAGGCCGAAGAGCACGAAGAACATCGCCGCGAACAGATCGCGCAGCGGTTCGAGGATCTTGGTGGCGTCGTGCGCGGTCGAATCCGAGATCGCGATACCGAGCAGGAAGGCGCCGACCGCCGCGGAGACCTGCACCGCCGAGGCGATACCCGCCACCAGCAGCGCCGAACCGAGCAGCTTGAGCAGGAAGATCTCGCGATCCTCGCTGGCCACGATGGCCGAGACGTATTTGCCGTAGCGCAGCGCGACCACGAGCACCACGGTCACCGCGACCAGCGCGATACCCACGGTGGTGAGCCCCGCGACGAAGCCGACACCGGCCAGCACGGCGGTGAGGACCGGCAGGTAGACCGCCATCGCCAGATCCTCGAACACCAGGATCGACAGGATGGTCGGCGTCTCGCGGTTACCCAGGCGGCCCAGGTCGTTGAGCACCTTGGCCACGATGCCGGAGGAGGAGATGTAGGTCACACCGGCCATGGCGATCGCGCCGGTCGGCCCGAGGCCGAGCATGAGCGCCACGATGACGCCCGGGGTCGCGTTGAGCACCAGGTCGAGCAGGCCCGCGGGCCAGGATTTACGCATGCCGGTGACGAGCTCACCGGCGGTGTATTCGAGCCCGAGCAGCAACAGCAGCAGGACCACACCGATCTCGCTGGCCAGGTGGATGAAGTCCTCCACCTCGTGCAGCTCGATGAGTCCGCCGGTGCCGAAGACCAGGCCACCGATCAGATAGAGCGGAATGGGTGAGAGGCCGATGCGCGCCGCGATGCGACCCAGCACACCCAATCCGAAGAACACTGCCCCCAGCTGGATCAATGCCAGCGTTGTTCCACTGATCTGCACGGGCTCAGCCGCCGGAGAGGATCGAGGCGGCGGCGTCGAGCCCGGCATTGGTACCCACGACGACGACCATGTCGCCGCCGACGAACCCGAATTCGGGTCCGGGCGAGGCGTGTACCTGCCCCGCGCGCAGTACCGCGACGATCGAGGCGCGGGTCCTGGTCCGCATCTCGGTGTCGCCCAGTCGTTTGCCCGCGAACGGCGAGTTCGGCGGGACCGGCAGCGAGCGGGTGCTCACGCCGTCGAGTTCACGGTGCTCCTCGCGCAGTTGCGCGACGAGCTGCGGCGCGCCGAGCAGGCTCGCCAGGGTCCGGGCTTCGGTATCCGACAGCGGGATCTGCACTGTCGAGTCCGCGTCACCGACCTTGGTGAAGATCAGGTCGGTTCCGCCGTCCCGGTGGTCGACCACCCCGATGCGGCGGTCCACCTTCGTCAGCGAAAATTCTTTCCGGACACCGATTCCCGGCAGGGAAGTCACATCTACATTCATTCGATCACCTAACCTCAGCTAGGCGATACCTTACCTTCTCTTTACTATCGTCGCCGACAGTCAGCCCTGGTCGAGCAGCCGGGCGGCCGCCTCCAAGCCCTCTTCAGTGCCCACGACGACCACCAGATCACCGGCGATGAAGGTGAAATCCGTTCCGGGCGAAGGGGTCACCTCACCGGCGCGGACCACCGCGACCACCGAAGCCTTGGTGCGCGTACGCATCTCGGTGTCGCGCAGCGGCCGACCGTCGAACGGGCTGCCCCGGTCGATGGCGAACTGCCTGGTCGAGAGCTCGCCGACGCCGGGCACGGCCTGCGTCTTCTGCACCACCTGAGGCGCGCCGAGTAAACCCGCCAGCACCCCGATCTCGGTCACCGACAACGGAATCGAGGTCGTCGTGTCGTAATCGCCGGGCCGCGAGACGACCAGGTCGACCGAGCCGTCGCGATGCTCGATCACGCCGATCCGGCGACGAGCCTCCGCGAGCGGAAAGTCCTTGCATACGCCGATCCCCGGTAAAGGCGTCACATCGATGTTCACGCAGACACAGTACGACTAGTCCGCGAGACCCGGGGGCCCACCCCGCATACCCGTTCCGACCGGTCGGAACGGCGACCTCAGCGAAGGTTGAGGTTATTCGGGCTGGTCGCCTCGTTCACCATGCCGTCGATCGTGCGCGCGGGTGCCGCGGGCTTGCGTTATCCGGCGAACTTGTGTGTTGTTGGAGTTGTGACCAACTCTTCCGGAGACGCGTATCCCCTCACGGACACGATGACCACCACGACGGCGGTCCACGACGGCGTCACGGTCCTCACCGTGACCGGCGAGGTCGACCTGGCCACCGCACCCGCACTGGACGCCACCATCGAGGCGATCCTCGCGGACAAACCGGCCAGCCTGGTGATCGACCTGACCGCGGTCGGGTTCCTGGCCTCGGCCGGGATGGCGACGCTGGTCGCCGCGCATCAGCGCGCGGGTGAGACCACCAAGATCGCGGTGGTCGCCGACGGGCCAGCCACCAGCCGTCAGCTGAAGATGACCAGCCTGGACCAGGTGTTCGCCATGCACACCACGCTGGCCGCCGCGCTGGCCTCGTTCACGTCCTGACCACGGACAACGCGCGCGCCGCCGCCCGGATCGGCTCCGGACGGCGGCGCGTCGTCGTGTGCGGGGGTCTCAGCAGAGGCCGCGCAGCTGCTCGATCAGCCTGATCCGGCCCTTGGCGTCCTCGGCCAGCGGCACGACATTGAGCGTGGTGACACCGGCCTCGGCCATGGCCGCGACGCGCTCCTTGACGAAGCTCTCGGTGCCGATCAGCGACACGTCCCGGACCAAGTCGTCGGGCACGGCCTGGGCGGCGGCCTGCTTGTCACCGGCCAGGTACAGCTCCTGGATGCGGTCGGCGGCGGCGCCGTAGCCGTACTTGGTGGCCAGCGTGTGATAGAAGTTCTTGCCCTTGGCGCCCATGCCGCCGATGTAGAGCGCCAGGTGCGGCTTGACGAATTCCAGCAGCGGCGTGACGTTCTCGCCGATGGCCAGCGGCGGGCCCGCGAAGATGTCGAGCTCGCCGAGCGCGGGATCACGCTTGGCCTTGCCCGCGGCCAGCGCCTCGCCCCACACGTCGTTCGCCTTCTCCGGCAGGAAGAAGATGGGCTGCCAGCCGTTGGCGACCTCGGCGGCCAGTTCCACGTTCTTCGGGCCGAGGGCGGCCAGCAGCACCGGGATGTCCTCGCGCACCGGACGGTTGATCAGCTTGAGCTCTTTGCCCAGGCCGGTGCCGCGCTCGGCGGGCAGCGGGATCTGGTAGTACTTGCCCTGGTAGTTCAGCTTCTCGCGGCGCCAGACCTGGCGGCAGATCTCCACCAGCTCGCGGGTGCGCCCGATCGGGGCGTCGTAGGGCACGCCGTGGAAGCCCTCGATCACCTGCGGGCCGGAGGCGCCGATGCCGAGGATGAACCGGCCGTCGGAGACGAAGTCCAGACCGGCGGCGGTCATCGCGGTCAGGCTCGGGGTGCGGGTGTAGAGCTGCAGGATGCCGGAGGCCAGCTGCACGCGTTCGGTGCGGGCGGCCAGGTAGCCCAGGGCGCTCACCGCGTCGAACGAGTACGCCTCGGGCACGAAGACGATATCGAGGCCGGCGCGTTCCAGGTCGGCGACCTCGGCCGCCACCTCCTTGAAACCGCCCGAGTAGTTGATGCTCAATCCGATGCGCATGCACCCAACATAGCCCCGGCCACCGCACGCACCCCGACCGGTCGGTCTGTCGGGACCGGTGCTGGTCGGGCGGGATTCCCGGGCGGGCACCCGGTAGCGTTGACGCCGATCACCGTCGCAGTTCCCGCCGCATCGAAAGGCCACCCCGTCGTGTCGCAGCCCACCGTCTCGCCGCAGCAGATCGCCCCCTCCTTCGGTGCGGTGACCCTCGAGCAGTACCTGTCGGATCTGGCCGCGAAGGTGCCCGCCCCCGGCGGTGGCGCGGTGGCCGCGCTGCACGCCGCCCAGGCCGCGGCGCTGGTGGCGATGGTGGCGCGCTACACCACCCGCGCCAAGGACGCCGAGCACAAGCCGGTCGTGGAGCGCCTCATCGAGGCCGCCGACGCCGCCCGCACCCGCGCGCTGGCCCTCGCCGACGCCGACGCCGCCGCGTTCACCGCCGTCGGCGCCGCCTACAAGCTGCCCAAGGCCACCGACGCCGAGGTCGCCGCCCGCACCGCGGCGATCAACGCCGCGCTGGTCGAGGCCGCCCGGGTGCCCGCCGCGGTGGTCGACGAGGCCGACGAGATCCTCTCGCTGGCCGCCGAACTGCTCCCGATCGGCAACCCGAACGTGGTCACCGATATCGGTGCCGCCGCCGACGCCGCCCGCGCCGCCGCCCTGAGCTCCCAGCTCAATATCGAGATCAATGTCGGCTCGCTGCCCGCCGATCTGGGCGACCCTTTCGCCGCCACCCTGCTGCGGGTGGACACCATCGCCGCCCGCGCCGACGCCCTGCACGGCGACGTGCTGCGCGCGGTGCGCGGCTGAGTCCGGCGGCCCCGGCGGCGGCGAGATCGCCGGAGCCGGAGCCGGATTCGCGGCGGACCCGGTGATCGTCGGCCGGGTCTCGAACCGGGAACGATTTTTCGAGTGCCTCACCAGCGCGGACACAAGACGACACACCGGTGGGCCGGGCGGCCGTTATCACTTCGATAGGTCGAGTTGATCATGGCCGCCTAGACTTGGTGTCCGCCTACGAGTGAGTGAAGGGGTGGCGTTTATGAGGAGCGCACTTCGTTTCCTGTTCGTCTCGATCATGGCGGCAGTGCTGGCCGCGTTCTGGTCGGGCGCCGCGTCCGCGGCCGTCGTCGCCGACGCGCCCACCGCCCGGCTCACCGGGATCTCCCCCGCGCCCGGGCAGGTCGTCGGGATCGCCGCCCCGGTGACGTTCACCTTCGCCGCTCCGGTCACCGATCGGGCGGGCGCCGAGCGCGCCGCCTCGGTCCGCGCCGGGGACGCGCTGCCGGGCACTTTCGCCTGGCTCGACGACACCCACCTGCAGTGGACCTCGGCGGGCACCCTGCCCGCGAGCTCGCCGATCTCGGTGGGATTCGGCAACCAGCGCACCGAGTTCCAGACCAACGGCGGGGTGTACGCCGAGGCGAACATGTCCGCGCACACCTTCACCGTGAGCATCGGCGGCCAGGTGGTCCGCACGATGCCCGCCTCGATGGGCAAGCCCGGCTTCGAAACGCCCACCGGCACCTTCCCGGTGCTGGAGAAGTTCCGCTCGCTGGTCTTCGACTCGCGCACCATCGGCATTCCGCTGGACTCCCCCGAGGGCTACATCATCGACGGTGAATGGGCCGTGCGGCTCACCTGGGGTGGGGTGTTCGTACACTCCGCGCCGTGGTCGGTGGACTCCCAGGGCAATGCCAATGTCAGCCACGGCTGCATCAATCTCGCCCCCGACGATGCCGCCTGGTACTACGAGAACGTCGGCATCGGTGACCAGGTCTACATTCACTGGTGAGTGATTCCCTCGTGGCATTCGGCGATCCCACCGTCAGCGCAGTATCGTGCCCCGTAACGAAATCGTTGCGAGACAGACCTGACGGCGACAGCCTGATGAAGGTGGGGCGATGGATCGACCGGACGCGCACAGACCGAACGGGGCTCGGCGGCCTCGGCACCGGGTAGAAGGCGGGCCGACCACGCCCGCGGGCATCCCGGTGATCCCGGTCTCGGCGGTGCTCACCGAGGACAGCTTCCCCACCGACAAGCTCCCGGTGGTCGGTGGCCGCTTCGATCCCGTCGCGCGCCACGCGCTTCCCGACACCGCGTTCGCCATCGAGGAGCCCGACAACGGCCCCGACACCGACGAACTGCCGATCATCACCCCCGAAACCCGCGCTCCCGAACCGCCTGTCGCTCCCGTCGCCGCCGTCGCGCCGCTGCCCGTGCGCGCGCCGTGGGAACCGCAGGACACCGAACCCGCCCGTCCCGCACCGGACTACCACGGTGACGACGAGGTCTTCGCGCGGATGATCGACCGCTCGCGCCGCCGCCGCGCCCCGCGCTGGGCCGCGCCGCTGGCCGCCTCGGTCGCCGGGGCCGTGCTGATCGGCGGGGGCTATCTCCAGTTCCGCGGTCCCGCACCGGAATCCACCGCGGCGAGCACGCCGATCGAGAGCGCCCCCGCGGCCGGGGCCTGCCCGGCCCAGCAGGTGGGCAACCAGATCCAGGGCAACGGGCCCGGCGGCACCGAGAACGGGATCGCGGCCATCCTCGCCTTCCAGCACGCCTACTACGTGGCGCGCTCCGGCGATCAGGCCCGCACCCTGGTGGCCGCCGATGCCGCGCTGCCCTCGGGTGCGGCGATCCAGGCCGGGATCGACACCATTCCGGTGGGAACCACGCACTGCCTGGCGATCTCGCCCGCCGGACCCGACGGCCGCTACTACGTGACCATCACCGAGTACCGGCCCGACGAGGTGCCGATCCGCTACAACCCGCAACTGGTCGGCACCGCCGAGATCGGCGGCAAGACCCTGATCACCTCGATCGGGCCGGTCCGCTAGACCCGGTCGAGGCGGCGAAAGCCGGTCAGGCGCGGGCCTTCTCGGCCGCGACGACCACGTGCCGCATGAGCAGCGCCGTGGTCACCGGGCCGACGCCACCGGGGACGGGGCTCAGCGCGGCGGCCTTGCCGAGCACCGAGGCGGCGTCCACGTCACCCACGATGCCCCCGTCGGCGGCTTCGTTGGTGCCCACGTCGATCACCACGGCGCCCTCGGCGACGTGCTCGCCGGTGACCAGCCCGATCCGGCCCGCGGCCGCGACCACGATCTCGGCGGGCGCGGTGACCGCGGCCAGATCCGCGGTGCGCGAATGCGCCACGGTGACCGTCGCGTGCTCGGCGAGCAGCAGCTGCGCGAGCGGCTTGCCGACGATATTGGAGCGCCCGACGACGGTGACCGGCCTGCCGTGCAGCGCGATGCCGTGATGCTTGAGCAGCTCCACCACGGCCTCGGAGGTGGCGGGGACGAAGCCGTCCAGGCCGGAGGCCAGCAGGCCCAGCGACAGCGGGCTCACGCCGTCGACGTCCTTGCCCGCGGCGATGGCCGAGCTGACGTCGTCGAGGGCGACACCGGCGGGCAGCGGGGTCTGCAGCATGATCGCGTCGGTGGCCGGGTCGGCGCTGCGCGCGGACAGCTCGGCGCGGATCTGCTCGGCGCTCGCGTCGGCGCCCAGATCGATGCGCTCGCAGGCGATGCCGAGCCGTTCGGCGGCCTTGCGCAGGGAGTTCACGTACCAGGCGCTGGCGGGGTCGTCGTTGGCGACGATCAGCGCCAACGTCGGGGCGGTGCCCGCGGTCGTGAGCGCGGCGGCGCGCTCCTTCGTGTCGGCGTTGATGGCGGCGGCGAGTTCCTTGCCGGTCAGCGAAGCGGTATCCACGGTGGGTCAGCTTATCCGCCGCCGGGTGGGTACCGGACCGCCGGGCCGCGACGCGCGGTGCGGCCGGGCCTCCACGGACCCGGGCGGACCCGGCCGTACTGTGTCCGCAGCTCTGCCGTCAGCTCCGCCAGCACGTACCGATCCGTTCGCGGGAAGGGTGTCGACTGTTGTGAAGATCTCCAGGCATGTCAAGCAGGTGGCCGCGGCCGCCGCCGTGGTGGCCGCGCTCACCACCGCCGGGATCGGCCCGGCCACCGCCGAGGGCGATGTGACCGCGCTGTACAACTCGGCCCAGCAGCACTTCCTCGACGGCGACGACGCCGCGGGCCGTGCCGATCTGCGCGCCCTGATCGCCGCCGACCCGCACGACGCCGAAGCGCTCGCCCTGCAGGCGATCTGGTCGCACTACGCCGGGGACCCGGCCGCGGTCGGCGAGGCGCTGGCCCGCCTGAGCACCGTCGACGCGGGCATGGCCGCGGGCACCAACCGGGTGCTGCACGCGGTGACCGCCGCCGTGTCCACCCTGCCCAATCCGCTGCCCGCGCTGGTCGGCCCGCAGACCGGCATCGTGGTGCTCGGCTACGGCCTGCTGCCCGACGGCGCGCTGCGTCCCGAACTGGTGAACCGGCTCACCGCGGCCTGGATCCAGGCGATCGCGGCGCCGTTCTCCCCGGTCGTGGTCACCGGCGGCAATCCGCAGAACGGGATCTCCGAGGCCGAGGCCATGCGGCGCTGGCTGATCGGGCGGGGTCTGCCCGCCGACCGTATCCACGTCGAGGACCGGGCCGGGTCGACGGTGCAGAACGCGCTGTTCAGCTCCCGGCTGCTGCGCGATCTCGGCGCGACCAGCGCCGTGGTGGTGACCTCGCCGAACCACATCCGCCGCGCCGTCGCCGATTTCATCGTGGCGGGCACGAATGTCGTCGGTGCGATGACCTCGCTCGAGGAGCTGGTCTCGCAGCTGCCGCCGCCCGCGCGCAACGCCCAGCGCGGGATCTACCTCGACGCCACCCGCACCTTCGAGCTCGACAGCTCGCGCTGAGCCGCCGGTAATTCGCTTGCCCGGCACGGGACAATCTCCGCATGGGTGATGTCACGGCCGGTCCGGTGATCTCGGCACTGCGCGGCGCGGGCTGCGTGTTCGCCGAGGACGAGGCGGCCCTGCTGATCGAGGCCGCCGCCGGGGACGACGCGCGGCTGAGCGCGTTGCTCGCCCAGCGGGTGGCGGGGACGCCGCTGGAGTATCTGCTGGGCTGGGTCGAGTTCCGTGGATTGCGGGTCGGGGTGCGGCCGGGGGTGTTCGTGCCGCGGCAGCGCACCGCGTTCCTGGTGGAGCGGGCGGTGGCGGGGGTCGCGGACGGGTCCGAGCAGGTCTGTGTCGTCGACCTGTGCTGCGGGTGCGGGGCGCTCGGGCTCAGCGCCACCAGCGAGCTGGCCGAGCGCGGGCATGCCGTGGAGCTCGTCGCCGCCGATATCGATCCGGTCGCCGTGGCGTGCGCGCGGGAGAATCTCGCGCCGGTGAGCGCGCCGGTGTTCGCCGGTGACCTGTTCGACGCGCTGCCCGCCGATCTGCGCGGGCGCGTCGATGTGCTGCTGGCGAATACGCCGTATGTGCCCAGTTCCCGGGTCGCGGATCTGCCGCCCGAGGCCCGCGAGCACGAGCCGCTGGTCGCCCTCGACGGCGGGGCCGACGGGCTCGATGTGTTCCGCCGGGTGGTCGCAGGGGCCGCCCGCTGGCTGGGACCGGGCGGGTCGGTCCTGATCGAGATCGGGAACGAGCAGATCGACGCCGCCGACGCCGCGCTGGTCGCGCACGGGTTGGTGCCGCGGATCGAGCAGTCCGAGGAGTACTACGCGACGGTCGCGATCGGCACGCGCCCGCGCTGATTCGCACCACGGTGCCCGATCGCGCGTCCATTGTGCCCGATCGCGCCGTGCGTGGCTGGGACAGCCCCATACCTTACCGGAATCGGGCGCGCTGGCAGTCGATGCACGCTGTCATCCGGTGCCGGAAACGGCGCTGCCCCCGCCGACCTGCGCGTCGGCGGGGGCAGCGGCATCGAGTGCCTACTTGCGGCCGGTGAACTGATCCATCGAGTGGTAGACGCCTACCGCGTTGAGGTAGAAGTCGCGCACCTTCAGCGGCAGCAGACCGGAGATCGCGCGGTTCATCCGCGAGGTCCACGGCAGCACCACCAGCGCGCCACCCTTCTTCATCTCGGTCCAGGAGGTCTCCACGACCTCCTGCTGCTCGAGGATCGGGGTGAACAGGAAGCCCTTGGCGCCGTCGAACATGCCGGTGTTGATGTAGGTCGGGCAGACCGTGGTCACCTTGACGTGCTCGTGGCCCGCCTGCTCGAGCTCCAGGCGCACCGAGTCCGACCAGCCCAGCGCCGCCCACTTCGAGGCCGCGTACACGGCCATGCGCGGGTTGGACACCAGACCGGCCGAGGACGCGATGTTGAGGATGCGCGCCTCACCGGCACCGGCGACCATGCCGGGCAGGAACTCCAGCGCGATGTACATCGGCGCCAGCGAGTTGATCGCCATGGTCTTATCGATGTCGGCGCGGTTCTCGGTTTCCCAGAAGTAGGTGTTGCCGCGCACGATGCCCGCGTTGTTCACCAGGATGTCGATGCCGCCGACCTCCTTGCGCACCGACTCGGCGTTCTCCCGGATGGAGTCCGGCGAGGACACGTCCACCACGTACGGGTGCACCTTGCCGCCCAGGGCGGTGAGCTGGGCGGCGGTCTCGCGCAGAGCGAGCTCGTTGACGTCCCACAGCACCACCGCGTCGGCGCCTTCGCGCACCGCGTGCTCGGCGAACAGCTTGCCGAGACCCATGGCGGCACCGGTGACCAGCACCCGCTTGCCCGCGACCGTTTCCAACTTCATCTGGCTACCTATCCCCTGCTTCTGTTCTCGTCGCTACTTCTGGCGCAGCGTCTTCATGACGCCGAAGACCAGCGTCATCGTCTTGGCCCACATCTGCTCGGACATGCCCGGCAGCGGCGCGATCGGCAGCACGTGCTGCACCGCGACGGTCTGGGTGTCGATGTACTTGAGCAGGCCCTCGGGACCGTGGCGGCGGCCCTGACCCGAGATGCCAAGGCCACCCGAGGGCGCGTCCACGCTGCCCCACGCGGCGATGAAGCCCTCGTTGACATTGACCGAGCCCGCGTTGATCTGGGCGGCGACACGCTTGCCGCGCTCGATGTCCTTGCTCCACACGCTGGCGTTGAGGCCGTAGGCGGTGTCGTTGGCGGCCTCGACGGCGGCCTCGTCGGAGTCGACCTTGTAGACCGAGACGACCGGGCCGAAGGTCTCCTCGCGGTAGACCGTCATGCCGGGCTGCACGTCGGCCAGCACGGTGGGCTCGTAGAAGTACGGGCCCAGGTCCGGGCGGGCGCGGCCACCGGCGAGCACCTTGGCGCCCTTGGCGACGGCGTCCTCGACGTGCGCGGAGACGGTGTCGAGCTGGCGCTGGAAGGTCAGCGAGCCCATGTCTCGGCTGTAGTCGAGCTCGCCACCGAGCGACATGTTCTTCACGTTGCCGACGAACTCGGCGACGAACTGGTCGTAGACCGAGGCGTCGACGTAGATGCGTTCCATCGACTCGCACAGCTGCCCGGCCGAGGCGAAGCTGGCGCGCACGGCCAGCTTGGCGGCCTTGGAGACATCGGCGTCGGCCAGCACCAGCAGCGGGTTCTTGCCGCCGAGCTCGAGCGAGTAGCCGATCAGGCGCTCACCGGCCTGCTGGGCGATGGTGCGGCCGGTGGCCGAGGAGCCGGTGTAGTCGACGTAGTCGGCGCGGGCGATCACGTCGCCGCCGATCTCGCGGCCACGGCCCAGCACGGCCTGCCACAGTCCCCGCGGCAGTCCGGCGCGCTCGGCGGCGTCGATGGCCCAGAGCGCCGACAGGGCGGTCTGGTTGTCCGGGCGGGCGACGACCGCGTTGCCCGCGATGAGGGCGGGCAGGGCGTCGGAGGCCGACAGCGCGAGGGGGTAGTTCCACGGCGAGATGACCGCGACGACGCCCTTGGGCCGGTTGTGCACCTCGACCGAGGTGAGCACCGGCAGCACGCCGCGCGGCTTGCGGTCGGCGAGCAGTTTGGGGGCGACAGCGGCGTAGTAGCGCGAGTTCAGCGCGACGTCGGCGACCTCGTCGAAGGCGTGCGGGCGGGACTTGCCGGTCTCGGTCTGCACGATGTCGAGGATGGTGTCCTGCTCGGCGAGCACGATGTCGTGGAAGCGGCGCACGATCTCCACGCGCTCCTTGACCGGGACCTTGGCCCAGTCGCGCTGCGCGTGCCGGGCGACGGCGAAGGCGCGCTCGATATCGGCGATGGAGGACTGCGGCAGGTCGCCGATCTTGTGTCCGGTGGCCGGGGCGAAGACCGCCACCGCGGGCGCACCACCGGCGACCGCGCGATCGAACAGGGGCTTGACCAGGCTGGTCGGCAACGCGGTGGGTTCGGCGGTCAGCTCGGGGGCTGTCGTCATTGTCGGCCCTTCTCCTCAACAGATGGGTCGCGCGGAGCGGTCGCGCAGGTTCGGCTATTTGCTGAACACTAGTGTTAGATTAATAGTCGAGCCCGGTGCCGTGTCAAGCTTTCCGTCGAGGTCCGGCGGCTGTGAGGGAGGTGCGATGACCGCAGATCCGAGTGCGGTGCGTCGTGGACGGCCGCCACAGACCGAGGAGCAGGCCGAGGAGGTCCGCGCCCGGATCATCGACGCGACCGCGGCGGTGTTCACCCGCAACGGGTCGCGCGGGCTGAGCGTCGCGCAGATCATCGAGCAGGCGGGGCTGGCCCGGCCGACCTTCTACCGGTACTTCGGCAATGCCTCCGAGCCGCTGCGCGCGGTGCTCGATGTGTCCAACGACGGCCTGGTCGGCGGGATCAGGGCGGCGCTGACCGGCACCGACGAACCGGTCCAGCTGGGTATCCGGCTCATCGACGCCTATGTGGACTGGGCGCGCGGGCACGGGCCGATGCTGCGGCCGTTGTTCGCCGAACTGCACGATCCCGGCTCGCCGGTGTCGGCCTATCGCGAGCGCGCGCTCGACGACATCCGCGATCTGGTGCGCAAGACCTTCGGCGAGCTCGGCCGTCCGGCGCCCAGCCCCCTGGATCTGGACGCGGCGCTGCATGTGTGCGAGTACATCGTCTACCGGCTGACGGTGGGCACCGAGCCCGGCAGCGATCCCGATCCGGCGCTGGCCTCGGAGGCCCGGGTCACCATGATCCGGCTGCTGCTGGTCACCCTGGGCACCCGCGACGACCTCGCCTACGCGATGGAACTGCCCGGGCTGTTCCCGAATCTGTGAGACCGGTCCACACAGAATCTCCACAACTGACGCCGGAGCTCTCCACAGCCGCTCGCTAGGGTCACTGCCATGGAACTCAGTGGGGGCGCGACAGGGCAGGCGGTGCGCCGCGTCCTGGTCGTGGACGACGAGGTGACGATCGCCGAGTCGGTGGCGGCGCGGCTGCGCGCCGAGGGCTTCGCGGTGGAGCTCGCGCACGACGGACCGGGTGCGGTGGCCGCGGCCGCCGCGGGGGAACCCGATCTGGTGGTGCTGGATGTGATGCTGCCCGGCTTCGACGGGCTGGAGGTGTGCCGGCGGATCCAGGCCGAACGGCCGGTGCCGGTGCTCATGCTCACCGCGCGCACCGACGAGACCGATCAGCTGGTCGGGCTCGGGGTCGGCGCCGACGACTATCTGACGAAACCGTTCTCCATGCGGGTGCTGGCCGCCCGGGTGCACGCGCTGCTGCGCCGGGTGGAGCGGGCCGCCGAGCGCGAGAACACCAGCATCGTGGTGGGCGATCTGCGGATCGATCTGGATCAGCGCCGGGTGTGGCGGGGCGCGACCGAGGCACGGCTCACGCCCCTGGAGTTCGATCTGCTGGCCCGGCTGGCGCAGCGGCCGCGGGCGGTGCTGGCGCGCGAGCGGCTGCTCGAGGACATCTGGGACTGGTCGGACGCGGCGGGCACCCGCGCGGTCGACAGTCATGTGAAGGCGTTGCGCCGCAAGCTCGGCGCCGATCTCATCCGCACCGTGCACGGTGTCGGCTACGCGCTGGACGCGCGATGACCGCGCTGCTGGACCGGGTCGCCGACCGGCTGCCCCGGCCGCTGGACCGGGTGCGGTCGATCAAGCTGAAACTCGCCATTCTCATGGTGTGTTCCGGGGCGGTGGCGTTCGCCTACTTCTGGCTGCGGATCGGCTGGCTGCCCACCTTCACCACGCTCACCTCCGTGATCATCGCGCTGGTCACCTCGCAGTTCCTCGCGCACGGCATCACCCGCCCGCTGCGCGAGATGACCGCGGCCGCGCGGCGGATGGCGCACGGCGACTACAGCTTCCGGGTGCGCGCGACCTCCCGCGACGAGGTGGGTCAGCTGGCGACGGCGTTCAACCAGATGGCCGCCGATCTGGCCGCCGCCGACCGGCAGCGCCGCGATCTGATCGCCAATGTGTCGCACGAGCTGCGCACGCCGGTGACCGCGCTGCACGCCGTGCTGGAGAACCTGGTCGACGAGGTGAGCGCGCCCGACCCGGCGACCCTGCGGACCGCGCTGGCCCAGACCGAGCGGCTCGGGCTGCTGGTCTCGGAGCTGCTCGACCTGTCCAGTATCGAGGCGGGCGCGTTCACCCTCGATCGCGAGACCCTGCCGCTGGCACCGCTGCTGGCCGAGGTGATCGCCGAGGCCGAGGTGATGACGGCGGCGCTCGGGCGCGGGGTGCGCTTCACCGCCTCGGTCGAGCCGGAAGACGCCACAGTGCACGCGGATCGGGCGCGGTTGCACCAGGTGCTGTTCAATCTGCTCGACAATGCCGCCCGGCACGGGCCGTCCGGCGGCGAGGTGCGGGTCTCGGCCGGTACCCGGCCCGGCGCGACGGTGCTCGAGATCGCCGACGACGGCCCCGGGATCCCGGAGTCCGACCGCGCCACCGTCTTCGACCGTTTCACCCGCGGCGGCCGTACCGACGGCGGCGGCACCGGCCTCGGCCTGGCCATCGCCCGCTGGGTGGTCGACCTGCACGGCGGCACCATCGCCGTCGCCGACCCCGGCTCCCGCATCCGCGTCGTCCTGCCCACCACCTGAACTCGTCTCTTCGCCCCCGACCACCCGGTCCGGGGACGATTCCGCACATCCCTCGGAGGGGAACCATGAGCGAAACACCCACACCCGAACGCGCCGATCGACAATCGTCCGATCCGGCGGCCACCCCGGCCGCCTCGGACCCGGCGACTGCGCCTGATCAGCCGACATCGGCCGATTCGGCGTCGGGGGCCAGCGGCGCCGAAGCGGGACCGGCGGTGCTGTCGAAGGGCACCGACGGGAGCCCGGCCGCTGGTGACGTGCCCGCCGCGGCGACCACGGCAACCGCGTCGACCGGCCCCAGCGCGCCGACGGCCACGGCGGTCCTCGACACCCCGAAGCCCGCCGACCGGTCGGACCCGGCCGCGGTCCGCGTGAGCGGCATCGCCCAATTGCGCGCCGCCCAACGGCAATCCAGCGCGTCCATGCCGCCGATGCCACCCCCGCCCCCGCCGATCCCCCGTGTTCCGCCCCGCTGGCACCGCGTCGCCCGCCCGGCGGGCGTCCTCCCGGCCGCCGCCTTCGCGGGCATCGTCGGCGCCTGTGTCCTCCCGATCGACCGCCCCGGCGTCGGCTGGCTCCTCACCGGCACCGCCGTCACCGCCGCCCTGTGCGCGGTCGACTACCGAGCCAGGACCCGCGCCACCGACGGCGACGCGCCGTCCAGCGCGAAATCCGCTGCCGTATCGGTAGCGACCGCTCCCACAGGCTCGGCCGGTGGCTCGGCCACCGCTGAGGCATCTCCCGGCGTCGAGGCCGACAGCCCAGCAGCGGCCGCGGATCCGGCGGCGACGGCGAACCCGGCCCGGGATTCGCACGACGCGGCGGCCATCACGGGAGATACCGCGCCGGAGAATCATTCGTCCGCGGACGCGATCCACCCGTCCGCGAGCGCCTTCGGCGATACCGCCACGGGGAACCCCGCCGCGGCAGGCCCGCAGCGGGAAGGTACCGCGCCGACGGTCGCCGCAATGGCTCCACTCGGCGTGCGGGTCGACGCCGCCTCGGCGGCAGCCACTGATCCGGCGGCGAACCCGAGTGCGGTGCGGGAGCACAACGCGGGGTCGGCCGAGGAGGCGGCTGCTGATGGATCTTCCACTGCTCCCGGCTCGACGCGCGCCACGGCGGCGCCGGAATCGGCCGCCTCGCGGATAGTCGCGCCGCGTCTCGGCGATGGGATGTCGGTCGCGTCCGACAGTGCCGGAGGGGGTCGGCCGGGGTGGTGGGATCGGGCGTGGTGGGCCGGGGCGGCGCTGATTCTGTTGGGGGTCGGGGCGGTGCGGGCCGCGGGGTGGTTGTTCGTGTTGTGTGTGCTGGGGGCGATCGTGGCGGGGTCGCTGGCGGTGGTGGGGCGGCGGAGTGCGCGGGGGATGGCGCACGACATGGTGGCGGTGCCGTTGGCCGTGTTCGGGGCGGTGCCGTGGGCGTTCTCGGGGGTGAGTTCGGCGCGGCGGCCCGCGGCGGCGGGCTGGCGGCGGTACGGGGTGTCGGTGGCGGCCACGGCGGCGTTGCTGGTGGTGTTCGTGCCGCTGCTGGGTGGGGCGGACGCGACCTTCGCGGGGTTGCTGAGCGGGCTGGTGCCCGAGGTGGACGGGGCGTCGGCGTGGCAGTGGATCCTGCTGTTCGGCATGGTCGGCGCGGGGGCGCTGGGGGCGCTGTACCTGCTGGCCGGTCCGCCCCCGGCGGCGACGGCGGCGGCGCGGCCGCGGCGGCTGTGGACGCGGGCGGAGTGGGTGCTGCCGGTCGGCGCGCTGACGGTGCTGTTCGCCGCGTTCGTCGGCGCGCAGTTCGTGGCGCTGTTCGGTGGCGACGACTATGTGCAGCGCACCGCGGGGCTCACCTACGCCCAGTACGCGCGCAGCGGTTTCTGGCAGCTGTCCGCGGTGAGCATCCTGACACTGGGCGTGATCGTGGCCGTGCTGCACTGGTCGGCGCAGGAGTCCGCGGCCGACCGGCGGTGGCTGCGGGTGCTGCTGAGCGGGTTGAGCGTGCTCACCCTGATCATCGTGTGCTCGGCACTGGGCCGCATGTGGACCTATCAGCAGGCCTACGGGTTCACCGTGCTGCGGCTGCTGGTGCAGCTGTGCGAGCTGTGGGTGGGTCTGGTGTACGTGCTCATGCTGGTCGCGATCGGGCGGCTGCGCTGGAGCTGGGTCTCCCGCGCGGCGATCGGCACCGCGCTGGGCACCCTCATCGCGCTCGCGGTGCTGAACCCGGAACGCCTTGTCGCCGAACGCAATATCGACCGCTGGCAGGACGGTGAACGGCTCGACACCGGCTATCTGCGGCAGCTCTCCCCCGATGTGCTGCCAGCGCTGCGCGATCTCCCCGCGCCGCTGCGCACCGAGATCGAGACCCCGATCCTGGCCGACCTGGACAGCGATCCGTGGTGGGCGTGGAATCTGTCGCGCGGTTCGGCGCGCTGATCAGGCGCCGGTGTTCCGGGACAGGCCACTGGCCCGGAGCACCCGGCGCCCGATCGCGGCGCGGATGGACTCCTCGGTGCCGATGATGCGCGCGTGGCGGCGGGCCCGGGTGATGGCGGTGTAGAGCAGTTCCCTGGTGAGCAGCGTGGATTCGGGTTCGGGCAGCACCACCGAGACGGTGTCGTACTGGCTGCCCTGGCTGCGGTGGATGGTCATCGCGAACACGGTGACCACGGCCGGGAACTGGGTGGGATGCACCAGATACGGTTCGCTGCCCCGCTGCAGCGCGGCTCGCAGCGAGCCGTCGGGGCGCCGGATGATCACGCCGGTGTCGCCGTTGTAGATGCGCGCCTCGTGATCGTTGGCGGTGACCAGCAGCGGCTGGCCCGGATACCAGACCGCCTGTGGTCCTTCGGGTCCCGCACCCCCGGCGGCGGCCCAGTCGGCGGCCAGCCGGTCCCAGCGTTCCACGCCGAACGGGCCCTGGCGGTGGGCACAGAGCAGCCGGTGCGATTCCAGGGCGGTGAGCGCGCCGACCGCGTCGCCCGCTTCCGCCGCCGCGGTCACCGCGAGGGCCGCACCGGTGACATCGGCGCGCACCGCCGCGGTGTCGTCGGGGGCGCGGAACGAGACGTCGTCGCCGCCCGCGCGCAGGATCGCCAGCGCCGTGTCCGCGTCACCGGCGCGGACCGCGACCGCCAGATCCGCGATGGCTCCGCCGAAGCGCCTGCCCTTGGTCAGGCGCACGATCCCGCCCCGCAACCGACGTTGTTCGAGCGCGGTCAGCGCGTCCGGATCACCGTGCCGACCAGCGGTATCCGCCGTGGGCGAGCCCGGCGATCCCCGCCCGGCGGCGGCCGCGTTCGGCCCCAGCGCCGCATCGATCGCAGTCGGCCCCAGCCCCTGACCGGCCGCACTCCGCTCCAGCGCCGCACCAGCAGCACTCGGTCCCGGCGCCGCACCGGCCGCACTCTGTCCCGGCGCCGCACCAGCCGCACTCGGCTCCAGCCCCTGAACGGCCAGACTCGGTCCCAGCAGCTCACCGAGGGCCGGGTTCGGGGTACTGCTCACCGGTCCGGCGACGAGATCGGCCAGCACCGCACCGGCGTCGACGGAGGCGAGCTGGTCGGGGTCGCCGACCAGGACCAGCCGGGTGTCGGGCCGCAGCGCGGAGAACAGATGACTCATCATCGTCAGCGACACCATCGACGTCTCGTCGACCACCACCACGTCGTAGGGCAGCCGATTGTGTTCGTGGTGGCGGAATCTCGTGCCGCGTCCGCGCTGCCAGCCGAGCAGCCGGTGCAGGGTCGAGGCGGTGAGTTCGGGCAGGCCGAGGTCGGCGGCCTGTTCACGGACGGCTTCCTGCAGGCGCGCGGCGGCCTTGCCGGTGGGGGCGGCCAGCGCGATGCGCAGCGCGGGCAGTTTGGGGGTGGTGCGCCGGTGGGCGGTGAGCAGGGCGAGGATGCGGGCGATGGTGTGGGTCTTGCCGGTGCCCGGTCCGCCCGCGACGACGGTGGTCCAGTGGGTGGCGGCGAGGGCGGCGGCGAGGCGCTGGCGGTCGGGGCCGGTGCCGAGCGGGTCGGCGAAGAGACGGTCGAGTTCGGCGCGCACCAGCGCGGTGTCGATGACCGGATGGTCGGCGCCGCGTTCGATCAGGACCCGCCGCAGGGTCTGTTCCTGCTGGTAGTAGCGGTCGAGGTAGAGCAGCGCGCCGCCCTGCGCGTCGGCCTCGACGATCCGCAGCGGGCGCAGCGGCCCGGCCTGGCCGCCGGTGATCAGCGGGCTGCGCCGCAGGGCGGTCAGCACCCGCTCCTCGTCCGGCCACGGCAGCAGCGCCGGGTCGAGACCCGTGGTGGTGTCGCGGGTCTCGTCGGCGTCGACGCCGATCTCCCGCATGCGCGCCAGTTCCAGGCACACCGAGCCGGAGCGCACCGCGCGCACCGCCAGGGCGGCGGCGAAGAGCACGTCCTCGCTGTCCTCGCGGCCCATCCGGCCCAGCCGCACCGCCACGTGCACATCGGCCGCGGACAGGATCCCGGCCTCGTTGAACACCCGCAGCAGCCCGGTGCCCCGCTGCGCCACCTGGATCGAAGTCATCGCGGCTCCTCTCCCGCCAGCAGCTCCGACAGCGCCACCACCAGCGCGGCGGGCGGATGCCAGTCGAAGACGCCGTGTCCCGGCGGGGTCGCCGGGCCGATCATGCCGCGCACGAACAGGTACCGCGCGCCGCCGAGATGCCGGGCCGGGTCGTAACCGGGCAGCCGCCAGCGCAGGTAGCGGTGCAGGGCCACGGCGTAGAGCAGTGCCTGGAGCGGGTAGTGCGAGCGGATCATCTCGGCGAGCATGTGTTCGCGGCGGTAGTGCTCGACGGTGAGATCGCCGGTGCCCAGCCGGTTGGTCTTGTAGTCGACGATCAGGTAGCGGTGCTCGCCGGACGCGTCGGGGACGCGCAGGACCGCGTCGATACTGCCGGTGAGGTAGCCGCGCAGCGCGGTGTCGGGCAGGGCGGCGAGATGGTCGGCGTAGCCGCGCAGGTCGTCGTCCGCGGGCAGGTGGGCGCGCAGCAGGGCGGCCACGGCGTGCATAGTCGCCGAGCGTGCGCCGGGGGTGTCGCCGCCGCCGAGCGGGAGCTCGAATTCCAGTTCGCTCAGGCGGTCGCGGGTGGCGACGGCGGCCAGCGAACCGAAATCGGCCGGGGTGCGCAGGACTTCGAGCAGCGCGGTGGCCAGCACGTCGACGTCGAGTTCGGCCATGGTGTGCTCGACCGCGGCCGCGCACTGCGCGCGCACCTCGGCGGGTAGGTCGGCGGCGGAAGTGTCGACCAGCTCGAGCACGCCGTGCACCAGCGTGCCGAATTCCGCGCCGTAGGGCAGGGCGTTCATCAGCGAGGGTGCCGCGGTGCTGCCGGTGACAGTGTCCAGGGGCGCGTCGGTGGGTTCGTCGTCGGGGCCGGGGCCGTCCTCGGGCTCGCCCTCGCTCACCCCGGCGAGGTCGTGCGCGCCCGCGGTGAGCGCGGAGTAGGAGGTGCGGCGCCACTGTTGGTCCAGGGTCCGGGTGAACCGCGCGACGGCGAGGTCGCCGGTGGGCAGTTCGGTGCGGACCCGGCGCGGGGCCACGTCCTCGGGACGGTCGACGGCGGTCACCGCAATGACCTCGCCCGCCGGGGCCGCCCATTCGGTGAGCCGCTGGACCGCGACGGTGTCGGCGGGGATGTCGGCGCGGCGCGGCACCTGGGCCGAGCCGGGCCGCCTGCCCAGGATCATCCGGTGCAGCGGGGCCGCCGCGGTGGTGACCGCCGGTGCCCACCAGGCGACCACCTGGCACATGGCCCGGGTCAGCGCCACGTACAGCAGGCGCAGTTCCTCGCCGGATTCCTCGGCCTCACAGCGCGATTGGCGTTCGCCGTAGCCGGGGGCGTCCTTGCCGCCGATATCGAGGACACGGGTGCCGTCGTCGTCGTGGAACAGCAGCGTGGCCGGGTACGGGTTCTTGGCGCTGTCCCACGCGAACGGCAGGTACACGATCGGGAATTCGAGTCCCTTGCTGGCGTGCACGGTGGCGATCTGGACCGCCGCGGCATCGCGATCGAGCCTGCGGCTGCGTCCACTGACGCTGCCCGCCTCCGGCTCGCGCACCCGGTCGGCCAGCCAGCGGGTGAGCGCGGTGAGCCCGAGCCCTTCGGAAACGGCGACCTCGTCGAGCAATTGGGCGAGGTGACGCAGGTCGGTGAGTTCGCGTTCGCCGTTGACCGTGGCCAGCAGCCGGGGCGCGAGATCGGCCTCGGTGGCCAGCTTGTCGAACACCGCGGCGAAGCCCGCGCGGCCGAACAACCGGGCAGCCTCGCGCAACTGGGTGGACACCCGCCCGACGAGATCCGCGCCCCCGGCGTCGATCTCGGCGGCGGTGATCCCCAGGATCGGGGTGCAGGCGGCCAGCCGGACCCGGTCGCCGCGATGCGGCTGCTCGAGCGCGCGCAGCACCCACAGCCAGTCGGTGGCGGCCGCGGTGGCGAACACACTGGTGCCCCCGGCCAGCACCGAGGCCACGCCGACGCGATCCAGCGCGGCGCGGACCACGTCGATCTGGGTCCGGGTGCGGACCAGCACGGCGATGTCACCGGGTCCGATCGGCCTGCGCACCCGGCCGTCACCGACCTCGGTGAGCGAATGATCCGCGCCGCGTTCGGGTTTGGCCTCGATGGTGGCGCCGGATTCGAGCAGGGTGACCAGGTCGGCGGCCAGATCGTCGGCCACCTTGGCCCGCTGCCTGCCGACCGACGGGAACCCCGAGCGATTGCGCGGGCCAGCGCCGGTGCGCGGCAGCACCCGCAGGCGCAGCGGCGTGACGATCTCCGGGTCGCCGTGCAGGCGGGTGGCCGGGCGGGTCGGGGTCACCGGGTACACGCTGATCTCCGGGTGGCCGAGTTCGGCGCCGCCGCACAGGTGGTCGAGGGCACGCAGCAGGCCCGCGTCGCTGCGCCAGTTGCGGGTGAGCTCGCTGCGGTGCCGGGCCAGGGACACGGCGTCGAGGTAACTGAGCACCTCCGCGCCGCGGAAGGCGTAGATGGCCTGTTTCGGGTCGCCGACCAGGACCAGGGTGGCGTGGTCGTGGAAGGCCAGCCGCAGGATGTCCCATTGCAGCGGGTCGGTGTCCTGGAATTCGTCGACCAGGGCGACCCGGTAGCGCTGCCGGATGCGCGCTCTGGCCCGGGGTCCGTGCTCGGGGTCGGCGAGCACTTCGTGCAGCAGCACCAGCAGGTCGTCGAAATCGCGCAGCCCGGCGCGGCGTTTGCGGCGTTCGGTCTCGGCGCGCACGGCCTCGGCGAAGACGACCCGCTCCCCCGCCGCGCCGTCGGTGCGCGGGGCCAGCGCGGCGTGCCGGTCGTGCACGGCGGCCAGCGCCAGGGTGCGGGCCTCGCGCAGGCTGAAAGGCGCGCGGTCGCGGGCGTAGCGGGCCAGATACAGGTCGTCGGCGACGGTGGCGACGAGCTCGTCGACCGATTCCACCAGTCGCGCACCGGGATCGTGTTCCCCGGCCAGACCGAGTTCGTCGAGCATCCGCTGGCAGAACGAGTGCGTGGTGGCGATGGTGCCCGCGTCGAAATCGGCCAGGGCGGTGAGCAGCCGATGGCGGCGCAGCCGGATCGTCGCGGGGTCGGTGGCGGCCAGCGCGCGGACCAGGTCGTCGGGGTGGGCGCGGGCGGTGTCCGGGTCGGCCAGCGCTGCGGCCACGGTGACGAAGCGGTCCCTGGTGCGTTCGCGCAGTTCCTGGGTGGCGGCGCGGCTGAAGGTGACCAGCAGCAGTTCGGTGATCGCGATCCCGGCCTCGGCGACGTAGCGCGCGGCCAGGCCGACGATGGCGTGGGTCTTGCCGGTGCCCGCGCTGGCCTCTAGCACGGTGGTGCCCTCGGGCAGCGGGCCGGTGGCGTCGAAGGCGGCGGGGGCGGAGAGGGTTCCGGTCACGGCTGCCCCTGACTCTCGGCGGCCAGCAGCGGGGCCCACCAGCGGCGGGCCAGCGCGCCGAAACGGGTGGTCTCCGGCTCACCCGCGCGGGCGGCGTCGGCGGCGAACCGGTCGAAGCGCGGGGCGCGGCCCCAGACGTAGCGCAGGTAGCGGTCGGTGTGGTCGCCGAATTTGTCGGGGCCGTTGGTCCCGCCGTCGAAGGCGTGTTCGGCGGCGAGCAGGGCGTCGGCGATGCTGTCGCCGCGCACCCGCCGTTCGGCGTAGGCGGCGGTGGCGGCCGGGGCCACCGGCAGCGGTTCGCACAGTCCCTCGTCGCGCAGGCGGACCAGATCGCGCAGGATCGTCAGCGCGGCGGGACGTTCCGGGGCGACGAGCACCGACCGGGCGACCGGCCTGCTGCGGAACTGCCCGCGCCCGGTGCTGACGGCCCGCCAGGACCGGTCCTCGGTGGCGGCCAGGGCCAGCAGCGAGACCCAGGCGGCCAGCCGGTGTTTCGGGGCCAGCCGGGAGAAGGTGGTGCGCACCAGGGTCTCGCCGCGCACCTCGGGGACGGTCCCGGCCAGGGTGCGGCCGTTGCCGAGATCCACGGCGATATCGACCGCGCGCGGGGGCGCCTCGTAGTCGGGCAGCGCGGTGCGGACCAGGGTGTCGACGGTGCCCTCCACCTCGTCGAGCACCTTCGCGCCGAAGGCGAAGGGCGGCAACGTGCCCCGCCGCCATTCGGCCGCGCGCAGGGCCGCTGGGTCGGCGCCGGTGAGGCGGGCGCCGAGCATGCGCTCCCCGAGGTCCCATGTGGCCAGGCCGTCGAGTTCGATCGGCAGCTGGTCGGCGATGTCCTCGGCCTCCTCGGGGACGCGCAGGCCGAGCCGCTGCCACAGGAAGGCGCGGATCGGGTGCTCGGCGAAGGCGATGAGTTCGGTCAGCGCCACGTCGGCGGGCGGCAGCGGGGGCAGCGGCTCGGTGAGCAGCGGCGGCCGGGGTCGGGGCGGCCGGGCGGCGGCGCGTGCTCCGGCCAGCGCGACGGGGTCGAAGCTGCGCGGGTGCTCGGGGGCGAAATTGCGGCGGTCGAAGGATTGCAGCGGGTGCCTCAGGTGCACGGCGGGCATGGCCGCGGCGCCGACGTGGGCGGTGAGCACGTCGAGCAGTTCGGCCACCGGGACCGCGGGCGGGCGCGGCGCGCCGGTGACCGGGTCGGCGCCGGTGTGCAGCACCAGCAGTCGTTCCCCGGCGGCCAGGACGGCGTCGAGCAGCAGCTGGCGGTCCTCGCTGCGGGCGTCGCGTTCGCCGAGCAGGGGGTCGCGTGCGAGCAGGTCGTCGCCGTCGACGCTGCCGGGACGCGGGAACACGTCGTCGTCGAGGCCGAGCAGCACCACCACCCGGTGCGGCACCGAGCGCATCGGGACCAGCGTGCACACGGTGAGTTCGCCGGTGCGGAAGTTGGCGCGGCCCGGGCCACCCGCCAGCCGCCCGGTGAGCAGCACCGTCACATCGGCCAGCCGCAGCGGGGTCGCTCCGGCGTGTTCGGTGGCGGCGACGATCTCGCGGCGGGCCTCGGCGCGGATCCAGGAGTGCGCGTCGGGGACATCGGCCAGCAGCTCTACCGCGCGCAGCAGCACCGCGGTCCACTCGGTGGCGGGCCGCGGGCCGCGCAGATCGCGCAGGCACACCGCGAGCCGGTCGACGAATTCGGCGAAGCGGCCAGCGAGGTCGACATCGTTGGAGTCGACATCGTCGAGCGGCAGCGCCAGATCCAGCCAGTCGTCCCCGGATTCGTCGGCGGTGACGCCGAGCAGGATGCGGTCCACGGCGGCATTGAGGGTGTTCTGCGCGAAGTCGGCCAGGCCGAACGCCTCGCGTTGCCGCTGCCCGACGCCCCAGCGCGCGCCGGACTCGGCCGCCCATTCGCGCAGGCGCTCGATGGCGTCGTCGTCGAAACCGCAGCGGCGGCGCACGGTTTCGCTCGCCGCGAGGTCGAGCACCTGCGTCACAGTGACGCGTCCGTCGGCGAGTTCGAGCAGTTCCAGCACCACCGCCAGCATCGGATTGGTCACCGCGCGACCGCGATCGGCCAGCCGCACCCGCAACTGGTGCGCCGGATGCTCGCCCTCGGCGGGCACGTCCACCGCGCCCGCCCCGCGCTGACCGAACGCGGCCCGCACCAGCGGCGCGAACGCCTCGACATCCGGGCACATGATGAGCACATCGCGCGGTTCGAGGACCGGGTCGGCCGCGAAGGCGGCCAGCAGCAGATCCCGCAGCACCTCCACCTGCCGCGCGGGCCCGTGACAGGCGTGCACCTCGACACTGCCGTCGGCCACCACCCCCGCCACGGGCGCCCGGTCCTCCCGGATCGCGCTCTGCACCGCGCCTAGCAGACCCGGCGCGGTGGTCGCGCCTTCGAGGTGGATATCGCTGTCCAGCACCGGATTCAGGCGCTGCTGGAGCTCCCGCACATCCCGGGCCAGCCCCGCCAGCAGCGGGTGGGTGACCGCGTCGGCGGAATCGTCCCGCGCGCGCGAGAGCGGTGCGGCACCGGACATCGCTTCGGACGGGTCGTCCAGCCCCTCGTCGTCACTCGATACCACAGTGTGGCCGACACCCGCTCCACCGAGCGGCGTCCCGGCAGGCCCAGGTTCGGCGGCCACGGCGCCCGACGCGCGCCCGGTCGACAGCGCCGCCCACATCGTGGGACTGGGGTGGGCCAGCCACAGGTGGACATCGCGGTGTTCGGCGAGTGCGGTGAGGACGGCGAGCTGGTCGGCGGGCAGGCGGGTGAGGCCGAAGACCGACAGGCGGGCGGGCAGGTCGACGGCGGCGGGTTCGGCGCGCAGGCGGGCGCAGGCCTCGGCCAGGCGTTCGGCGGGACTCGGGGCGCCGACGGCGGTACGGAGGGCACGCCACAGCAGGGGCTGCCAGGCGAGGTCGGCGGGGACCGGGTTGCCCGCGCCGTCGGTGTCGCGCCCGGCCGCCCAGTCCAGCAGCAGGGACGGGCGCTGGGCGGCGTAGGAGTCGAACAGGGCCGCCAGGTGGGCGGCGGTGGCGTAGCGGCGCCCGACCCGGTACCCGGCGCCGGGCAAGCCCAGATGCCGGGCCAGCACGGCGGCCCAGGGCTGGTCGACGACCTCGTCGATCACCCCGAGCAGGGTCCACACCAGCCGCTGGCCGGTCCAGGGATCGTCGGCGGGCGCTACCCCGCTGGCCGCGGCCAGCACCTCGGCCACCAGGGCCGACGGCGCGGGGAAGGCGATATTGGCGGCGATGCCGTCCCCGGTGCCGGTCACGCCGAGCATCCCGGACAGCCGTTGCGCCAGCCAGCGCTCCACTCCCTTGGCGGGCACCGCGACCACCTCGACGGTGAACGGATCGGCGGGCGTGGCCGCGAGTACCCGCCCCAGTCCGTCGGCCAGCGCGTCGGCGCGTTCGGCGCGATGGAGGTGCAGCGGCATCCGTTGTTTATACGCCCAGCGACCGCCGCGCAATCGTCCGGGCCCGGGCCGCCACCGCAGCGGGTCAGTGAAATAGGCCACACCGCAACGCGTTCCCGTCGCGCCTGCGCGGAGGTGCCGGACGGGCATGGGATCGTGGCGGTTCGGGTGGGACAGTTCGGCCGCGGGCGAAAGGCTGGTTCGGTTCATGATCGCGCAGGTAATCCCCTTGGTACCCCGCGCCGGGTTCGTCGTCCGGCGGGCAGGCGACCGCTGGGAACTGATCAATTCCCGCAGCTTCGGCGCCGACCAGGTGCTGCACTGGTGGCCGCTGAACCGGCACAGCGAGGCCTTCGAACACTGCCACCGGCTCAACGGCTGCACCATCGCCACCCCGCACGCGGCCCATCACTGACCGCGCAACGCGACTGTCACACATCGGATTTCGCCGCGGGTAGTGCTTTCGGGGCCCGGGTGTGCCAGGGTGTTCTCTCGTGCGTGACCGTTCCCCCGCCACCCGCGTCGTCTCCCGGGTCGCAGCTACCGCCTGTCTCCTCGCCGCCGCGGCCGTGCTGACCCCGGGCGTGCCCGTGCTGGTCACCCCGGCCCAGGCCGCGCCGCCCGCGCTCACCCAGGTCGCCGGATTCGACGCCGACATGAGCTCGCGCATCGCCCGCGTCGACGCCTACCTGGCAGGCAGGCCCGGCGTCGTGGGCTATGTGCTGCGCGACCGCCACACCGGCGGCGTCTACGCCAACGAACACGCCGAGAACCAGGTGTGGACCGCCTCCACCATCAAGCTGGCCATCGCCGCCGACCTGCTCAACCGCGCCCGCGTCGGCGCCATCGGCCTGTCCCCCGAGGACCGCGCCAATATGGAATCGATGCTGGCCACCTCCAACGACCAGGCCGCCGACATCCTCTGGAACAAGTACATCGGCCTGGACCGGATGGCCTACAACAACGCCTTCCGCGGGTACGGCATGGTCTCGCTGATCCCGCAGCCGACCGCCTCGGCCCTGTTCCCGGACTGGTCGTTCCAGAAGTGCACCGCCGCCGACCTGGACCGGCTGATGAACACCATCCTCGACACCATGCACCCCGACGACCTGGCCTACCTGCTGGACCGGATGCGCTCGGTGGACTCCAACCAGCACTGGGGCGTGTGGGGCGCGGGCTCGCGCATGCGGCCCGGCCTGAAGAACGGCTGGTCGGCCGAGGCCGACGGCTGGGTGGTCAACTCGGTGGGTGTCGCGGGCGACGGCGAGCGCTACACGCTGGCCATCATGAACGCGCTCGGCGGCGACGGCGGCTACACCGAGGGCGCCGAGACCGACACCCGGGTGGCCGAGCTCCTGCTTGCCGGTCGCTGATCGCGGCGGTCCCGTATTGTCGATCTCGCGAACGCCTTGAACGCCGCCCCAGTCTGTCGAGGAGCAGGACGATGAGCACTCAGTCTGTCGGGAAGCGCCGCCACCACGTGGTGGTGATCGGGTCCGGGTTCGGCGGCCTGTTCGGGACCAGGCACCTGCGCCGGGCCGATGTGGACGTCACCCTCATCTCCAAGACCTCCACCCACCTGTTCCAGCCGCTGCTGTACCAGGTGGCCACCGGCATCCTCTCGACCGGTGAGATCGCGCCCGCCACCCGGCTGGTGCTGCGCAAGCAGAAGAACGCGCAGGTCCTGCTGGGCGAGGTGACCGATATCGATCTGGCGAACAAGCAGGTCACCTCGCGGTTGCTGAACCGCGAGACGGTCACCCCCTACGACAGCCTGATCGTCGCCACCGGCGCCCAGCAGTCGTATTTCGGCAACGACCACTTCGCCACCTACGCGCCGGGCATGAAGACCATCGACGACGCGCTCGAGCTGCGCGCGCGCATCCTGGGCTCGTTCGAGCAGGCCGAACTGGCGACCACGCAGGAGGAGCGCGATCGGCTGCTCACCTTCATCGTGGTCGGCGCGGGCCCGACCGGCGTGGAGCTGGCCGGGCAGATCGCCGAACTCGCCGATCGCACCCTCGACGGCACCTTCCGCACCATCGACCCCCGCGACGCGCGCGTCATCCTGCTCGAGGGCGCGGGCGCGGTGCTCGGCCCGATGGGCCCGAAGCTGGGCGCCAAGGCCGCCAAGCGGCTGGAAAAGATGGGCGTGGAGATCCAGCTCAACGCCATGGTCACCGATGTCGACGCGCACGGTGTGGTGGTCAAGGACGCCGACGGCTCGACCCGCCGGATCGAGGCCACCTGCAAGGTGTGGTCGGCCGGTGTGCAGGCCAGCGGGCTGGGCAAGATGATCGCCGAACGCTCCGAGGGCACCGAGGTGGACCGGGCGGGGCGCGTCATCGTGGAGCCCGACCTCACGGTCAAGGGGCATCCGAACGTCTTCGTGGTCGGTGACCTGATGTCGGTGCCGGGCGTGCCCGGGCAGGCGCAGGGCGCCATCCAGGGTTCCACCTACGCCGCCAAGGCGATCAAGGCCGGGCTCGAGGGCCAGGCGCCCGCGGATCGCGCACCGTTCAAGTACTTCAACAAGGGCTCGATGGCGACGATCTCGCGCTTCGACGCCGTCTGCCAGATCGGCAAGCTCGAGTTCAGCGGCTTCCTGGCCTGGCTCGCCTGGCTCGCGCTGCACCTGTACTACCTGGTCGGCTACCGCAGTCGGATCGTCACCGTGATCGGCTGGTTCGTCTCGTTCCTCGGCCGCAACCGCGGTCAGATGGCGGCCACCGAGCAGTGGGTGTTCGCGCGGCTGGCGATCGAGGAGGTCAACGCCGACCGGGCCGAGGCCAAACAGCTCGCCGCCGATCTCGGCGAACCGACCGCCGGTGTCGGCGGCCAGGCACCCGGTCGGCGCGAGGTCGGTTAGCCCGGAAAATCTCCCCCGGTTACCTTTCAGCACACCAGGATTGCGGCTGGCCGGTGTTTCGGACCCATCCGGGTCCGGCACCGGTCGCGAATGCCGGACGTCATATGTGTGACCAATCCCCAGGATGAAAGGTGATCTATGGCGACGGGGAAACACAGGGCGCCGAGCCCGCAGCGACAGAAGGTGGGTTCGGTCGTCGCGGCGGGAGCGGTCCCCCTGGTCATGGCCCTGATCGGCACGGGCACCGCGAATGCCGATCCCGCCCAGCCTGCGGTGTCCCAGCCCGAACATCCGGCCGGACCGGAGCTCGACGCGGTGGCGCCCAATGCCACCCCCTATGTGGGACAGCAGATGCCGGAGAACACGCGCAGCTCGCTGGCGTGGTCTCGCAGCGGCCCGGAGACCGACTATCTCTCCCCGGTGGGGACGTTGCACGCGCCGACCCCGGTCGCGCCGGTGCCGCCGATCCTGCCGCCGCCCGGGCAGTTCCGCTTCGGTGACCAGCTGGTCCCGGTGCCGGACTTCGTCCCGGTCGACACCTCGATCCAGATCAACGACGCCGCGGCCACCACCGAGGCCAACCTGGCGACCTTCCTGGACTCGGTCGGGCTCGAGCGCAGCCGCTCGGACCGCATCGCCTCGGAGACCCTGGGCTCGGCAGCCCGCGGCGCGGCGGTCGGGTCGACGGTGGCCATCCCGTTCGCGATGATGGCCAGCACCGGCGGCGCGGTGGCCGGGCTGGTCGCCGGAATCCCGTTCCTGCCGGTGGGTCTGGTCGCGGGGCCGATCCTGGGTGGCATGGCCGCCTACATGGCGGTGTCGGTGCCGATCACGGTCGTCAGCGCCGGAGTGGGTGCCGCGGTGGGTGCGGCGAGCGGGTTCCTCGCCCCGCCCCGCGCCGCCGCGCCCGATGCGGTGGACAGCGACACGGAGCTCGTCAGCGCCTGATCGAACGACGGCGGTGGGAGCCGGGGCAATCGTGCCTCGCACCCACCGCCGTCGCCGTACTCACGCCGGGGCGAGTCGCGCTCCCACGCCGATTGGACGCCGTGTCCACCACACCGGTGCGGCGTCGCGCCCCTGCCTGACAACTCGGTGCCGCACCCGTTTACACCGAGTCGGTGCCCTGCCCGCGGCTCGCCGTACCCATTCACCACGGAGCGGCGCGTTCCGCCGCGATCCATGCCGCGCTCGCACCGGCGGATACTTCCGTGTGCAGCCGGGTACTCGTGCGGGTGGTGAGTGAGCCGCCTGCGGCCAGCGGAAGCCGCGCCGCGTCGAGGCTGTCGGACCAGGCGGGACGGTCGTCGGGGTAGACGACTTCGCTGTCGAGAGCGCGCGGCGCGCTCAGCCGGTCGTCGGCGGTCGTACCCGCGCCCAGGTCGAGCCGGTGCCGCAGTAACGGGATCTCGCCGACGTCGGCGGACAGGTCACCGCGCCAGCCGCCGGTGTCCTCGCCGCTGCGGCCGAGCTGGATCCGTTCGCGCAGGCGCAGGCGCGCGTCCGGGGCCAGGCGCACGGTGGTCGTCGCGTGGTGCCACGCGCCGCCCGCCACGATCGTCGGCTCCGGATCGAAGTCCAGTTCCGCGTCCGCCCCGACCTCGAAGTACCAGTGCGCCAACGACTTCGGTGTCTCAGCACTCGGTAGCGCGATGGTCGCGGCGACCGAGCGCACGACCAGGCGCGCACCCGGGCGCACTACGACGCGGATGTCGAGTTCGTCGCCGCCGAGCGGGGTGGCGGCGGTGCCGATCAGGTGCACCGTGTCGGTGCCGGTGTGCCGACCGGCCAGGCCGCCGACCGCATCGATGCGCGCCAGCCTGCCCGGTTCGGCGACGATGCTCAGTTCAGTGCGCAACGCCGGTGGCCGCGTCCTGTTCGGCGGCGGCGCGCAGCTGCTCGCGCACCCAGGCCAGCACGGGGGTGGCGGCCGGGTCGTCGGTCAGCGAGACCAGCGCGGTCGGGCGGCCCTCGCGCACCTTGGCGGCGTCGCGTTCCATCACGCCGAGGTCGGCGCCGACCAGCGGGGCGAGGTCGGTCTTGTTCACCACCAGCAGGTCGGAGAAGGTGACGCCCGGTCCGCCCTTGCGCGGCACCTTGTCGCCACCGGCCACGTCGACGACGAAGATCTGCACGTCGATCAAGCCGGAGGAGAAGGTGGCGGTGAGGTTGTCGCCGCCGGATTCCACCAGGATCAGGTCCAGCGGCGGGTTGGCCGCGACCAGGTCGTCGATGGCGTCGAGGTTGGCGGTGATGTCGTCGCGGATGGCGGTGTGCGGGCAGCCGCCGGTCTGCACGGCGGTGATCCGCTCGTCGGGCAGCACCGCGTGGCGGCGCAGGAAGTCGGCGTCCTCGGTGGTGTAGATGTCGTTGGTCAGCACCGCGAGGGACAGTTCGTCGCGCAGCTGCCTGCACAGCGCGGCGACCAGCGCGGTCTTGCCGGAGCCCACCGGGCCGCCGACGCCGATGCGCAGCGCCTCCCCGGCGGCGCGGTCGCGCTTGGGCCGGTCGTGGCTGTGATCGTGCGGTTCGCCGTCGATCAGATGAGGCGGCATGGGTGATTCTCCATTCTGGCTGGGCGATTACGAGGCGAACAGGGGCATGTCGCGGAGCAGATGACGTTCGGCCAGCGCGTCCTGCAGCGGGTCCGACAGCGCGGCGAGCTCGGCGGTGGCCTCGGCGGCGATCCGGTCGCACAGCGGCGCCAGCCGCATCGTGCCCGCGGCCACCGCGGCCGGGTCGAGCGCGAGCAGCCGTTGCGCGGCGGTCGCGGCGCCGGTGAGGGTGGTGTAGACGACCACGCCCGCGAGCTCACCCGGGTCGGCGCCACAGGCGGCACCGACCATGCCGAACACCGTCGACAGATGCGGGCGGACCCCGGCGGGCAGCCAATCATGCTGTGGCCACAGCTGTTTCGCGAGACGCAGCAGACCGCGTCCCTGCGCGCGCGAGGCCGCCCGGGCCGCGGGCGACGGGGTGCGGGCGTCGGCCTCGAGTTCGGCACGTTCCGGGGCGAGCGTGCCCGCGCAGACCGCGGCGGCGAGCGAGGCGGTCACCAGGCCGGTGGTCGCGATCCGGCGCCGCAGATACACCTCGACGCTCGCGGCATCGCGCAGCAGCCCGGCCGACACCGCCTCCTCGACACCGCCGGAGTGCACGTGCCCGCCGATGGGCAGGCGCGAGTCGGCCAGGGCGAGCAGTGTCGCCAGGCCCGCCGCACCCTCGTTTCGCATTCGTCGATCCTAGGCAACCGGACCGGACCCGCGCCCGGTGAGGGCGGCCGGGACCGGGTGCGGTGGCGACAGTCACCACACCCGGTCCGCGCGTCAGCGGCCGGTGCGGGCCGAGCGCCAGGCCACCACGGCCATGGCGAGCAGCAGCAGGGCGCCGCCGGTGGTTGCCACGTGCATCCCGCTGACGAAGGATTCGCGCGCGGCCGCGAGCAGCCCGGCGTCGTCACCGGAGTGCGCGACGGTGTCGCCCAGCGTCTCCCCGAAGTCGCCGCCGGAGCGGAAGACCAGCGCGGCCAGCGAACCCAGCAGCGCCAGGCCCAGCGAATTGCCGAGTTCGAAGCTGGTCTCGGAGATGCCGACCGCCGAACCGGCGCGTTCGGCGGGCACCGCCGACACCGCGACATCCGACACCAGGGTGAACGAGATGCCATAGCCGACACCGGCGATCACCGAACCCGCCACGTACCACATCAGCCCGCCGTCGACCCCGACGCCGAGCAGCATCAGATTGCCGATCGCCGACAGCGTCAGCGCGAGGGTGAACGCCGCGCGCACGCCCCAGCGCAGACCCACCCGTGCCCCGCTCATCGAGAAGACGAACACCGCGACCGCCATCGGGATACCCAGCAGCGCCGCCTGCAGCGCGTCACGCCCGGTGACCGACTGCAGGTAGATGCTGGTCAGGTAACTCATGGCGGCCAGCGACATCATGCCGACGGTGCTGGCCCCGATCGCCACCCGGAACAGCGGCCTGCCGAACAGCGACAGATCCAGCAGCGGCTCGGCGAGCTGCCGCTGCCTGCGCACGAACAGCACCAGCAGCGCCGCGCCGAGCACGCCGATCAGCACCGAGACCGCGTCGAAGCCCTCGGCCGCGAGGTGCTTGATCCCGTAGACCAGCGGCAGGATGCCACCGATCGAGAGCGCGACGCTGGGCAGGTCGAGCGGGCCCAGCGCGGCCGAACGGTGTTCGGGCAGCAGGACCGGGCCGAACACCAGCAGCACGGCCAGCACCGGGATATTGATCAGGAAGACCGAGCCCCACCAGAAGTGGTGCAGCAGCAGCCCGCCGATGATCGGGCCCACCGCCGAGCCACCGGCGAAGAACGCGGTCCAGATGCCGATCGCGGTCGCGCGCCTGCGGGCGTCGGGGAACAGGTTGGAGATCAGCGCCAGGCTCGACGGCAGCAGGGTCGCACCGCCGATGCCCATCAGCACCCGTGCCGCGATGAGCACGCCCGCGCTGGGCGCGAAGGCGGCCAGCACCGAGGCCAGGCCGAAGACGGCGGCACCGGCGAGCAGGATGTTGCGCCTGCCGATCCGGTCGCCGAGATTGCCCATCGTGATGAGCAGCCCGGCCAGCATGAATCCGTAGATGTCGAGGATCCAGAGTTGCTGGGACGCACTGGGATCCAGGTCGACGGTGAGCGTCGGCATGGCCAGGAACAGCACCGAGATGTCCATCGACACGAGCAGCACCGGCAGCAGCAGCACGCCCAGCCCGAGCCAGGCACGGCGTCCACCGATGGCAGCGGTGGACACCGCCGGTTCCAGCTTGGTCATTTTCCGGGATCCTTCCGAGGTTTGCGTACACCGTACGCGGGGAACGAGTACAGTGTACGCACAGAAGTGGAGAACGGAAAGTGAGTCATGGGATGACCGACGCGAAGCTCACCCGCCCCGCCATCGTCGACGCCGCGATCGCCCTGGCCGACGCCGACGGCTTGGACGCGGTGTCGATGCGCCGCATCGCCGACCGGCTCGAGGTGGGCACCATGTCGCTGTACCGGCACGTGGCCAACAAGGACGAGCTCATCGCGGAGATGACCGACGAGATCGCCGCCCGCCACCCCTACCCCGACCCGGCAGGCCAGGACTGGACCTGGCGCGACCGGGTGCGCATCGCCGCCGAGATCGATTGGCAGCTCTACCAGCAGCATCCGTGGGTGCTGCTGACCTTCGCCGTGCCCCGCTACAGCTTCGGCCCGCAGGGTCTGGCCAGCCTGGCCTGGCTGGTCGAGGGGTTGCGCGCGCTCGAGGTGTCCACCCGCGAGGCGACCACCATGGCCTTCACCGTGTGGAACTACATCTCCGGGGCGAGCCTGCCGGTGGTCGGCGGCTCGCTGCTGGCGCGCAAGCGCACCGCCACCGACGACACCAACGGCCTGCGCGCGCTGCTCGACGGAACTCCGGCGTTCCCCGTTCCCCCCGCCCTGGCCGATCTGCACGGCGCGGGTGTCAGCGATCTCACCTCCGAGGACCTGCTGTTCCGCGGCCTCGACGCCCTGTGCGACGGTTTCGCCGCCCGAGCCGCGGCCGCCGCCCAGGCCCGCTGACCCCGGCTAGCTCGCGGGTTTCCGCCACGGCGGGACGCGCAGGTAGGTCGCGGCCCGCAGCACCCATTCCACCGGCCCGTAGGGGTGGCCGCGCAACCACCAGGCGCTCAGCGCGAGCTGCGCGGCGAAGGTCACCAGCGCGATCCCGACGACCCCGAGCGGCGGAACATCGTCGGCCAGGGCGAGCCCGTACCCGGTGTAGACGAGCATCAGCACGATCGACTGGCCGATGTAGTTGGTGGCCGCCATCCGCCCCGCGGGCGCGAGCAGGGCGGCGAACCGGCCGGTGCGGGCCGAGCGGGCCAGCCGCAGCACCACCGCGACATAGGCGAAGGTCATGGCGGGGGCGACGAGGTATTGCAGGCCGTGCACGAAGTCCGGGCCGTTCCACCAGCGCATGGCGTCGGCGAAGGTCGCCGCCGAGATCGGCAGGCCGAGCCCGAAGCCGATCAGCAGAACACGCGGCGACCAGCGGCGCACGGTCTGCTCGTCCTCGAACAGGGTGCGTTTGCCCGCCGCCAGGCCGAGCAGGAACATCGCCAGGCTCGGCACGCCCTGCCCGACCCAGATCAGCAGCAGGAACGCCGGGGCGAGGCCGGTCTGCATGGCGAAGGTGTCGGCGAAGCCGCCGGTGTAGTCGGCGGCGATGGCGGGCAGGTTCATGAACGCGCCCAGTGCGAGGGTGCCATCCTGACCGGGCAGGAAGCTGAGCACCGACCACAGCAGGTAGAGCACCACGGCGGTGATCACCGCGGTGCGGGGCCGCAGCCCGCGCAGGGCGATCAGCAGCAGGCACAGCACCGCGTAGAGGGTGAGGATGTCGCCGATCCACAGGAAGTACACGTGCAGCAGGCCGATCGTCAGCAGCGCGGCGCAGCGCCGCAGCAGCCGGGGTCCCGGGGCGGCGCCCGCGCGCTGGGCCGCCGCGATCTGCACGGTGAACGAATAGCCGAACAGGAAGGCGAACAGCAGGTAGAACCGGCCGGTGAACAGCGCGTCGACGCCCGCGCGCACCAGCTGGTCGACGGTGCCGTCGAACAGGGACACCGGCTTGTCGCGCGGGCCGACCGCCGACCAGATCGTGGTCGCCACGATCACATTGGTGATCAGGATGCCGAACAGCGCGAAGCCGCGCAGGATGTCGATCTCGGCGATGCGCCGCCCGGACGATGCCGTGGGCGTCCGGGTCCCGAGTTCCGCTGCCATGTGTCGAGCGTAGGAACCCCAGTGGTCGGCCGTCGTCCCTCGCGCGGGCGATTCCCGGTCGGACGGTTTTCCGGCCGCGTCCTCCCTGCGGCGTATTGACTTCTCCCCCACCGGTATCCCCCGGGTGCCGACACGGCGATGGCCATCCGGTGTTCGCCCGCGCCGCGCGGATGGGACAGTGGACCGATGACCTCCGAACCGCTGCCCGCCGACCGCCGTCTCGCCGCCGAAGCCCTCGCCGCCGATGATCCGACCGGTTGGTTCGAACCGCTCTATGTCGAAGCGGCGGCGGGCACCTCGGTGGTGCCGTGGGACCGCGAGGACCCCAATCCGCTGCTGGTGGACTGGTTCGCCCAGCGCGCGACCGAGCCCGGCGGGACCGCCCTGGTGGTCGGCTGCGGGTACGGCACCGACGCCGAATTCGTGGCGGCGCAGGGATTCCGCACCACCGCCTTCGATGTCTCCCCGACCGCCATCCGGGGCGCCAGGGCCCGCTTCCCACAGTCCCCCGTCACCTACACCGTCGCCGACCTGCTGCGTCCGCCCGCCACCTGGACGGGTGCCTTCGACCTGGTCGTCGAGTCGATCACGGTCCAGTCCCTGCCCCCGGAGGTCCACGCCACCGCCATCGCCGGGATTCGCGCCGCCCTGGCACCGGGCGCGACGCTGCTGGTCGTCGCCGATGTCAGCGCCACCACCCCGACCGCTGGCCCGCCCTGGCCACTGACCCGCACCGAGATCGAGTCCTTCGCCGACGGCGACATCACCCCCGTCCGGATCGACCTGGTCCCCCGCCCCGACATCCCCGGCCTGCACCGCTGGCGCGCCGAATTCCACCGCGCCACTCCATAAGACGCCCTTGCTGATGCCCCGACCCACGCGTGGTGGCCCGGCGGCCGCACCCGGTGGGTTACGGCCGCTGGTTCGACCGGGAGGGCCAGTCGATCGTCACCGGCCGGGGCTGCGTCATGCCCGCGGTTCCGTCGCGGGACCGCATCACCCGGTGACGACAGACCTGCGCACCCGCACCCCGCACGCCGCCGCGCAGCATCCGGCGACCAGCCCGAGCACGGCGGGCACGGCGACCAGCCCGACCCGCAGCGGGAGGTCGGCGACCCCGGTCCCGGCGGGGGTCTCCGGTGGGGTCTCCGGCAGCGGTTCGTAGCTCGCCTCGTAGACCACGAAACCGTCGATATCGCTGGCCCACCATTCGAACAGCAGCCAGGCGGCCAGCCCGCACAGCAGGCCGAGGGTCGTCGATGCCAGAACGGTCCGGCGCCGGGCGCCGCGCGCGTGCTGCGTTGTCACGCTGAGCAGTCAAGCAGCCCGACCGCCCGGCACGCCGCAGCGACGCGGGCCCGGCACGCCCCGATTCCGCGCCGGGCCGGTGAAAACGGCCCGGCGCGCGAGACACGCGCAACGCCGCGCCGGGCGGGCGGTGCCAGAATGGAGCGTGCCCGCCGTGCCCGGCACCGAGGCGGTCGGCATCGTCGACGCGATCGGCCCGGGCACCGAGGGCCTGGCGCTCGGGCAGCGGGTCGCGATGGCCGGGATCCGCGATGCCTGGGCGGAGTTCTTCCTCGCCCGCGCCGACCGCGCCGTCCCGATGCCCGCGCAGGTCCCCGACGAGACCGCCTGCCAGCTGCTGGCGATGCCGCTGAGCGCGCTCATGCTGCTCGACGACCTGCGCGTGCGGTCCGGCCAGTGGATCGCGGTGAACGCCGCCAACGGCGCGGTCGGACGGCAGCTGAATCTGTTCGCCCGGCAGCGGGGCGTGCGGGTGCTCAGTCTGGTCCGCGGTCCGTCCTCGGTGCGCGCGCTCGCGCAGCTCGGGTACGGCCCGGTGATCGACACCGAGGTGCCGGACTGGGCGGCGCGGGCCGCCGAGGCCACCGGCGGTGCGCCGATCGTGCGGGCCGTCGACCAGGTCAGCGGACCGGCCGCGAACGAGCTGCTGTCCCTGCTCGCCCCGCGCGGGGAACTCGTCAGCTTCGGCGCGCTGTCGGGCAGGCCGCTCACCGTGGACACCGGCGCCGTCATCTTCAAGCAGGTGGTGATCAAAGGCTTCTGGGGGCAGCAGCGCGGCGCCGAGATCGATCCCGCCGACTATCTGCGCCTGATCACCGAACTGGTCGGCCTGGCCGACGAGGGCACCCTGCGCCTGGACGTGCAGGCCGAGTTCGGGCTGGCCCACGCCGTCGAGGCCGCCGCGCTCTCCGAGACCCCGGGCCGCAACGGCAAGGTCGTGCTGCGCGCCGGGGCCCGATGAAGATCGAATACCGTTTCCCCCAATCGATTCCGTTTCGCCCTCGCACGATAGACGTCGACATGCCCGGCGCCGATCGGTAGCGTCGACGCATGGCCGAACTCTCCGCTCCCAGCCGCATCGAGTCCATCGGCACCGAGTTCTTCGACGATCCGCACGCGCACTACCGCCGCTGGCGTGACGCGGGCCCCGCGCACCGGGTCCGCTTCCCCGACGGGGTGGTCCGCTGGGTGATCGTCGGCTACGCCGAAGCCCGTGCCGCCCTGGCCGACCCGCGCCTGCGCAAGGACATGGCCAGGGCCGCCGCCATCCTCGACCACAAGCGCGACGCCGACCCCATCGACGCCGACTCCCTGACCCTGCTCAGCCACATGCTCAGCACCGACCCGCCCGCCCACACCCGGCTGCGCAAACTGGTGAACAAGGCGTTCACCACCCGCCAGGTGGCGTCGCTGCGCCCGCGCATCGAGGAGATCACCGAGGCGCTGCTGGACGCGATGGACACCGAGGGCCCGGTCGATCTCATGGAGACCTTCGCCAATCCCCTTCCGGTGACGGTGATCTGCGAGCTGCTCGGTGTCCCGTTCGCCGACCGCGCGGACTTCCAGTCCTGGACCCGATCACTGGTCGGTGTGCCGGGCGAGGCCGACGAGGAACGGTCGGCGGCCGCCACCGCGATGGCCGGATACCTGGCGGAGCTGGTGCGTGCCAAGCAGTCCCGGCCCGCCGCGGATCTGCTCTCCCAGCTGGTCCTCGCCGACGACGAGGGCGACCGGCTCACCGACCGCGAACTGGTGGCCATGGCGTTCCTGCTGCTGGTGGCCGGGCACGAGACCACCGTGAACCTGATCGGCAACGGCGTCTACGCGCTGCTGCGCCACCCCGAACAGTGGCGGGCGCTGTGTGCCGATCCGGCGGGTGTACCCGCGGCAGTGGAGGAGTTCCTGCGCTTCGACGGCCCCGTGGACATGGCGACCGTGCGGTTCACTGCGGAGCCGGTCGCGGTGGGCGGCACCGAGATTCCCGAGGGCGAGCTCGTCTACGTCGCCCTCTCGGCGGCCAATCGCGACCCGGCCCGCTTCACCGATCCCGACACGCTCACCGTCGACGGGCAGGCCGGTGGTCACCTGGCCTTCGGCCACGGCATCCACTTCTGCGTCGGCGCGCCGCTGGCCCGGCTGGAGGCCGAGATCGCGTTCACCGCGCTCCAGCGCCGCTTCCCCGAGCTGACACCAGCGGCACCCACCGCCGACCCGCGGTGGCAGACCAGCACGCTCATCCGCGGTCTGCTCGAGCTCCCGGTGCTGGTCAGGCCGGGCCGGTGACCACCGCGTAGGCGAAGCCGTCCCAGCCCTTCGACCCGACCGTCTGGATGACGGTCGCGTCGAGGCCGGGTTCGGCGGCGAGCAGGTCGATCAGATCGCGACTGGCCCGCGCGTTGGGGTCCTCGGTCCGCTCATCGGCGACCGCGCCGCCGCGCACCACATTGTCGACGATGATCACCGAGCCGGGCCGGGTCAGCCGCAGCGCCCACTGCACATAGTTCGAGTTGTTGACCTTGTCGGCGTCGATGAACACCAGGTCGAACGGCGCGGTCAGGTCCTCGGCCAGCCCGGG
This sequence comes from Nocardia sp. SSK8, assembly GCF_037034205.1. Taxonomy (NCBI): domain Bacteria; kingdom Bacillati; phylum Actinomycetota; class Actinomycetes; order Mycobacteriales; family Nocardiaceae; genus Nocardia; species Nocardia sp. SSK8. Next base: position 103,092 of record NZ_JBAGKD010000004.1, read on the forward strand.
CAGCGTGTCCAGCGCCGGGCCGACGCGGATCTCCACCCGGTCCCCCACCCCGGCCCGATCCAGGTTCTCCCGCGCCACTTTCGCATGCCGCGGTTCGAACTCCAGGGTCACCACCGTGCCGTCCGGGCCGACGGCGCGCGCCAGCCATTCGGTGCTGTACCCGCCGAGCGTGCCGATCTCGAGCACCCGGCGGGTGTTCGCCGAACGCGCGAGCAGATACAGGAACTTGCCCTGCGGCGGGGAGACATCGATCGGCGGCAGGCCCGCCTCGGCATTGGCGGCCAGCGCGGGCGCGCCCTCCGCACCGACGAGGGTGTCCACGAGATACCGATCGACGCCTGCCCAGTCGTTGTCCGTCATGCAGGCCAGTGTGCCACCGCTAGGCCTTGGCGGTCTCGACCTCGACGACACCCCGCACGATCTGCACCGCGTTCTTGACCATGGTCTTCACCGACATCAGCGCCTGCACAAGCTGCCAGATCATCTGCGACACCGTCATCGTCGCCGTCGAGATCTCGAACAGCGCCCGCGAGATGAGGGCGGGCGAGGCGGTGCCCGCACTGGCGATCATGATCGCGGTGAACTCGGCCAGCATGCCCGCCAGGGTGCAGAGAATCTCGGTGACGATCCCCTTCACCGTCTCCACGATGGACTTCATCCCGCTGTTGGCGTCGGAAAGGACCTGCGCGACAGCGGCTTTCTCGGCGATCTGCCCCGTCAGCTCGGTCGCGCGCGCACGGTAGGCCGCCGACGCGGCGCCGGTCCACTCGCCGATGCCGGTGTCGAGGGCGGCGGCCCAGGTCTCGGCGGTGGTGGTGAGGTGTTCGGCGATCTTCTTCCACGAATCGGTGTAGCCCTGCACCATATCGGGGCTGCCGGTCAGCGATTCGAGGGTCTTGCGCAGGGGCTCGACGTGTTCGAGCATCCAGCTCATCAGCTGCGAGCCGAGGAAGCTGAACGGGTCGAACTTCGACAGCGTGGTGCCGGTGCCCTTGACCATCGAGGTGAACATCGACACCACGTCTTTGACGTCGCCTGCGGTGCCCGCGGCCTTGGTGATGGCGCCGACCTTGTCCATGATCGCGCCGTCGCCGGTCAGGGCGCTGTAGAGGCCGTACCCGTTCTCCAGGACGTCGCCGTTGAGCGTGCCCTTCATGATGCCCGCGTCGAGTTCGGTGTTGCCCTCGTCGTCGGTCTTCAACCGCGGCTTGCCCACATTGCTCAGGAGGGGGTTGTCCTCCTGGTAGTAGGTGTTGCGGTAGTCGACGTCGTCGGAGAGCAGGTCGGTGTCCGGGGCCGGGCCGTCGTCGAAGGTGCTGACCATGCCGGGCAGCGTGTGCTCGTTGAGGAAGGTGCCCACCGCGTTGGGTCCGTCGGCCATCGCTAGACGTTCCTCTCGATCTCGGCGGTCTTGCTCGCGATATCGCCCGCGCGGGTGGTGTCACAGGTGTCGAAGCCGTCGGCGGCGGTCCGCAGCTTGCCCGGCATCTCGGCGGCCAGGGTGTTCAAGGTGGTCAGCGTGCTGGTGATCTCGTCGTGCAGGTCGTTGAGCGTCGTCACCGCGTAGGGCTTCACCAGCAGGCCGTATCCGTCGTCGGCATGGGCGAGATAGCTCGCCGCCTGCAAGGCCTCGGCCACCCCCGCGGCCACCCCGTTCACCGCCTCGGCATGGGTCCTGATCGCCTCGGTACTGACATTCACCGCACAAGTCACGCTGGTCCTCCTGGTCGTGGTGAGCTTCCTGGATTCCGCACTCTGTCGAAAAGGTTGGACGCGGCAGACCACGAATCGGTTCCCTCGCCCGCGCGACCGATTCCCAGCGACTACTGCAACCAGGACTTGCGCTGGTAGAATCTGTCCTCGTCGGAGGGCTCCTCGGGCGCGACGACCCGGTCGCGGTCGGGCTTGCGACCAGCCGGAGTCTCCGGGGTGGTGGCGGCGGGCCACGGCGCGGCCGGGGCGGCGGGCGGAGCAGGAGGCGCGGGGGGTGTGGTGGGCTCGGCGTCCATATCGGGGAATCGCTCGGCGTACTGGCCGACGATGGCCTCGCCCGCCTCGTCGGTGCCGACCATGTCGTGCACCAGCCCGGTGACCTGGTCGCGCAGGCGGGCCTGGGCCCGGTGCGTGCAGGCCATGAGCTCGGCGGCCACAGCGGTGGGGTCCATGCCGCGCACGGCGGCGGCGAGGGTGATGGCGGTGGTGGAGCCGTTGGCGTCGACGGTCACGCTGATCCGGCCGTCGGCCGAGGTGTCGGTGACGCTGACCTCGGTCATCTTGCCGTGCAGTTCCTGGTACCGCTGCGCCTTGCGCTCCAGATCCTCGGCCCAGCGCGAGAGTTCGTCGGCGGCGTTGTTCAGGTCGTCCATGGCGGCGGCCCCCTCCTGCCGGGGCTCCCCGGCGCTACACGGCAGGGCGAGTGTCCTCCCGCCCCGTTCGGATCGCGCCGAGCCTAGCCGCGCGATTCCCGCTCCCCGGGACCGGGGCCGCACCGCGCCGTTTCGTACCGAACAGTAACCGTGTTACTGTCGCATCGGTTTCAGATTCCGGTGACGTACATCATGCTCGACGGGCTCTGCGGCTCAAGACACACCCGTGGCAGGGCGGGGGTAACGGTTGATGGAGAGTGGAATGCAGCAATCACGCTCAGCGGTGAGTCGTGTGGCGTTGACGGCACTGGTGTGCCTGGCGACGGCAGCCGGGCATCTGGTCGGCGCGGGACCGGCGGTGGCCGAGCCGGTCAGCGCCTTCTACGTGCCGCCCGCGCAGCTGCCCGAGGCGCCCGGCGCGATCGTGAAGACCCAGCCGATGACCATCCTGGCGACGCCGCCGACGGCGACCGGCTGGCCGACGCAGGCCCAGCACGTCATGTACACCTCGCGGCTGCAGGACGGTTCCCCGGTCGCGGTGTCGGGCACCTATATCGAGCCCACCAATCCCTGGCAGGGCCCCGGCGCGCGCCCGACCGTGGTGATCGGCCCCGGCACCTCCGGGCAGGGTGACCGCTGCGCGATGTCGGTGGCGTTCTCCACCGGAGTCTCGGTGACCGCCGACCCGGCGCTGGGCCTGTCGGCCAATCAGGAACTACCCTCCTCAGCGGTGTGGAGCGCGCTCGGCGCCCGCGTGCTGATCACCGACTACATCGGCCTGGGCACTCCTGGAATCCACACCTACGCCAACCGTTTCGAGAGCGGGCACGCCATTCTCGACGGCGCCAGGGCGGCCAACGCGCTCGGCGGCGTCGGCCCGGAGACGCCGCTGGTGCTGTGGGGCTATTCGCAGGGCGGTGGCGCCACCGCGGCCGCGGCCGAGCTGGCGCCGGAGTACGCGCCGGAGCTGAACCTGAAGGGCACCTGGGCCGGTGGTCCGGTGGCCGATCTCGGCGAGATCCTGAAGCAGATCGACGGCGCGCTGATCGGTGGCGCCATCGGTTTCGCGGTCAACGGCATGCTCGCCCGCTATCCCGAATTGCAGCGCGCGGTGGACCGGGTGACCTCGCCCGAGGGCCGCGCCATGCTGGCGACGCTGAGCGATTCCTGCGTGGCCGACCTGATCGTCTACCACCCGTTCCTGCGCACGAATTCGCTGACGGTGGACGGCCGTTCGCTCACCGAACACCTCGCCGACATCCCCGAGGCCGCGCCGATCCTGGCCGAACTGCGGCTGGGCAGCCGCACGCCCACCACGCCGGTGTTCATCACCAGCGGCCGCAACGACGACACCGTCCCCTACGGTCAGGCCCGCCGCCTCGCCGAGGACTGGTGCGGGCAGGGCGCGGCGGTCACCTTCCGCACCAACGAGCTGCCGCCGATCCTGCCGGGCTTCACCATCCCGAACCACTTCGGTCCGGAGATCATCGACGGTTTCGGCCCCGACAACGCCGTGACCTATCTGCTCGACCGGCTGGCGGACAAGCCGGTCACCGGCTGCTCGTTCGACTGAACGAGGAGGCTCTCGGCCGCCTCGGCCTGGACTGACCGGAGGGTGCGACGAAGGAGCACCCGGAGGGAGGGAAGGCCGAGGGAACAGGCCGAGAGCCCGCGGCGCCAGCCGCCATGTTTCAGAACAGGAAGTAGCGCTGGGCCATCGGGAGTTCGGTCGCGGGCGCTTCGGTCCACACCTCGCCGTCGACGCGGACGGTGAAGGTGTCCGGGTCCACCTCGATGCGGGGCATGGCGTCGTTGCGCGGCATGTCCGCCTTGGTGACCCGCCGAACGTTCTTGACCGGCACCAGTTTCCGCCGCACATCGAGGCGGTTCGCCAGCCCGTCGTCGATCGCGTGCTCGGAGACGAAGTGCAGCGAGGTGGCGGCGGCCGCGGGGGCGGCGGCGCCGAACATCGGGCGCGGCAGCACCGGCTGCGGAGTGGGGATCGAGGCGTTGGCGTCGCCCATGGCCGCCCAGGCGATCATCCCGCCCTTGAGCACGGCGTGCGGGCGCACCCCGAAGAACGCGGGCTCCCACAGCACCAGATCGGCCAGCTTGCCGACCTCCACCGAGCCGATCTCGTCGTCGAGGCCGTGCGCGATCGCCGGGCAGATGGTGTATTTCGCGATGTAGCGCTGCACGCGGGCATTGTCGGCGGCGCCGTCGCCGGGCAGGGCGCCGCGGCGGCGTTTCATCACGTGCGCGGTCTGCCAGGTGCGCATCACCACCTCGCCGATGCGGCCCATGGCCTGCGAGTCCGAGCCGATCATCGAGATGGCGCCCAAATCGTGCAGCAGATCTTCGGCGGCGATGGTCGAGGGGCGGATGCGGGATTCGGCGAAGGCCAGGTCCTCGGGGATCGAGGGGCTCAGGTGGTGGCAGACCATGAGCATGTCGAGGTGCTCGTCGAGGGTGTTGACGGTGTGCGGCCGGGTGGGGTTGGTGGAGCTGGGCAGCACATTGAGATGCGAGGCGACGGTGATGATGTCGGGCGCGTGCCCGCCACCGGCGCCCTCGGTGTGATAGGCGTGGATGCCGCGGCCCGCGATGGCGGCCAGGGTGTCCTCGACGAAACCGGCCTCGTTGAGGGTGTCGGAGTGCAGCGCCACCTGCACGCCCGAGGCGTCGGCGACCGTCAAACAGGCGTCGATCGCGGCCGGTGTCGAACCCCAGTCCTCGTGCAGCTTGAAACCCGAAGCGCCGCCACGCAACTGCTCCCACATGGATTCGCCGCTGACAGTGTTGCCCTTGCCGAGCAGCACGATGTTCATCGGCCAGTGGTCCAGCGATTCCAGCATTCGCGCCAGGTGCCAGGACCCCGGGGTGACGGTGGTGGCCTTGGAGCCCTCGGCGGGGCCGGTGCCGCCGCCGATGAGGGTGGTGATGCCGCCGCCGAGCGCCTCGTCGAGCAGCTGCGGGCAGATGAAGTGCACGTGGCAGTCGATGGCGCCCGCGGTGAGGATGCGGCCGTTGCCCGCGATGATCTCGGTCGAGGGTCCGACCACGAGATCGGGGTGCACGCCCGACATGGTGTCGGGGTTGCCCGCCTTGCCGAGGGCGCAGATGCGGCCGTCGCGAATGCCCACGTCGGCCTTGATGACGCCCCAGTGGTCGATGACGATCACGCCGGTGATCACGGTGTCGGGCGCGCCGTCGGCGCGGGTGGCGCGGGACTGGCCCATCGATTCGCGCAGCACCTTGCCGCCGCCGAAGACGGCCTCCTCCCCCGCCAGTCCGGGCCCGCCGCTGCGGTCCTCGGTGATCTCGACGAGCAGGTCGGTGTCGGCGAGGCGGACCCGGTCGCCGGTGGTCGGCCCGAAGAGCTCGGCGTAGCGGGCGCGGCTGAGTTCGCTCATCGGTTCTCTTCCTGAGTCGTCGCGTCCAGGCGGCCCGGCGGGTTCGCGCTGATCCCGTACACCTCGCGGGTGCCGCCGATCGGCACCAGCGAGACCCGTTGCGGCAGACCGGGTTCGAAGCGCACCGCGGTGCCCGCCGGGATGTCGAGGCGATGCCCGTGCGCGGCGGCGCGGTCGAAGTCGAGGGCGGCGTTGGCCTGCGGGAAGTGCACGTGACTGCCCACCTGTACCGGCCGGTCGCCGGTATTGACGACCTCGAGCTCGAGGCGCACCGCGCCCTGGTTCAGCGCGATGGTGCCCTCGGCACAGAGATACTCACCGGGAATCATGGCCGTCGCCTATCCGATCGGGTGGTGCACGGTGACGAGCTTGGTGCCGTCGGGGAAGGTGGCCTCGACCTGCACGTCGTGGATCATCTCCGGGACGCCGTCCATCACGTCGTCGCGCCCGAGCACCGAGCGGCCCGAGGACATCAGCTCGGCCACGGTCCGCCCGTCGCGCGCGCCCTCGAGCACGTGATCGGTGATCAGCGCGACGGCTTCGGGATGGTTGAGCTTGAGGCCCCGCGCCTGCCTGCGGCGCGCCAGTTCGGCCGCGTAACTCAGCAGCAGCCGTTCCTGCTCGTGCGGCGACAGGCGCATCGGGTCTCTCCTCGGACTGGACTAGGCGGATGACCAGTCATTCTGGCATGCCCGTCCCGGTCCCGCCGCGCAGCGGATCGCGAGCGCTCGGGCACACGGGGAAATCCGGTGGAGCCCACCGGAACTCCCCCGTACCGTCGCGGGGATGCACACATATTCCGGGCTGTTGAACGTGGTCGATGTCGAGGCCACCTGCTGGAGCGGGCCCGCGCCGCGCGGCCAGACCAGCGAGATCATCGAGATCGGCCTGACCGTCGTCGACCTGGGCTCCCGCACGCGGGTGAGCAAGCACGGCATTCTGGTACGTCCCACCCGCTCCACCGTCAGCGAGTTCTGTACCGAGCTCACCGGCCTGACCCAGCAGCAGGTCGACACCGGCGTCGATTTCGCCGAGGCCTGCCGGATCCTGGCGCGGGATTTCGCGGCCGGATCCCGGCCGTGGGCCAGCTGGGGCGATTACGACCGTAAGCAGTTCTTCGTGCAGTCCGTGGAGACCGGCGTGCCGTATCCGTTCAGCCGGTGGCACACCAATGCCAAGCAGGTCTTCGCGGAGTCCCACGGTCTGCGCAGGCGCCAGGGTATGGCGGGCGCGCTGGGCATCGCCGAGCTGCCGCTCGAGGGCAGGCACCATCGCGGCGAGGACGACGCCTGGAACATCGGCGCACTGGTGACCCACGTCCTCGACCGCGGCGGCTGGCGGGTCACCACCGAGCAGTGAGCCCGTTCAGGCGGCGGCCAGGTTCTGCAGCCGGACCTGCCCGCGCGCGACCGTGCGCCCCTCGGCGTCGGTGATCACCACGACCCACAGCTGCTGGGTGCGGCCGCGGTGGATCGGGGTGGCCTCACCGGTGAGCACGCCCTGGCTGACCGCGCGCAGGAAGTCGGTGTTGTTGTTGACGCCGACGACCGACCCGCGGTCCCCGAACCACACCCCACCACCGACGCTGGCCAGCGTCTCGATGACGGTGCAGTAGACCCCACCGTTCTGGATCCCCGCCGGCTGGTGCAGCTCCGGCCGCACTTCCCACTCCCCACGCACCCGATCGGCGGACACCTCGGTGTACCGCATCCCGATCAGATCCGTGAAGGTGCCCTTGCTGATCTCGGTCATCATGTCCGGCGAGATATCGGCCAGCGACAATTCACTCATACGCTCCGGTCTACACCATGACCAATCAGCCGCGCCCACCCGGCAACCGGAAAACGAAGCGGCGGACCCCGTCACGAGGACGGAGCCCGCCGCGGCATGAACGAGGGGGTCGACCGCAGCCCTCGGGACCACCGGCTCATCCGTACGCCGAGATGAGCATAGGTCAGGCTTACCTAAGTGGTCAAGTGCGCGGGTCGGACGGCCTGTCGGCCGGTTCGCTTGCTCAACACGATCGCAATACTCCATGATCATCGGTACCTCTATGTTTCCGAGGCTTGTGTCGATGTTGAGAGCTCGTCTCCGGGCGCACGACGGCCGGGGTGGGCGCGGCGAGAGAGGCAAGATTTCGTGAGTAGTAGTCGTATTCCCCGGTGGGCCGTGCGGGCGGCGATCTGCGCGGCGGCGGTCGGGGCCGCGGTCGCGGCGCCGGTGCAGGCCGAACCGCTGTGGCCCGGCGGGCCGGACGTGCCCGGTGTCCCGGCCATCATTCCCGAGCCCGAACCCGAACCGGTGGTGGCGCCGTGCAGTGAGCAGGCCCGCGCGTGCCTGCAGCTGTCGACCAACAATGCCTGGCTGATGGACAACGGGAAGGTCACCTTCGGCCCGAGCCCGATGTCGCACGGCCGCCCCGGCTACGAGACGCCGACCGGGGTGTTCAAGGTGGCGTTCAAGAAGCCGTTCCACTGGAGCACCATGCACAACGCGCCGATGGAGTACGCGGTGTTCTTCAACGGCGACATCGCCTATCACATCGGCCCCACCGAGGAGCAGTCCCACGGCTGCATCCGGTTGACGCCCGAGGGCGCCAAGGCCCACTATGACTGGCTGGAGCCGGGCGACATCGTCGAAGTGGTGCCCTGAGTTCGCACCGATGACGACGGGGAGGCCGGAGATCCGGTCTCCCCGTCGCCGTCCGGGCCGTCGCTGTTCAGCGCGTCGACGAGCCAGAGCTGGGCCGCGCCGGAGGTGACCTCGTCGCCGGTGAAGGTGGTCGTGAGGTCCCAGTAGCGGCGGACGCGGAGGTCGGCACCGGCGAGGTCGGCGCGCAGGGCGCGGCGGAAGGCCGGGGTGTCGCGGCGGCCGCGGGCGGCGGCGTGGCTGCCGACGTAGTGGTCCAGTTCCGGGCCGGGTCCGGGTGGGTGACCCGCGGCGACGCGTGGGGCGGCGGCGACGCAGGCGTCGGCGAGGTCGAACAGCAGGCGGCGTTCGTCGCGGACGCCGGGGGTGCTCCGATGCCGGAGGGTGTCGTACATCGTGGCGGAAAGCTCCGGATCAGACACTGTCGCAACGAGTTCCGCATAGGCGAGCAAGTGGGCGGGTGGGGCGTCGGCCGGGAGTTCCGGCACGTTCATGGCGAGGAAGCCGTCGATCGCCGCGGTGGGCAGCGGGGTGAGCTGCCTGCGCCAGAAGGCGACCAGGACGGCGTGGGCGGCGGCGCGTTCGGCGGCGATCACCTCCGCGCCTCGGTGGAACTCCTACGGTACCCACGACCACCACACGAAGGAGATCGCCGATGACCGAGCAGCCCACGACCGAGATGATCTGGCGGGCCGTGGCCCACGAGCGCACGACCCTGACCGCGCTGCTGGCCGATCTGCCCGAATCAGGGTGGGATACCGCCTCGTTGTGTGCGGGCTGGCGGGTGCGGGACGTGGTGGCGCACCTGATTCTGGCCACCCGCACGACGGTCGGTGCGCTGATCGTGAATCTGATCCGGGCCCGCGGCGATGTCGACCGGCTCATCCACGACACCGCGGTCCGCCTCGCCGACCGCACAGCGACCGCCGACCTGCTGGCCGACCTGCGCGCGAGTGTCGACTCGCGGGCCGTCCCAATCGGCACCACCCCGCTGGACCGGCTGATGGATCTGCTGGTGCACGGGCAGGACATCGCGGTGCCGCTCGGCGTCGACCGGGTGATGCCGACCGACGCGGCGCAGTGGTCCCTGGACCGGGTGTGGTCGATGGGCGCACCGTTCCACGCTCCGGCCAGGCTCGTGGGATACGCCCTCACCGCGACCGATACCGGCTGGACCGCGGGCAGCGGGACGCCGATCACCGGGACCGCCGCGGAACTGCTGCTCCTGGTCACCGGGCGAACGTCACCCGAGAGCTGACCGGGCTCACGACCGGCGGAGCCGAGGGTCGCGGCAGACGGGCCGGGCATCACCAGGCACAACCGCGACCCGGCCGGGCGCGACGGCAGCCGAAACTGCCTACGGCACCGGGAATTTGCCGGTGCCGCGGCAGGCGTGAACCGGAGCATCATCCGGCGTGCAGCGGGCGCCCGATCGCATACCGATGATCCGCCGCTCGGACAGAGCTGCGGATCATCGGTGGTCGCGGGGGTGTTCAGGCGGACACCGCGCTGGGTTCGCTTCGCTCCGACAGCTCCACCACCACATCATCCGGAACCGACGTCGCCCCGGCGGGAATCCGGCGCAACAGCACCACCGCCAGCACCGCACCGGCCGCCGAGAGCGCCGCGGCGATCCCCGCGGCGGCATTCAGCCCCTGAGTGAACGCCTCCCGCGCGGCAGCCACCGTCGACTCGGCGATGTCGGCGGGCAGCGTCTCGGCCACGCTCAGTGCGCCGGACAGGGTTTCCCCGGCCGCGCCGTCCGCCTCGGACATTCCGCCCCGGTAGACGGCGGTCCCCACACTGCCGAGCAGGGCCACACCCAGCGCCACACCCAGATCGCTGGCGGTGCTGTTCACCGCCGAGGCCGCTCCCGCCTTCTCCGGCGGGGCCGCGCCGATGACCAGGCCGGGGATCAGCGCCATGGCCGGGGCGATCCCGGGGTACAGGATGTAGAAGCCGATGACCAGCAGGGCCAGGCCCGCCACGCTGCCGACCTGGGTCAGCGTGAGGTAGCCGACGGTCGAGAGCGCCAGTCCGACGGCGATCACGGTGGCCGGGCGCAACCGGCGGGCGAGCGCGGGCGTCACCGTGGACACGACAACCAGCGCGAGCGCGGCGGGCAGGATCCACAGGCCCGCCGCCAGCGGCGACTGCGCCGCGACCAGCTGGAGATACTGGGTGAACAGCAGGTACACCCCGCCCAGGGCGATGGCCGCGAGCATGTACACACCGAGCGATCCGCTGAAGGTCCGGTTCGCGAACAGGCGCACATCCAGCAGCGGGTCGGCCAGGCGCAGCTGCCTGCGGACGAAGACCACCGCGAACACCACACCGGCGAGCAGTGTGAGCACCGGCTCGGCCGCGATGCCGGTCTCGGCCAGCTTCTTCACGCCGTAGACGAACGGCAGCAGCGCGGCCAGCGAGAGGGCGACGCTGACCGGGTCGAGCCGACCGGCCCGCGGCGCACGGTATTCCGGCACGAGCACCGGCACGGCCAGCAGCACCAGCAGCATCACCGGCACCCCGATCAGCATGGCCGCGCCCCACCACAGCGAGGCCAGCAGCAGACCACCCAGCAGCGGGCCGAGCGCGACCCCGGCCGACACCGCCGCCGCCCACAGCCCGATGGCGGTGGCGCGCTGACGCTCGTCGCGGAACATGGTGGTGATCAGCGACAGCGTGGCGGGCATGACGGCCGCCGCGCCCAGACCCATCAGCGCCCGCGCCGCGATGAGCAGCTCGGGGCCGGGGGCGAAGGCCGCCAGCACCGAGGCGGCGCCGAACAGCGCGGCACCGGCCAGCAGCAGCCTGCGGCGGCCGAGGCGGTCACCGAGAGTGCCCATGGTGACCAGGAAACCGGCCATCACGAACCCGTAGATGTCGTTGACCCAGAGCAGCTCACCGCTGCTCGGCGACAGATCGGCGGCGATATAGGGGGTGGCCAGGAAGAGCACGGTCATGCTGAGGAACAACAGCACCGTGGGCAGGAGCAGGACCGCGAGCCCCAGCCATTGGCGGGTGCCCGCCCGCTCGGGGACGTCGGTGAACTCGGACATCAGGGTCTTCCCTTCGAGGAGGATGCGAACAGCCCACACCGTGCCGGGCCGGGCTCCGGGAACCCTTCGGGCCGGCTCCGGATCGCCTCCAGGCCACCGCCGTTTAGGGTGGATGACATGCGTTTCGGGGTGCTGGGACCGATGACGGTGTGGACCGACGCGGGGCAACCCGTCCGCGTTCCCGAACGCAAGGTGCGGGTATTGCTCGGCGCGCTGCTGCTGGAACCGGGGCGGATCGTGCCCGCCGACCGGTTGGTCGAGGATCTGTGGGGCGGTGGCGCGCTGCCCGCCCACCCGGCCGGATCGCTGCAGACCAGGGCCTCGCAGTTGCGCCGCGTGCTCGACGACGCCGAGCCGGGTGCCCGCGCGGTGTTGGTCTCGCGCTCCCCCGGCTATCTGCTCGACGTGGCACCTGGAGCGATCGACGCGCAGGTGTTCGCGGAACTGCTGGACCGGGCCCACGACAGCGCCGACCCGGCCGCCCGCGTCGCACTGCTCACCGAGGCGCTGGCGCTGTGGCGCGGCCCGGCGCTGGCCGATCTCGCCGACCACGATTTCGCGCGAATCCCGGTGCTGCGCCTGGAAGAACAGCGGCTCACCGCGATCGAGGACCTCGCGCACGCCCGGATCGAACTCGGCGAGCACGAGCGGGTGGCCGACGAACTCGGCGAGCTCACCGCCCGCCATCCGCTGCGCGAACGGTTACGCGCGGCCCATCTGCTGGCGCTGTATCGCTCGGGTCGCCAGGGCGAGGCGCTCGATTCCTATCGCCGCCTGCGCGAGCACCTCGCCGCCGAACTCGGGCTCGATCCCGGCCCGGAGCTGACCGCGCTGCATCGCGCGGTGCTGGAACAGGATCCGGCGCTGGGCGCGCCCGCGCCGACCGTCACCCCGGCGCCGGTGATGCCACGGCCCACCCTGCCGGTGCCCGCCACCCCGCTGGTCGGCCGCGAGGAGGAACTCCGTGCGATCGAGCAGCTGTCGCGCACCGCGCGGCTGGTCACGCTCACCGGACCCGGCGGGGTCGGCAAGACCCGGCTGGCCCTGGCCGCGGCCGCCGCGCACCCGGCCCGCGACGGCGTGGTGTTCGTGGAACTGGCCGGACTGTGCCCCGGCACCGATCCCGGCGGCGCCCGCACGGGCGTGGCCGAGGTGGTCTCCGCCGGGCTGGCGATCCGCGACGACGCCGCGGGCTCGAGCCCGTTCCCGGTGCCCGGCAGCGGAACTCCCTTGGACCACCTCGCCGAGGCGCTGCGCGCCAAGCAGGTGCTGCTCGTGCTCGACAACGGTGAACACGTCGCCGACGCCACCGCGTTCGTGGTGTCGCGGTTGCTGGGCGCCGCACCGGATCTGCGGGTGCTGGTCACCAGCCAGATGCCGCTGTCCATCGCCGGGGAACACGTGTGGCCGGTCGCGCCGCTGACGGTACCGGCGCCCGACGCGGACCCGGCCGAGATCGAGAAGTCCTCCGCCGCACAGCTTTTCGTCGAACGCGCACGCTCGACGACCCCGGGCTTCGCCGTCACCGCCGACAATGCCGCCGCCGTCGCCACCGTCGTCGCCCACCTCGATGGCCTGCCGCTGGCACTGGAACTGGCCGCCGCCCGCGTCCGCGCACTCGGCGTGCACACCCTCGCCGAACGCATCGAGGACCGCTTCGCCCTCCTCTCGACCGGCTACCGCGACGCCCCCGACCGCCAGCGCACCCTGCGCGCCGTCCTCGACGCCAGCTGGGACCTCCTCGACGCACCGGAACGCGCGGTCCTGCGCCGCCTGGCCGTCTACGCCGACGGCGCGACCCTGGAGGCAGCCGAAGCGGTATGCGCCGATATCACTACTCTCGAGACAGCCGACGCCGTGCAGGCCGACGGCCCGACCCTCGTTGCTGCCGGGACCGTGTGCGCCGACGGCACAACCCTCACGACGACCCGGACCGATCGCACGGCTCGCGAGGAAGCTGGGGCCGCAAGCGCTGACGCCACAACCTTGCGGACGACCGAGGCCGCACACACCGACAGCACGGCCCTTACAACAGCCCACGCCGATCGCCCGACCCGCACGACGACCGGCGTCGCGCACGCCGACGGCAAGGTGGACCGCAGGGAGGTCGCGGATCTGCTTGCGCGCCTGGTCGACCGGTCGCTGGTGGTCGCTCCCGGCCCCGAACGTCAGCCGCGCTACCGCCTGCTGAAAACCGTGGCGGCCTACAGCCTGGAGCGGTTGCGCGAGCACGGCGAGGAGTCCGGGACCCGGCTGCGGCATCTCGCCTACTACCTCGCGCTGGCCGAGCGGGCCGACCCGCGGCTGCGGACCGCGGATCAGCGGCGGTGGCTGAGCAGGCTCGATGCCGAATCGCCCGATCTGCGCCGCGCGCTCGACACCGCCAGGGCCGAGCACCGGCCCGACGACGCGTTGCGATTGGTGAACGCGCTGGCCTGGTACTGGGTGATGCGCGGACGACTCGCCGAGGGCAGCCGCGCGCTCGGCATCGCCCTGGCCCTGACCGGGGAGACCGACCCGGCCGCACGCCGCGTCGCACAACTCTGGCGCAGCGCGCTCGAGCTCGGCCGCGGCCACACCGGCGACCCGCTGCCCGCCGTGATCGGTCGGCCCGGACCGGCCGAACTGCGGGCCCGCTGGTATCTCGCCCATGTGCGCACCGGCTTTCTCGACGGACAACCCCTCGACACCGCCGCCGACCTGCACGCGGCCTTCGCCGCCCACGACGACCGCTGGGGTGAGGCGGCGGCCTCGGCCTCGCTGGCCCGCGAGGCGTTCGGGCGCGGCGAGCTGGCCGCCCTGCGCGCGCACGCCGACCGCAGCCGGGCGCTGTTCGACCGGATCGGCGACCGCTGGGGCCAGGGCCTGGCCGGGTTCCTGCTCGGCAGCCACGCCGAGGTGACCGGCGACCTCGACGCCGCCCGCGCGCACCACCGGGCGGCACTGGGCACCGCCGAGGCACTGGGACTGTGGACCGAGATGGGCGAACGACTCACCTCGCTGGGCCGGATCGCGCTGCTGCGCGGGGATTTCGGGCACAGCGCGGAGCTGCACGAACGGGCCAGGGTGGTCGCCGTTGATCAGGGACATCTGGTCGGCGAGGAGGCCGCCGTGCTCGGGCTCGGCCTGGTGGCGCGCAGGCGCGGCGATCTGCCCGCCGCCCGCGCCCACCTCGGGGCCTGGCTGGACTGGCATCTCGGCGCGGAATCGCACTTCGGCGCCGCGCTGATCCTGGCCGAACTCGGCTTCACCGCCGAACTCGCGGGGGACCCCGCCGAGGCCGAGGAACTGCATCGACGCGGGCTCGAATCCGCCCGGCGCACCGGCGATCCCCGGGCCATGGCCCTCGCCCTGGAAGGGCTCGCCGGGGCGCGCTCACTGGTCGGCGCGAGCGCCCACGCCGCTCGGCTGCTGGGCGCCGCGGACTCCCTGCGCCGGGCCACCGGGGCGCCGCTGCCCCCGGCCGAACGCGGTGATGTCGACCGGATCGAGGCCCGCGTCGCCGCCGATCTGGGCCCGGCCGGGCTGGCCGCCGGACTGGCCGAGGGTCGCGACGCCGACCCCGAATCGCTGCTCACCGAGGACACCTCGAGCCGACCCTGAGCCGATCCGAAGTGCCGCCCGGCACCGTGAGCTCATGACCAACTCCGCGACACGACCCCGGGTCCCCACCTTCGCCGATATCCGCGCCGACGTCGACGCCATTGTCGGCGCGATCAACTACGCCACCATGACCACCGTCGACGCCAAGGGCCGCCCGCGCGCACGGGTGCTGATCCCGGTGTGGGAGACCGGCACCGAGGAGCCGACCGGCTGGCTGGCCACCTACCGAACCCCGGTGAAAGAGGCGCACATCGCCGGGAATCCGCATGTGACCTTCTCCTATTGGAGCCCCGCGCAGAACACCGTCGCCTTCGACACCGTGGCCGCGTGGACCGAGGACCCGGACGAGCGCGCGCACGTGTGGGAGCTGTATCGCCACGGCAGCCCACCCGGCGCGGGCTACAACCCCGCCGGGTTCTGGCGCGGCCCGGACGATCCCCAGTTCCAGGTGCTGCGGCTCACGCCGTGGCGGGTCCAGGTGCTGCGCGGCCGCGATCTGGTGAACGGGGTGCCCGCGCGGATCTGGCGGCGCCCACTCCAGGGGGATTGACGGATCGGCCCCGGCGAACGAGCGCGTTCGCCGGGCCGTGACGCGGTTGGGTGTCGGCACAGGTCACGACGCGAGCTTTCGTGACGGACCCCAGCACCGGTCGGTGTTTCCACCGGGAAGGATCCTGCCCGGAAATCGGAAAATAGGTGATTTCCTTGCCGAACGAATTGACCCGGGACTACGTTACCCACATCCCGGCAAGGGATCCGAATTGCAAGGAGTTTTCACGATGGGTTCACTGACAGAATTGATGATGGCCGCCATTGCGGGAATTGGTTCCGCCGCCGAAGGAGACGGCCTGCTCGGCGTATTCCTCGGCTCGGTCGAGGCATTCTTCCCGTAATCCGGCGACACATCTCGATTCGCCAATTCTCTACCCGAAGGACACAGCACAATGGGATCTCTCTACGAATTGTTGCAGACCGGCGCGGGCAGCCTCAGCGATGCGGTACTGCCGTTCGTGCAGGCGCTGATCTCGGCGAGTGGTGGCGCCCCCACTCCCGGTAAGTGACACCCGGACGAACGCGACGGGGGCGGACTTCGCACAGTCCGCCCCCGTCGCATATCCGGATGCGATCGCATCCTATTGATAGCTGAGAGACATGACAGAGAAGCGTTGACACGAGCCGGGCGCAAGTCCGCGCGCCACCCGCGTAATGCCCCAGAAACCAGGGGCAGCGCACCGATCAGCAATCGCCCATCACCGACGACCGATCATCCGAAGCCACCGGCGCCAACCCCACGAACCCCCGCCCGCCTCGGCGACCACTCGGACCCACAAAGGCCAGACCATCGCAGATCAGCCCTGACATCCGATGAATCCATCCCCCTTGACAGACCGTTCGAGAACACCGCCGTTCACCGCCGAACCGGCGCCGACTGTGCCGGACAGTCGGTGCAACCACAGGTCACACGTAGTTCCGCACCCCCGGGCCGCAACCGCCGAGCAGCTTCCATCGGGAAAGAAAAATATGAACGAATCAGCGAGAGTGAAACATCGGGTTGCCACACACTGGCGGTGGCGATACGTTACCGGCGTCACAGCAGCTCGCTGACTGTGGCCAGTACCCCGAGGCAAGGAGATTCACTGTGGGTTCACTGGAAGAGATCATGATGGCGGCCATCGCGGGGCTCGGCTCCGCGGCGGAAGGCGATGGCCTGCTCGCCGTCTTCCTCGGCTCGGTCGAAGCGTTCTTCCCCTGATCCGGTGCACTCGCACCCGGACCCCCGGCTCGATTCGCGAGCCTGATTCACTTTTCTACATTCAGGAGTAATGACATGGGTTCTCTCTACGAACTTCTGCAGACCGGCGCGGGCAGCCTCAGCGACGCGGCGCTTCCTTTCGTGCAGGCACTGATCACCGCCAGCGGTGGCACCCCCACCCCCGGTAAGTAATTCCGCACGCAAAGGAGAGTGACCATGGGATCGCTGAGTGAATTGCTGACCGCGGCCATCGCGGGAATGGGTTCCGCGGCCGAAGGGGACGGCCTGCTGGCCGTGTTCCTTGGTTCGGTGGAAGCGTTCTTCCCGTAACCACGAACCGACCGTCGCCGTCCGGCGATCGGGGCCCGGCGGCCGCTGCCCCGGGCCCCGTTCGTCTTCACAGAAGTCAGCAGGCACCATGCACACTCCCCTCCTGCGCGGTCTCCTGGCCGCCGCCTGTGCGGTGGCCGTGGCCGCCGCGCCCGTCGTCGTCGGCGCGCCGCAGGCCGCGGCCGCGCCCGGCGCGTACCTGGTGAGCAAGACCAGTACCGGCCAGGCCGTCGAGATCAGCGTCTACTCGCCGTCGATGGACCGCACCATCGCGCTGCGGGTGCTGCGCCCGGCCGACACCACCACCCCCGCCCCGACGCTGTATCTGCTCAACGGCGCGGGCGGCGGCGAGGATTCGGCCAACTGGCCCGGCCAGACCGACGCGGCGGGCTTCTTCGCCGACAAGCACGTCAATGTCGTGATCCCGATGGAGGGCGCGTTCAGCTACTACACCGACTGGCGGGCCCCCGACGCCGGGCTGGCGAAGAACCTCGAGAACAACGGCCACAACATGTGGACGACCTTCCTCACCCGCGAGCTGCCGCCGGTGATCGACGCGGCCTTCGCCACCACCGGCGCCAATGCCCTGGCCGGGATCTCCATGGCGGGCACCTCGGTGCTCGACCTGGCCATCCAGGCCCCGGAGCTGTACCGCAGCGTCGCCTCCTACAGTGGCTGCGCGATGACCAGCGATCCGATCGGGCGCGCCTTCGTCTCCCTGGTGGTGCGGATGGGCGGCGGAAATGTCGAGAACATGTGGGGCCCGGTCACCGACGCCACCTGGCGCGAGCACGACCCGTACGTGCAGGCGCACCGCCTGCCCGACATCCCCATCTACATCGCCAGCGGCACCGGGCTGCCCGGCCCGCACGACACTCTGGCCAACCCGCGCGTGCACATCACCGGCAAGAACGCGAACTCGATCCTGACCAATCAGATGCTCGTCGGCGGCGGCATCGAGGCCGCGTCGGCGTTCTGCACCGCCGCCATGGGCCAGCGCACCCGAGAACTGGGCCGCACCAATGTCACCGTGAACATCCGGCCCACCGGCACCCACTCGTGGGGCTACTGGGAGGACGACCTGCACACGTCCTGGCCGATGATGGCGACGGCGCTGGGCCTGTGAGCGCCGAATTGCGGGTCGGCGCCGAGCAGCTGAGCCCGCGCGACGCGGTGTTCGTCTACGACGAGACCGACCGGCACCAGTCCTCCATCGTCGCGGTCTATTTCGCCGACGCCTCGGCGGGCAGGCCACCGACCACCGGGGAACTGCTGGACTGGGCACGCGCCCGCCTCGGGCACGCGGAGCTGTTCCACCGGCGGCTGCGGCGCGTGCCGCTGGACCTCGATCTGCCGTACTGGGTGCCCGATCCCGCCATGTCCGTGCGCGAGCACGTCACGCTCACCACCGACGTGCGCACCTGGGACGCGGCGCGCGCCCGGATCGCCGAGATCGCCTCCACGCGGATGGATCTCACCCGTCCGCCCTGGGAGATCCAGGTGCTGGACAGCGTCGACGGCGTGCCCGCGATGCCGGGACCCACCACGATCGTGGTGCTGAAGTTCCATCACAGCGTCGGCGACGGCGTGGCGACCCGGGAGCTCGAACAGCGCCTGTTCGGCACCGAACCCGCCCCGGCGATCCGCCTCGACACCCCGTCGGCGCTGGGGACCGCGGTGCGCACAGCCGTGGCCCTCGGCACCCAGCCGGTCCGGTTCGTCAGCGGGATGCGGCGTCATCGGGCGGCCGCGGCGCAGCAGGCGGCGGCGGTGGCCGCCGGGGACATCCACGACCCGGCGGCCGTCCGCCCGGCCACCCGCTTCAATCGCGATATCCGCTCGGCCACGACCTTCCACCTGGTGCCGATCCCGATGGCCGAGGTGCGCGCCGCCAAAGCCGCGGCGCCACAGCGGGTCACGGTCAACGACCTGATGCTGACGACCATCGCCGGTGCTCTCGCGGCCTACCTCGCCGAGCACGACGAGACCCCCGAGGGCTCACTGGCGGCCATGGTGCCGATGTCGATGCGTGGCGTTGCCGACTGGGATTCGCGCAATCGGCTCAGCCAGATGATCGTCGACCTGCACACCGACATCGCCGATCCGCTCGCCCGGCTGGCCGCGATCCGGGAATCGGCGAACCGGGCCAAGCGGCGCACGGCCGATCCGGTGGTGCTGCGCGCGGACCGGCTGGTGGAGACCGCGCCCGCGCTGCTGTTGCGCGCGGCCGGATGGGCCCGCGCGCAGCGGCATTTCGACGGCACGGATACGGTGCCGATGTGCAATACCACGATCAGCAATGTCCCGCCGGTGACCGAGACGCTCACCTTCTGCGGACTGCCGGTCGTGCGGGCGGTCGGCGCGCTGCCGATCCTCGACGGCGACGGCCTGCGGCATCTGATCACCTCGCAGGGCGCGGAGATCGTGCTGGCCGTCACCACGAGCGCGGCCATGATGCCGGACCCCGAGCACTACGGCGAGCTGCTGCTGACCTCGTTCCGCGCGCTGGCGGCGGCACTCGGCGCGCCCGCGCGGACCGGGTCCTGAGCTCAGCGCTGCAGGCAGCCGGTCCGGCGCACCGGCAGACCGCGCTCCTCGAAGGCGCCGAGCAGCAGCTGGCCGCGCCGGGCGCCCGCGCTCGCGTCGGCGCGGGCCAGATCGGGCACATAGGTGGCCGCACCGACGACGGATTCGCCGACCAGCGACCAGAACCGGCGCGCGGACAGGCCCGAGCAGCGGCTCAGCACCGACTGCAGCGGGATCAGCGCCGAGGCGCAGCGCTGGGCCAGCCAGACCGCCATCGCCGCCTCGCACGGCAGGGCGACGGTGCCCGGCTCGGCCGCCTCCGGATCACCGGCGACGACGCGAATCGTGGCGTCGGACAGGCCCGCCCAGTCGATGCCGCCGTCGTTGTCGTGGTGGATCCACAGATTGTCGCGGCCCGGGTCCCAGGCCTGGGCCGACATGACGAACAGCGCGGTGACCCGGCCGACCACGGCGTGGATGAGCGCGGTCGCCACCACCTCGGCGGCGATGTCGTCGTTGATCATCTCCGCGGCGTGGCGGCGGTACATCAGCTCGACGCGACCCTCGGACAGGCCGGTGGGCACATGCCACCAGCGCCGCTTGCCCTGGCCGACCATCGCCGCCACCGCATAGACCCGCGGGTGCTCCGGTTGCAGCGCTTGCAACCGGGCACAGGCGCGGTCGAACGACGCAGCGGTGGTGCGGGACGTAGTGATGATGACGGGCTCGGGCATCGAACCTCCTCGAACGGTTGGTTCCCGTGACGATGATGTCAGGGAACATAGGTTAGGCTTACCAGACTTCACAAGTCGTGTCCGGCTCGAGGCAGGAGAAGTTCGTCGCCGTGATCCACCCTGGCACCGTCAGACGCCGTCGTCTGACCGGGCTTCTACTGCTCGTCGCGCTGCTCACCATCGCGGTCGTGGCGAGCATCGCCATCGGCACCCGCTCGCTCTCGCCCACCACGGTGTTCGACGCGGTCGCGCACGCGCTCGGCTGCGACGGCGGCCCGTTCACCTGCCCGGCCCGCTCCACCGCCGAGGAAATCGTGCGTGAGCTGCGTCTGCCGCGCACCGCGCTGGCCCTGGTCGCCGGGATGGCGCTGGGCATCGCGGGCGCGCTCATCCAGGGGTATACCCGGAATCCGCTCGCTGATGCCGGTTTGCTCGGACTCAATGCCGGTGCGGCGTTCCTGGCGGCGCTGAGCGTCTACCTGTTCGGATTCACCGCCCCCAACCAGTACATCTGGTTCGCCTTCGCCGGATCGGCGGTGGCCGGGCTGGTCGTGTTCGGGGCGTCCTCGATCGGCGGCGGCAAGGCCAGCCCGTTGTCGCTGGTCCTGGCCGGTGCGGCGATGACGGCGTTCCTGCAGGCCATGACCAATGCCATCGTCGTGCTCGACAATGTGGCCCTCGACACCTACCGCTTCTGGGTGGTCGGCACCGTGGCCGGGCGCGAGGCCGAGGTGTTCTGGCAGGTGCTGCCGTTCCTGGTGCTCGGCATGGGCATGGCCATCGCGGCGGCCCCCGGGCTCAATCTGCTCAGTCTCGGTGACGATGTCGCGCGCGGACTGGGCGTGGATGTGGGCCGCGCCCGCGCGTTCGGGATGGTCGCGGTGGTGCTGCTCAGCGGCGCCGCCACCGCCGCCGTCGGGCCGATCGCCTTCCTCGGCCTGGTGGTGCCACACATCGCGCGCACCGTCACCGGCCCGGACAACCGCTGGCTGATCCCCTACTCCGGCCTGATCGGCGGCCTGCTGCTGCTGGTGGCCGATATCGCCGGACGGGTGGTCGCCCGGCCGGGCGAACTCCAGGTCGGCGTGATGCTGGCGGTGATCGGCGCCCCCTTCTTCATCGCGCTGGTGCGCCGCAAGAGACTGGTGAGCCTGTGAGCACGACGACCACCGACAAGCCCGTCGACCTGCGCAAAGTCCGGCCCGCGGTGCGGTTCGGCCCCTTCTCCTTCGTGTTGCGGCCGGTCATGCTGGCCGCGGTCCTGGCGCTCGTGGTGCTGGTGTTCGTGCTGTTCTGCACCGATATCGCGGTGGGCGACACGAATATCCCGCTGAGCCGGGTACTCGACGTGCTCGGCGGCGGGGGCAGCCGCTCGCAGCGGTTCATCGTGCTGGACTCGCGGCTGCCGCGCGCGCTCACCGCCGTGGTGATCGGGGCCGCGCTCGGCCTGTCCGGCGCGATCATGCAGTCGATTCTGCACAACCCGCTAGCCGGGCCGGATGTGCTGGGGATCACCGCCGGAGCCAGCGTCGGCGCGGTCGCGGTGATGATCGGCGCCGGGGGCGCGACCACCGGGCTGCTGGCCACGATCGGCGGGCCGCTGGCCGCGCTGGCGGGTGGGCTGCTCACCGCGGTCGTCATCTATGTCCTGGCCTGGGGCCGCGGCGGCGCGGGCGAACGCGGGATCACCGGGTTCCGGCTGGTGCTCATCGGGATCGGCGTGAACACCGTGCTCATGTCGATGATCACCTGGCTGCTCACCCGCGCCACCCTCACCGACGCCGCGCGCGCCCAGCTGTGGCTCAACGGCTCGCTCAACTCCACCGACACGACCCGGCTGATCCCGGCCGCGCTGGCGCTGGCGGTGGTGGCCGTGGTCGCCATCGGCTCGGCCCGGACGCTGGCCGCGCTGCGGCTGGGCGAGGACTCCACCCGGGTGCTCGGCGTGCGGATCCAGTCCCAGCAGGCGCTGCTCATCGGCGCGGCGGTGGTGGCGGCCTCGGTCGCCACCGCGGTCGTCGGGCCGGTCGGCTTCGTCGCGCTGGCCGCCCCGCAGATCGCCCGGATGGCGCTGCGGACCCCCGGCGAACCGCTCATCGCCTCGGCGCTGACCGGGGCCGCCCTGGTCACCGGGGCCGATATCATCGCCCGAGCGGTACTGCCCGTCGACCTGCCGGTCGGCATCGTCACCGCCGCGCTCGGCGGACCGTTCCTGCTCTACCTGCTCGTCCGCATGAACCGGAAGGCCACCGTCGCATGACCACCCCCGCCCATCGCCTCGCCGCCGACACCGTCTCCCTCGGCTACGGCGACCGGGTGATCGTCGACGGGCTCAGCCTCGACATCGCCCCCGGAGTGGTCACCACCGTCATCGGCCCCAACGGCTGTGGCAAGTCCACTCTGCTCAAGTCGCTGGGCAGGCTGCTGCGCCCGCGTGCCGGGCAGGTGGTGCTCGACGGCAAGGCCATCTCGTCGATGAAGACCAAGGATGTGGCCCAGGTCGTCGGCATGCTGCCGCAGACCCCGGTCGCGCCGGAGGGTCTCACCGTGGCCGATCTGGTCGCCCGCGGCAGGCACCCGCATCAGTCCTGGTTGCGGCAGTGGTCGGCCGACGACGAGACCGAGGTGGCGGCCGCACTGGCCCAGACCGGCATCGCAGACCTGGCCGAGCGCACCCTCGACGAACTGTCCGGCGGACAGCGGCAGCGCGCCTGGATCTCCATGGCGCTGGCCCAGGGCACCGACATCCTGCTGCTCGACGAGCCGACCACCTACCTCGATCTCGCGCACTCGCTCGAGGTGCTCGACCTGGTCGACCGGCTGCACGACGAACTGGGCCGCACCGTGGTGATGGTGCTGCACGATCTCAACCTCGCCATCCGCTACAGCGACGAGCTGGTGGTGATGGCCGCGGGCCGGATCGTGGCGCAGGGCAAGCCCGCCGAGATCATCACCGCCGAGCTGCTCGCCGCGGTGTTCGGGCTCGAGGCGACCGTGCTCACCGATCCGGTCTCCGGGCGCCCGATGATCGTGCCGATCGGCACCCGGCACGTGCGCGGCGCGGCCGGGTATGACGAATGACACACCAGCAAACCCCCCGTTACGACATTCTGTAGTACGCATCTTTGTCGTTGAGTCCGTAAAATCAGGGAATGGCAGGACTCGGCGAACTCGAAAAAGCGGTCATGGACCAGTTGTGGTCGGCCGACGAACCGCAGACGGTGCGGCAGGTCCACGAAGCACTGGCCGCGCGGCGCGAGCTCGCGTACACGACAGTGATGACCGTGCTGCAGCGACTGGCGAAAAAGGATCTGGTGGTGCAGCGACGCGATGATCGCGCGCATCGATACGCACCCGTACACAGCCGCGACGAACTCGTCGCGAGCCTGATGGTGGACGCGTTGCAGCAGGCCGACGCCGCGGGCAGCCGCGCCGCCGCCCTGGTGCACTTCGTCGAACAGGTGGGCAAGGACGAGGCCGATGCGCTGCGCGAGGCCCTCGCCAAGCTCGAATCCGACGAGAAGAGCAGTTAGACTCCCTGGCGGCTCTCACAACGACGTGAGCGCCCCTGGTCCCACTACGCAGTGAGCAGAGTCGATGAACGCAACCGCGGCAGTCTTCGCCGTACTCGCCTTGCTTCTCGCCGGGCCGGTACCCGCACTGCTCAGTCGCGCGCACTGGGTGCACCGCACCCCCCGCGCGGCCCTGGTGTTGTGGCAGGCCATCGCCCTGGCCGCCGTACTCAGCGCCTTCGGATCCGGGCTGGCCATCGCCAGCCTGCTGCTCGTTCCCGGCCCCGACGGCAGGCCGACCACCTCCCCCACCCGTGAGATCGACGCGCTCGGGCTCCCGCTGTGGACGGTGTACGTCTTCGTCTTCGCGCTGACCCTGATGGTCGGCGCGCGGCTGATGTTCTCGATCGTGCGCGTCGGCGTGCACACCCGCCGCCGCCGCTCCCGGCACCGGATGCTGGTCGACCTGCTCGATCAGAGCGGCCCGGTGCGCCGCGCCGCCGACATCCGCGTGCTGGCCGCCACCGAACCCATCGCCTACTGCCTGCCCGGCCTGCGCCAGCGGGTGGTGCTCAGCGAGGGCACGCTCACCAACCTCGACGACGCCGAGGTCACCGCCATCGTCAGCCACGAGCGCTCGCATCTGCGCGCCCGGCACGACCTGGTGCTCGAGGCGTTCACCGCCGTGCACGAGGCCTTCCCCCGGGTGGTGCGCAGCAAGGCCGCGCTCGGCCAGGTGAAGCTGCTCATCGAACTGCTCGCCGACGATTCGGCGGTGAAGGTCACCGGTCCCAAGCCGCTGGCCCGCGCGCTGGTCGCGTGCGCGAAGTCGACGGCCCCGCAGGGCGCGCTCGCCGCGGGCGGACCGACCACCCTCATCCGCATCCAGCGCCTGGCAGGCGCCACCGGGGACGTGAGAGTCGCCACGGCCGCCTACCTCGGTTCGGCCGCGATTCTGGTGGTGCCGACCCTCGCCGTGGCCCTGCCCTGGCTGCAGGAACTCAATCGCCTGTTCCGGGGCTGACCGGGCGATCCGCCACCGCGCACCCCGCGGTGCCACGCCCGTCGCGGCACCGGCTCGGCGCGGGCGCACAAACCTTGCCACAACAGGTCGGCTGACCAGCGTGTTTACCCACCCGTGGCCGAACACGCCTATCGTGGGGGATCGGTCCTTCCTGCTGGGCCGCGCCCCGTGCACGCCGTCCGCGTATCCGGGTCAATCGGCGCCGGAGCTCTTCCAGCGCGATTCGCAGCCCAACGAAAGGCCGTTTTGTCTACTTCCACGCGTCCCGAACCCTCGTTCGCCGACCTCGGACTGCCCGTCGCCCTGGTGCACGCCCTGCGCAACGCGGGCATCGAGAAGCCCTTCCCCATCCAGGCCGCCACCATCGGCGACGCCCTCGCCGGGCGTGACGTGCTCGGCCGTGGCCCGACCGGCTCGGGCAAGACCCTGGCCTTCGGCCTGCCGATGCTCACCCGTCTCACCGGTGCCTCGGCCAAGCCGGGCCGCCCGCGCGGCCTGGTGCTGGTGCCCACCCGCGAGCTCGCGACCCAGATCGAGCGCGCGCTCGACGAGGCCGCGCTGGCGCTGGGCCTGCGCGTGGCCTCGGTCGTCGGCGGGGCGCCGATCAAGCGGCAGGCCGACCGGCTCGCGCGCGGCGTCGACCTGCTCATCGCCACCCCCGGCCGCCTCGACGACCTGATCAAGCAGCGCGCCGCCGATCTGTCCGACGTGACGATCACCGCGCTCGACGAGGCCGACCACATGGCCGACATGGGCTTCCTGCCCCAGGTCACCCGCCTGCTGGACCGCACGCCGAAGGAGGGCCAGCGCCTGCTGTTCTCGGCCACCCTCGACGGTGACGTGGACAAGCTGGTCAAGCGCTACCTGAACCAGCCGGTCACGCACTCCACCGCGCCGCCGGAGGCGTCGGTGACCACCATGTCGCACCACCTGCTCTACGTGCGCGACAAGAACGTCAAGCGCGCGGTCGCCACCGAGATCGCCGCCCGCGAGGGCCTGACCATCATGTTCGTGCGCACCAAGCACGGCGCCGACCGGCTGGCCAAGCAGCTGCGCGGGGCCGGGGTGGCGGCGGGCTCGCTGCACGGCGGCAAGGCCCAGAACAACCGCACCCGCACCCTGGCGGCCTTCGCCGACGGGTCGGTGCCGGTGCTGGTCACCACCGATGTCGCCGCGCGCGGCATCCACATCGACGGTGTCTCGCTGGTCGTGCACTTCGACCCGCCCGCCGAGCACAAGGCCTACCTGCACCGCGCCGGGCGCACCGCCCGCGCCGGGGAGGACGGCGTGGTGGTCACCCTGGTCACCGACGAGGAGCGCAAGGACGTCGCCGCCATGACCCGCAAGGCGGGCGTGCAGACCGACGGCGTCGAGGTGCGTCCGGGCGACCGCAAGCTGGTCGAGATCACCGGCGCGCGCAAGCCCAGCGGTATCGCGATCGCGCCCCCGGCCGCGCCCGCGCAGGCCGGTTCGCCCAAGTCGGCGACCGCGCCGAAGTCCTCTGGCGGCGGTCGTCCGCGGCGCGGAAGGTCCGGTGGCGCAGCGGCTTCCGACGCGGGCCAGGGCCACAGCCGCGGTGGCGGTGCCCCGCGGCGGGAACGTCCGGCGGGCGAGTCGCGTTCGCGCAAGCCCGCGGGCACCGGCGGACACGCCCGCAGTGGCGACACGCCGACGAATTCGCGGCGTCGGGCCGCGCGTCCGGCCGGTGCGGCGACCCACCGCAACCGCTCGGCTAACTGAGTAGGAACTGAATCACCCCGTGGCCGAACCGATTACGGTTCGGCCACGGTCGTGTTCGGACCACGGGGCACCGACACCGCTGACGTGCCGCGCCAGGCTCGGGCGGACCGCTCACCCGGAGACGGGCATGACCGGACGGGCGCGGATCGGCCGGGAGGGCTGATGCGGACTTCACGTGGTTCGCCCGTGTCGGCGCGGCGGGGACGCGCACCGCGGGTCACGGCCCGAAAGCGGCACCGGGGCCGCCATCCGGATTCGCCGGACCCGAATTCGGTGCCCGACGCGCCCACCACTGTGCGATCGCCGGTGCGGCCGATCGGCGACACTGGGCGGGTGACGAACCGTGAGATCGCCACGATCGGGTGCGCGCTGCTGGCCGCGCTCCTGTTCGCGGTGTCGTCGGTGGCGCAGCATCAGGCGGCCGCCGCGGTGCCGCCGGGGTCGGGGCTGATGCGCTCGCTGTCGCGGAACCCGCGGTGGTGGGCGGCGATCGTCGGGGACGCGGGTGGGTACGGGATGCAGGTGCTGGCACTGGCCTTCGGTGCGGTGCTGGTGGTGCAGCCGATCCTGGTGTGCTCGCTGGTGTTCGCACTGCCCTTGGCCGCACGGGTGAACCGGCAGCGGATCACCGGGCAGGCCGCGCTCGCGGCGCTGGCGCTGGTAATCGCGCTGGGGCTGTTCCTGGTGATCGGCAATCCGACGGCGGGCGAGGACACCGCGCCGCTGCGGGAGTGGACGGTACCGCTGGCCGTGCTGCTCGGCGTGGTCGCCGTCGCCACGCTGACCGGAATGCTGGTGCGGGACGAGGCGGTGCGGGCGCTGTCGCTCGGGCTCGCCGGTGGCGCACTGTTCGGCCTGGCCGCCGCGCTCACCGACCGCGTGGTCACCCTGTTCGGGGACGGCCCCGGCAGCGTGCTCACCGGGTGGCAGACCTGGGCCCTGGTCACCTCCGGTCTCGTCGGCTTCTCCCTGCAACAACGCGCCTACCAGGCCGGTCCGCTGGCCGCCTCGCTCCCCGCCGCCGCGGTCGCCGAACCGCTCGCCGCCGCCTTCCTCGGCCTCACCGCCTTGAACGAGCAGCTGCGCACCAGCGATGCGGGCCTGCTCGCCATCGCGGTCTGCGTGCTCGTGATGTGCGTGGCCACCGTCGTGCTCAGCCGGGCCCAGGCCGCCGCGCCGGCCACGCCCTGAGCTCGCCGACGTGCGGCACCGAACCGGCATGGCCGGATCGGCCGTCATCGGCGCGAGAAGGACCGCCCGTCGCGGAACACGGCCGTCGTGCGGCACCGAACCGCACGCACACATCGCCGGACGCGCATCGCCGAATCGGCCCCCACGGCGCGGCGCGGACCGCCACATCGCCGAAGACGGCCGTGTGCGGCACCGCCCACACCTCACCGCACCCGGCTATCATCGAACGAGTGCGATTTCTTCCGGGACCCCAGCCGCCGTACGACCTGACCTACGACGATCTGTTCCTGGTCCCGAACCGGACCGATATCGCGTCCCGGTTCGATGTGGACCTGGCCACCGTCGACGGCACCGGCACCACCATCCCCCTCGTGGTCGCGAACATGACCGCCGTCGCGGGCAAGCGGATGGCCGAGACCGTGGCCCGTCGCGGCGGACTCGTCGTCCTGCCGCAGGACCTGCCCATTCCCGCCGCCGCCGAGACCATCGCGTTCGTCAAGAGCCGCTCGCTCACCGCCGACACCCCCGTCACCCTGGACCCCGACAGCGCGGTGTCCGACGCGGTGGCGCTGATGCACAAACGCGCCCACGGCGCTGTCGTGGTGGTCGAGGACGGCAAGCCGGTCGGGGTGGTCACCGAGGCGGCCTGCGCCGATGTCGACCGGTTCGCGCGGCTGCGCGAGGTGGCGGCCACCGATTTCGTCTCCGCGCCCGTCGACCTGTCGCCGCGCGAGATCTTCGACCGGCTCGCCGAGGCACACGCCCAGCTGGCCGTGCTCACCCACCCCGACGGCACCCTGGCCGGTGTGATGACCCGCACCGGGGCCATTCGCGCCGGGATCTACACCCCCGCCGTCGACGCCGAGGGCAAGCTGCGGGTGGCCGCCGCGGTCGGCATCAACGGGGACGTGGCCGCCAAGGCGAAGGCGCTCGCGGAGGCGGGGGCCGATGTGCTGGTCATCGATACCGCGCACGGCCATCAGACCAAGATGCTCGAATCCCTGCGCGCCGTCGCCGACCTGGGCCTCGGCCTGCCGCTGGCGGCGGGCAATGTGGTCTCCGCCGAGGGCACCCGCGATCTGGCCGCCGCGGGCGCGACCATCATCAAGGTCGGGGTCGGCCCCGGCGCCATGTGCACCACCCGCATGATGACCGGCGTGGGCCGCCCGCAGTTCTCCGCGGTGGCCGAGTGTGCCGCGGCCGCACAGGAACTCGGCGTGCATGTGTGGGCCGACGGTGGCGTGCGGCACCCGCGTGATGTCGCCCTGGCGCTGGCGGCGGGCGCGTCGAACGTGATGATCGGGTCCTGGTTCGCTGGCACCTACGAGTCGCCCGGCGATCTGCGCGTGGACCGCGACGGCAATGCCTACAAGGAGAGCTTCGGCATGGCCTCCAAGCGCGCGGTGGCCGCGCGTACCGCCGCCGACAGCGGCTTCGACCGGGCCCGCAAGGCGCTGTTCGAGGAGGGCATCTCCAGCTCGCGAATGCGGCTGGACCCCGAGCGCCCCGGCGTGGAGGACCTCATCGACCACATCACCTCCGGTGTCCGCAGCGCCTGCACCTACGCCGGTGCCCGGTCGCTGCCGGAGTTCCACGAGCGCGCGGTGCTCGGCGTGCAGTCCGCCGCCGGTTTCGCCGAGGGAAGGCCGCTGCCCAGCGGCTGGTGAGGCGCACCGCACGAGCTGCCGATCGGAACTCCGGTTCCGGTCGGCCGCTGCCGTTTCCGGACATCCATCACCCCGGTCGCCCGATCACCGTGATTCGAACGGAACAGTTCAGCGACTCGAACGCACAGGTTCAATTCGTCACCGATCCGTCCTACGGTTTCGGACATGGCGGCAACACGCGCCGCGCTGGCTCACCTACAGCCAGGTGGCCCGACACCACCGACGAGGAACGATGACCGCACCCACCGACCTGCTCGCCACCCTCGACGCCGAGCGGGCGATCTACCGCACCTTCTACGAGTTCTTCCGCATCGCCGACACCGGCGAACACGAACGCTTCACCGAGTGCTTCACCCCCGACGCCCTCATCGAATACCGGATCATGCCCGGCCCGGTCCAGCGCTTCGAGGGCGGCGCGGCCTTCACCGCCCGCATGTGCCGGGTACCGCGGGCCCGCCGCGGCCTGGTCGCCCACGTGATCGGCCAGCACTGGATCGACTGGACCGACGGTCGTCCCCTGCTCACCGCCTACGCGACCGTCTGGCACTGGTCGACCAGCGTCGACGTGCATCGCCCGGCCGACTGGACGACCATCGGCCTGGTCCGCGACGAGTTCACCGAACACGAGGGTGAGTGGCTGATCTCGCATCGCGATGTCCGCCCGGTCGCCGGGCTCGTCGCCACCGGCCGCGCACCACACTGAGCGCCGCTGACACATCATCGGTGGGGACCTACTATTATCGACAGTGCCGATCTCGGCACTGCTCTTCCCCCACCCCGAAAGGATCCAGTTGTCACCCGCGTCCAAGGGCGCCACACAGGAGGGCTCCTCTACGGAGCCGGGTGACAAACCCGGCGTCCTCCTTTCCGCAGCGTCCGTTCGCTCGTCCGCTCTCCCGGCATCCCGGCGGTGCCGCCGATGACCATCGTGCTGACCGTGCTCAGCCTCCTCGGATTCGTCGCCCTCACCGTCGGCACCGCGCTCTTCGTCGCCGCCGAATTCTCGCTCACCGCGCTGGAACGCAGCACCATCGAGGCCGCTGCCCGCGAGGGTGACACCCGCTCCCGCCTGGTCAAGCAGGCGCACAACTCGCTGTCGTTCCAGCTCTCCGGCGCGCAGCTCGGCATCACCATCACCACCCTGATCACCGGCTTCATCGCCGAACCCGTGCTGGCCCGGCTGCTCGACCCGATGCTGGCCGCCACCGGTCTCGGCGAGAACGCCGCGCACGGCATCGCCCTGGTGCTGGCGCTGGTGCTGGCCACCTCGCTGTCGATGATCTACGGCGAACTGGTGCCCAAGAACATCGCCATCGCCAAGCCGATGGCGACCGCCCGGCTCACCGCGGGCCCGATGATCGGCTTCTCGGTCACCTTCAAATGGCTGATCCGGTTCCTCAACGGCGCCGCCAACTGGGTGGTCCGCAGGCTCGGCATCGAGCCCGCCGAGGAACTGCGTTCGGCGCGTTCCCCGCAGGAACTCGGCTCGCTGGTGCGCACCTCGGCCCAGCGCGGTGCCATGGACCAGCGCACCGCGCAGGTGATGGACCGCTCGCTCGAGTTCGGCGAGCGCAGCGCGGAGGATCTGATGACCCCGCGGGTCAAGGTGGAATCGCTGGATCGCGACGATACCGTCGCCGATCTCATCGCCGCCTCCGCCCGCACCGGCTACTCCCGGTTCCCGGTGATCGACGGCGATCTGGACAACACCCTGGGCGTGGTGCACGTCAAGCAGGCGTTCCTGCACCCCGCGCACCTGCGCAAGCAGATCCCGCTGAGCAGGCTGGCGGTCGCGGTGCCGATCGTGCCCGCGAGCCTGGACGGCGACGAGGTGATGGAACGCGTCCGCGCCGACGGCATGCAGGTGGCCCTGGTGGTCGACGAATACGGCGGCACCGCGGGCATGGTGACCATGGAGGACGTCATCGAGGAGATCCTCGGCGACGTCCGCGACGAGCACGACGAGGAGGAACGCGATGTCCGCCGCGTCTCCGACGGCTGGGACTGCTCGGGCCTGCTGCGCATCGACGAGGTCTCGCGCGCGACCGGTTACGACGCCCCCGAGGGCGAATACGACACCCTGGGCGGCCTGGTGCTGACCCAGCTCGGCCGCATCCCGGCCACCGGTGACGACGTGGTGCTGCCCGCCTCGCGCGGCACCGGCGGCGGCTGGGTGGCCCGGGTGGAACGAATGGACGGACGCCGCATCGACCGGGTGCGGTTGATCCCCGTCGACGCGGCCCACCTCGCGGCACGGGAGCACAATCATGGGTGATCTGTTCGGCATCGTGCTGACCGTGGTGCTGCTGGCGGGCAACGCCTTCTTCGTCGCCGCCGAGTTCGCGCTCATCTCCGCGCGCCGTGACCGCCTGGAAGCCCTGGTCGCCCAGGGCAAGAAGAAGGCCGAGACGGTGATCGAGGCGGGCGAGAACCTCTCGATCATGCTGGCCGCGGCCCAGCTCGGCATCACCATCTGCTCGATCCTGCTCGGCCGGGTCGGCGAACCCGCGGTCGCGCATCTGATCGAGCGGCCCTTCGAACTGGTCGGCCTGCCCGATCAGCTGCTGCACCCGGTGGCCTTCGCGATCGCGCTGACCATCGTGGTGATCCTGCACATCCTGCTGGGCGAGATGGTCCCGAAGAACATCGCGCTGGCCGGGCCGGAACGCTCGGCGCTGCTGCTGGTGCCGATCCACCTGATGTGGCTGCGGATCGCCCGCCCGCTCATCGCGCTGTACAACCTGGCGGCCAACCTGACGCTGCGGATGCTGCGGATCGAGCCCAAGGACGAACTCGACGCCACGGTGTCGACGGTGGAGCTGGCCGAGATGATCGGCGAGTCCCGCTCCGAGGGCCTGCTCGACGAGGAGGAGCACCGCAGGCTCACCCAGGCGCTGGGCACCTCCGACCGGATCGTCGGCGATGTGATGGTGCCGCTCGCCCAGGCCCGCTCGGTGCCGTTGCGCGGCGACGGCACCACCCTCGGCGACATCGAGGCCGCCGTCGCCGAGACCGGCTTCTCCCGGTACCCGGTGCGCGCGGTGGACGGCTCGCTGGTCGGCTACCTGCACGTGAAGGACGTGCTCGACAAGGTCGCCGACGACACCGCGGGCCCCGAGACGGTGATCCCGCGCACCGATATCCGCCCGCTGCCCACGGTCAGCGCGGGCACCACCCTCTACGAGGCGCTGGCGCGGCTGCGCCGCACCAGCAGTCACCTCGGCCGGGTGGTCGACAGCCGGGGCAACACGGTCGGCGTGGTCGCGCTCGAGGACCTGGTCGAGGAGTTCGTCGGGACGGTGCGCGACACCACCCATCGCAACGCCGACTGAACCCGGCGGCACCGGTAGCGGGCCGAGCGGATCGAGGCGTCGGATTGCCGACCCACGATCCACGCGAATCTTGTACTGTCGCAACAGATCAAGATTCCGGCCGCTGCTGGTGCCGCAATTCCGGGGGTGGCCGCCCACGGTCACAAAATGTTTCGAAGGAGCCGGGCACATGACCGACGTGCACACCCCCACCATCCGGACCGACATCCCGCATTCGGCGCGGATCTGGAACTACTGGATGGGCGGCAAGGACCACTACGAGATCGACAAGATCGCCGGTGACGCGGGTCTGGCCGTCGATCCCGAGATCTCCACCATGGCGGTGCAGTCGCGGCAGTTCCTCATCCGCGCGGTCCGCTTCCTGGCCAGGGAGCGCGGCATCCGCCAGTTCCTCGACATCGGCACGGGCCTGCCGACCATGCAGAACACCCATGAGGTCGCCCAGGGCGTCACCCCCGACGCCCGGATCGTCTACGTGGACAACGATCCACTGGTCCTCGCGCACGCGCGGGCACTGCTCACCAGCACCACCCCCGAGGGTGTCACCACCTACATCGCCGCCGACTTCCACGACCCCGAGCAGATCGTGGCCGACGCGCGCAATGTGCTCAACTTCAACGAGCCGATCGCGGTCATGTTCATGGGCGTGCTCGGCCACGCCAAGACCTACGACGACCTGCTGCGCATCGTGCGCACCGTCGTCGGCGCGGTGCCCTCGGGCAGCCACCTGATCATGTGGGACGGCACCGACGACAGCCAGGCCTACGTCACCCTGTGCGAGAACTACACCGGCACCGGCGGCACTCCCTACATCCCGCGCACCCAGGCCGAGATCCGCGCCGTGTTCGACGGCCTGGAGCTGGTCGAGCCGGGCTTCGTCTCCATCACCCAGTGGCAGGCCGAGTCCGCCGAAGTCGGTGAGGTACGCCCGATCTCGGCCTACGGCGCGGTCGCCCGCAAGCCCTGATCCCACCCGCGAACCCTGCTGACCCGCCCGTGAGCCGCGCCGACCACCGTCCGCGCGGCTCGCGGTGTGTCGGCGGGCACGCGTCCGGGCGGGCCGGGGATCAGCGTCGGCGGCGCGGTGTCCGGGCGTCCGGCGCGGCGAGGTCGGCCGCGATCGTGTCGACAGTCTGGGCGGCGCACCGCCGGTTCTCCCCGACGCCTCCGCGGCCACCGCGCTTGGCCCAGCCGACCACATAGAGTCCCGCGATCGGCTCGCCGGTCTCCGGCGACACCACCGCACCGGCCCGGTGCGACACCGCGCCGCCGGGCCCGAGCGGGACACCCGGCGGCGGCGCGCAGGTGAATCCCGAAGCCAGGACGACGGAGTCGGCGCTCAGGTCCGCGGCGGGGACGCGCCCTTGTGCGGTGACGCGGGCGGTAACCACCCGCAGGCGCCCGTCGACCGGGCGCAGGGCGGTGACCTCGCGCCCGAAAACCAACTCGACGGACAGCCCCGCCCCGCGGTGGTCCCGCTGGGCGAGTTCCGACAGCAGCCGGTCGAGCGGGCCTGCCCCGAGCCGATGGCCGTTGGTGACGGTGATATCGACCGCGAGCTGGCCGAGCTCGTGCAGTGCCGAGAAGGTGAACGACGGCCGCGAGGCCGGGGCGCGGGCGACGACCACCGCCCGGGAGACCAGCGCGCCCGCGTGGGTGCGGATGCGTCCCCTGGCCAGGCCGGTCACCACATCCAGCGCGACATTGCCGCCCCCGACGATCACCGTCGTCGGCCCGGCCACGGCGACCCCGGACCCACCGCCGCGCCGCGCGGCATGGGCGGCGGCCAGCAGATCGATCGCCTGATGGACCTCCGGCAGCGCCGAGCCCGCCACCGCGCGCGGCTCGGCGGCACCGAAGGCGAGGATCACCGCGTCGAAACGGTCGCGCAGGGACTCGATCGACACGTCGGCACCCACCCGGGTGCCGAAGCGGATCTCGACCCGCGGGTCCGCGAACGGCACATCGAAGAGCCGGGTCATCCGCCGGATACCCGGGTGATCCGGTGACACCGCCGTGTGCAGCAGACCGCCGAGATGCGCGCTCCGCTCGAACACCGTCACCCGGACGGAACTGGAGCGCTGCAACACCTCCCGCACGGTGTACATCGCCGCCGATCCCGCGCCGACCACGGCGATCCGGAGCGGGGACGGCAAGGCGACCGGAATCACGGGGCGGGCGGGTGTGCGCGGACGATCGCGATAGGCGTCGGCCTGCCGGGCGTACACCTGCTCGGCCTCGGTCAGCGCCGCCTCGGGTTTGACCGCCGCCACCGGGCAGGCGTCCACGCACGCCGAGCAGCCGATACAGGCCGCGGGGTCGATCGACAGGTGCTCGACCGTGGCGAACTCCGGGTCGCCGGGCGCCGGATGGATGCAGTTCTGCGGACACACCCGCAGGCAGGAACCGTCCTTACAGCAGTGCCCGAGAATCACGAAACTCACGGTCGGCGGCCTTTCTACAGGAGGTTCGACTTGCGGTAGACCGCGCGCGCGACCCGGTTGAGCAGCCGCTCGCGATCGAGGAATTCCACCAGCGGCGCGGTGGCCCGGCGAAACATCATGCGGTGGTGCTCGTTGCGATCGATCTCCTGCTTGGCCGTCCGCCAGTCCAGCCCGAGATCGCGGTAGATCCCCTTGTTGACCAGCCCCTTGGCGATGATGTGCGCGCCCACCGCGATCAGTACGGCGCTGACATAGCGCCGCACGCGCGACACCCCGCGCAGGCGGTCGCGCATCTTCTGGCGCGCGAAACTCATGTGCCGGGATTCCTCGACCACGTGCACGTGCGAGCTGCGGCGCACCGCGGGCGCGACCCGGTCGTCGATCGACCAGTCGCGCTGCATCACATCGAAGACCTCTTCCCCGGCCAGCACGATGCCGTAGGCGACTTCGTCCCAGGCGAAGGTGCGGAACAGCCAGCCCATCAGCAGCATCACCCGGTCCAGCGGGCTGTACCGCTCCCCCAGCTGCTCGATCGCCCCGGCGAACATCAGCGAGTGCAGGTTCTCGTCGGCGCATTCGTTGAACAGGAATTTCACGTCCGCGCGGGTCGGGTCGACGCCGTGGTTGCGCCGCAGCAGCACGATCTGCAGGGCGACCTCCAGCCAGATGGCCACCCCGAGGAAGTGCGAGACCTCGCGCCGGGTCAGCCGCCTGCGCTCCGGCTCGCTCAGGCCGTGCCAGGTCGGGGTGCCGTAGAGCGGGGACCACTCCGGGGTCATGCCGTGGCGGTCGCTCTCGGTCCCGGCGCCGGTGTCGCCGCCGCGCAGATCGAACGACAGCCGCCGGGCCGATTCGAGGAGTTCCCCGTAGAGCGGAGCGGAATCATCGGGCTCGGACATGGTCGGCTCTCCGGTGATCTCGGTGCGATGGGGTACATCAGTTCCGGATGTTCTTCGAGCGGTGTCTCGCGAGTATATCCACGCTGGCCTGCGGAAACGGCGTGCGACATCGAGCCGTTCCTGGCCGTGTCGCGGACAGTGCCGAGACGAAGGCCGACCGTCCGAAGCGGCCCCGAGCGGCCAGCGCGGCGTGGTTCCGCACCCTCCGCCACCGCGATTACGCCCGCACAGCAAACTCCGAGTAACACTCCCGGATTCTCAGCGATCTTTCAGACAACGTCTATTTCCGGAGGTTCGGACATGTTCTCTGTGAAGAAGCTCGCTGCCGGCGCCATCGCCGCGACCGCCACAGCTACCGCCGTCGTCGCCGGTGGCGGCGCCGCCCAGGCCGACGTCCCGGTGTGGCAGGCCAACTGTCACGTCTACAACATCTTCAACACCGGCGGCATGGCCAGCTGCGAACTCCCGACCTGGCACCAGGTGAAACTCACCTGCGTCGCCTGGCCGGTCCCCTTCACCTACTGGAAGTACGGCCCGATCCAGTACGGCCAGGGCCAGTCCTGGGCCAGCTGCGACTCCTTCAACGCCCTCGTCGGCATCGAGGTCATCCAGGCATAGCCCTCGGGGCCCTCGGGCCAGCAGCGGGCGGCGGGGTCGCGGGTTCGAATCCGGTCAGCCCGCCAGTGCGCCCTCTCCGACCCAGGCCTGCGCCGTCAGGTTCGGCCGTCGGTGCGTCCGGCGGTGATCTCGACGCCGGTCGCCGGTAGGCGGTGCAGTAGCTGGTCGAGGTGGAGGATGTCGTGGAGCCAGGTCGGGGTGGTGATTCGGTGACTTGCGAGCTCCTCGACGGTGATGGCGGCCACGGCTGCGGTGGCGAGGGACTGTCCGTGGCCGGTCGCCCACCGGGTCGTGCCGTCGGCGGTCCGGGCGAGGACCACCCAGGTGTCGGTGCCGGGCAGGTGTTTCGGTGTCAGGGCGCGCAGTGGCGGGATCCAGGTGAGGGACGCGAGTCCGAGGGTGGCGAGGCGGGAGTCCAGGCGCAGGTAGCTGCGGACGGGGACCGAGAATTGGTGGGTGAGCCGGTGCTGGTCGGCGAAATCCGCGCGCACGGCGGGGAATCGGCGGTATCCGGCGGCGCCGGGGACCGCGAAATGGGTGGGCCGGGTGAAGTTGCGGAGGTCGGAGCCGTCGGGGTCGGGGAAACGTTGCCCCAGGAGCTGGTAGGTCCAGGCGGTGGCGGCGGGGCCGTGGTGCTCCCCGGCGCCGAGGCCGATCATGATGTCGACCGGGCCGGGGTCGTCGGTGAGCGCGGCGACCGCCAGTGCGGAGGTCATGCCGGGTGCCAGTCCGACGCCGAGGACGACCGGCCCGTCGACACGCTCCAGGTCCTGCACGTAGCCGCTGGTCGCCGAGATGTCAACGAACACGATGTCCCGGCGGACACACTCCTCGACGAGCCGGATGTCTTCCACACCAGCACAGTTCACGACGATCGACACATCGGACAGCGCTGCCCCGAGACTGCTCGCCGACGCCAGGTCGACGACGCGGTCCGCGCGAACCGGATCACGACCGGCCGCCAGCGCCCGGATTCCGGCAGCGCGCAGCAACCGCACCAGATGCGCGCCGACGGCGCCGTATCCACCAAGAACCAGAACACTCAACGATCGGACTCCTTCGACTCGGGGAGCAACGTACGGCCAGCGCGACATCGGCGGCGCGGGCGGAATTCACTAGAGCATCACTCTAGTTAAATCGTGAGGATTCCGCCACGACACCGTCGGACCTCGCCCCCGCCATCCGCCGGTGCCCGGACCCGCATCGGCGCCGTTCCGGCGGCTGTGGCGGGCCCGCCGAACGTCCGGTAATTGACGAACGGGAAGACGTACGTCGGCCACCTGGCCGCGCCGGTGACCGCGGGCCCGCACCCCGCCCTGCTCGTCGCCCACGAAGCACCAGGGACGTCCGCGCACACGGTCGATATCGCCGATCGGCTCGCGGGCCTCTCGGCTACGTCGCGCTGGCGATCGACTACGTCGGTGACGGTCGGCGCATGTCGACGATGGCCGACGTACAGCAGGCGATTCAGGCGTGGGTCGGCGACCCGTCGGAGTTGCGTGCCGCCTGCGGTGCGGCGCACGACGTCCTGACGGGCAGGCTCGATGGCGGGTATCAGCGGGGTCGCCTACGACGCAGCGGCCGACGCAGCGGCCTGGTCACAGGCGATGCACTGGTTGGGTGAGCTGAACATGACGCCGACTGGGTGGACGGACGCCTGCCTGCCACGCAGCGACAACTGACGGACTACAGCACCGGACTGATCGCCGATATGGTTCGCCGCCGTCACGCCGCGGGTCAGGCCTGAGTGACGGCTCGAACAGGACTGCCATGGCGGGCCACCCCGCGCGGCCCGCCATGGCACCGGCGGTCAGGCAGGTTCGATGACCTCGGCGGGCGGCACCTCGGCGTACAGCTCGGTGATCTCGGCAGCGTACTTCTCCGCGATCACCTTCCGCTTGAGCTTCATCGTCAGCGTCACCTCGTCGCCACCGGCCTCCCAGAACACCGGCAGGATCCGGAATCGCTTGACCTGCTCCACCCGCGACAGCGTCGCGTTGCCCGCCGCCACGCCCGCCGCGATCGCCTTGATCACCTCGTCGTTGCCGGCCAGCGCGGCCGCCGACGCGTCGGACAGACCGTGCTGGGCCGCATACGGTTCGGCGCTTTCGGCGTCGAGGACGATCAGCGCGGTGTTGTAGGGCCTGCCGTCGCCGATCGTGGCCATGGCGCCGATCAGCGGGGTCGCCGCCTTGATCGCGTGCTCGATCATGGTGGGCGACATGTTCTTGCCCGCGGCGTTGATGATCAGTTCCTTCTTGCGGTCGACCACACGCAGGTAGCCGTCGGCGTCGACGGTCACCACGTCACCGGTGCTCAGCCAGCCGTCGGCGTCGACCGCTTCCGCCGTCTTCTCCGGTTCGCCGCGGTAGCCCTTCATCACCAGCGGCCCCCTGACCAGCAGTTCCCCGTCCTCGGCGATCCGCGATTCCATCCCGGCCAGCAAACGTCCGACCGTCCCGAGCCGGGTATCGCGAGGGTGGCTGACGCTGCAGATGCACGACAGTTCCGACATGCCCCAGATCTCGGAGATCGGGACGCCGATCCCGGCGAAGAAACCCAACGTCTGCGGCGGAATCGGCGCCGCACCCGACAGCGCGAACCGCAACCGATCGAAGCCCAGCTTCGCCCGCAACTTCGACAGCACCAGCTCATCGGCCGTGGCCCACTCCGCGACCACCTCCTCGGGAACCGGCTGCCCGGCCAGCTGGTATTCGCTGCGCTTGGCGGCCACCGCCAACGCCCACTGCATACCCTGCCTACGCATCTCGTCGGGCTCGTTCGCGACCACGAACTCGATCGCGGCCTTCAGCTTCTCCCACACCCGCGGCACCGCACCCCACACGGTCGGACGCAGATCCGCCAACGCCCCCGCGATCAACTTCGGATCCGACACCGCCGTCACCTGCGTACCGAAAATCTCCTGGATATACAGCGCGGTGAGCCGGTCGGCGATATGCGCGGTCGGCATGAACGAGGTGGTCGAATCACCGAACTCGAAACCGAGCACATCGCCGAGACCATAGGCCTGGAACATCAAATTCGCGTGCGTGGTCTCCACACCCTTCGGATTACCCGTGGTCCCCGAGGTGTAGATCAACGTCGCCACATCACCCGGCTCGACCGCCCGCCACGCAGCGTCGAAATCGAAATCCGGTGCACCATTGGCAATCATCTCCGCCACCGGCACCGTGCCCTCGACCGTATCGTCGATACAGACGATGTGATCCAGCGTGACTCCGCTCTGCCGCAGGCGCGGCACGTACTGCGCCTCGCAGATCACCACCCGCGCGCCCGCGTTTCCGAGGACATGCGCCAACTGCTCGGGCGAGAGGGTGTTGTACACCGAGAACGACGTCGCGCCCACGTGCTGGGCACCGACCTCGAGCGGATAGAACTCGACCCGATTACCCATCATCAACGCGACGGTGTCACCACGCCGCACGCCCAACCCCGCCAGACCCGCCGCCGCGGCACGCACACCCTCGGCATACTCACGCCAGGTCATGGTTTGCGCGTCACCCGGCGTACGCAACGCCACCGCGCCGGGATCGATAGCGGCCGTGTACTGGAAAGCGGCACAGAGGGTTTCGAAACGGGGTGTCGACATAGTGTGTGTGGTTCTTCCGTGTATCAGACCGCGGTAGCGGCCGGTGATTCGAGCAAGGAGGTGACGAAACGACCCGCGGCACCGAAGGCGAAACGGGCCTCGGGCGCCAGCGCGGGCATGACCTGGAAGACGTGCATCTGGTCCGGCCACACTTGGAGTTCGCAGGCCGTTCCGCTGGCGCGTAACCGCTCGGCCAGTTCGATCGCGTCGGCGGCGAAGTACTCCGCACCGCCGGTCTGGATCAGGGTCGGCGGCAGGACCATCCCGCGCTCGGGCCGGAGTTCGAGACGGTCACTGGTGAAGTGGGCGACCGCTTTGGCCGACAGGGCGTAGGAAAGGACTCCGTCCCGGTTGCGCCCGCCGGCTTGGGCGATGCTCAGCCCGAGATCGGCCATCGGCGAGAACAGCACCAGCCCACCCTGTCCCGGCATCCCCAGGCGGGCGTTGGCGAGCGCGAGATCGGCGGCCAGGAAGCCACCCGCCGAATCACCGGCGAGCACGATCCGGTCCGGCGCGAACCCGCGCCGCAGCAGCCACCGGTAGGCCCGCGCCACGTCGAGCTGGGCGCACGGGCTCGGGTGTTCCGGTGCCAGCCGGTAGCCGGAGACGAAGACCGGGGTGCGGGTCGCGGTCGACAGCCGCGACGCCACGCCGCGATACGCGGCGACCGAGCCGGCGACGAAGCCGCCACCGTGCACGTACAGGATCATCGCGTCGCGGCGGTCGGCCTTGGGCCCGGTGACGATCTCGCCGTGGACCGCGCCGTCGTCGACCTGGTCCACCGAGGTCCCGGCCAGGCTCGGACCGACCACGCGCATCGCGGTATCGATCGCGAGCCGGGCCACCGGCAGGGTCGCGGTGTTGACCGGCAGCGCGGCGGCCAGCGGCTTGACCGTGTGTTCGGCGACCAGCCGGGCCGCGCGGGTGCGCAACGACCCCCGGTCCGGCGCGGTCACCGGCCGCTCCGCCGCTCGACCCGGTCGAGCAGGTCCTTGACCTTGCCGCTGCCCGCGAGCTGCGCGTCGAGCACCACGTTGACCAGGCCGCGCAGCAGCGCGTAGGGCTCCCACCCGCTGGGGGCGATGGTGCGGGCGGCGCGGCGCGCGATGCCGTCGGCGATCACGGTCGCCGCGTGCGCCGCGCTGATCCGGACGTTCAGCGGCCATGGCAGCATCTCGTCGAGCTCCCGGCCGAGATCGTCCTGGTCGAGCATCGTGTGGGTCATCTCGGTCTCGACGACACCGAAGTAGGCGACGCCCGCGCTGGCGCCCGCCGCGGCGAGCTCCACCCGCAGCGCGCGCCCGAACTGCTCGACCGCGGCCTTGCTCATCATGTACGGCGACCCGGCCATGCCCGGCGCGAACGACGCGCACGACGAGATGACGACCACGTGCCCCTCGGCGGCCACGATGTGGTCGAGGGCGGGATGCACGGTGTTGAAGCAGCCGTCGAGGTTGATCGCCATCACCCGGTCGAAATCCGCCGGGTCCATCGTGCGGACCGTGGCGGGCCTCGGGGTGACCCCGGCATTGGCGACGACCACGTCGAGACGGCCGAAGTACTCCACCGCGAGCTGGGTCGCCTCCGCCATCGCCCCGCGATCACGCACATCGGCAGCCATGGCCAGAGCCCGGGAGCCGAGGCGCTGCGCGGCGGCCTTGGCGGCGACTTCGTCGATGTCGACAAGAGCGACGAAAGCCCCACGGTCGATGAGGATTTCGGCCAGCGCGAGGCCGATCCCCTGCCCCGCGCCGGTGATCAGGACCACCTTGTCGCGGACGTCGAAGGACCGGCGACCGAGCAGGCTCGACGGGGTGAGCGCGGTGATATCCATCAGGCGCTCACCTCGTAGGACGCGGCGTCGAACGCGCTGGTGCGC
Source organism: Nocardia sp. SSK8 (assembly GCF_037034205.1). Lineage (NCBI taxonomy): Bacteria > Bacillati > Actinomycetota > Actinomycetes > Mycobacteriales > Nocardiaceae > Nocardia > Nocardia sp. SSK8. The sequence goes on from NZ_JBAGKD010000004.1 coordinate 145,441, forward strand.
TTGCGGTATTCGAAGCTCCAGCTCGGGTAGAGCCCGGCGTTGAGCCCGTCCGGGGTGGTGTAGTAGCTGTCACAGCCGCCGGTGAGCCACACCGTGGACGTGCTGCGCCGGTGCATCTCCTCGACGAAGCGGTCCTGGACATCCTGGCGGACCTCCACTCGATGCGCGCCCTTGTCGTGCAGCGTCTTCAGCGCGTCGACGATGTAGGCGACCTGGGATTCGATCATGAACACCGCCGACTGGTTGCCCACCGCGCCGAACGGGCCCAGCGTCAGGAACAGGTTGGGGAATCCGGCGATGGCGGTGCCCAGGTAGGTCTGGCGCCGCTTGCGCAGGAGGTCGCCGACCGAGACACCGTCACCACCGATGACCCGGTCGAAGAACGGGGGCTGCGGGTCGAACCCGGTGCCGTAGATGATGGTGTCGACCGGGATCTCGACCCCTGCCCCGGTGACGATCGATCCCGGCCGCACCTCGGCGATACCGTCGGTCACCACCTCGACGTTGTCCTGGTCGAGCGAGGGCAGGTAGGCGTCGGAGAAGATCGCTCGCTTGCAGCCGATCATGTAGTCCGGCGTCAGCTTCGCGCGCAGCTCGGGATCACGCACCTGGCGGCGCAGCTGCCAGCGGCCGAGCAGCTCGTACGGGTGCCGGAAGCGGTTGTCGACGAACCCGACCAGACCGAATCCCTCGATCGCCGCGTACCATGCGCTGCGAATCGCCTTCTGCGCCAACGGAACCCGTCGCAGGACGTACCGCTCCAGATTCGCGGTCGACCGGTCCATCCGCGGGATGATCCACGGCGCCGAGCGCTGGAAGACGGTGAGCGCGGCCACCTTCGGCTGGATCTCGGGCACGAACTGAACCGCCGAGGCGCCGGTGCCGATCACCGCGACCCGCTCGCCGGTGAGGTCGTGCTCGTGGTCCCAGTGCAGGGAGTGGAAGGTCTTGCCGGCGAAGGTGTCCAGGCCGGGCAGCGTCGGATACTTGGCCTCGGCGAAGATGCCGGTGGACGAGATGAGGTAGTCGGCCGTGAGCGACCCCTGGGAGGTCTCGAGGCGCCACAGCGACCGATTCTCGTCCCAGCGGGCCTCGAGCAGCTCGGTGTTCAGCCGGATCCGCGGGACGACATCGAATCTCGTCGCCACCTCGCGCAGATAGGCGAGGATCTCCGATTGCTTGCCGTAGGTCCGTGACCAGTCCGGATTGGGCGCGAACGAATAGCTGTAGAGCTGGGACGGCACATCGCAAGCGCACCCCGGGTAGGTGTTGGCCTGCCAGGTTCCGCCCAGATCCGCGGCGCGTTCGAGGACGACGAGGTCGTCGAATCCGGCCTCGCGCAGTTTGATCGCGAGCGCGATGCCGCCGAATCCGGCACCGATCACGACGATGTGACGGTGTTCGGTTGCTGCCATGGTTACCGATTCCTTCCGTGCAGCACGGTGACCAGCCGATCCACGACGGCGTCGGTGGTCCGGCCACGGGTGAATGTCGTCAGGGCCAGTGGCAGCGGGAAGCGCTGCCGCGTGGTCGCCTTGGCGTAGGTGAATTCCTTGAGCCCGTCCGGTCCGTGGACGCGACCGAAGCCGGAGTCACCGACCCCGCCCAGCGGTAGGCTCGTGATCGTCGCGTGCGCGACGTAGGCGTTGATGGAGGTGCCGCCCGCGCGAATCCGGTCGGCGATCCGCTTGCCGTCGCGGCGCGCGAAGACGGTACTGCCCAGCCCGTAGGAACCGGCGTTGACCAGCTCGATCGCCTCGTCCATGTCCCGCACCCGCGTGACGGTGAGGGTCGGGCCGAAGGTCTCCTCGGTGGCGGCGAGCGCGTCCTCGGGAACTCCGACCAAGATGGTGGGTTGCACGAACTGGCCATCGATCGCGTGGGCACCCCCCAGCAGGGCCCGCGCGCCGCGCGCCAGCGCGTCCTCGATGTGGTCGCGGATGATCTCGATCTGCTTGGGCATGGTGATCGGGCCGATCTTCGCCGCGCCGGTGCCCGCGCGCAGATCCGTCGCGCGGTCGAGGAGTTCGGCGAGGAAGTCGTCGTAGACGTCGGTGTGCACGTACACCCGCTCCACCCCGAGACAGGTCTGGCCCGCATTCGACATGCCGCCCCACACCGCGGCGTCGGCGGCCGAGGCCAGATCGGCGTCGGCGTCGACGAGGAGCGCGTCCTTGCCGCCGAGTTCCATCAGCACCGGCGTCAGGGTCTCCGCGCAGGCGGCCATGACCCGTTTGCCGGTGGCGGTGGACCCGGTGAAGCCGATCTTGCCGACACCGGAGCGGCACAGCGCGGCGCCGGTCTCCCCCAGGCCGGTGATCACCTGGAAGACCGGCTGTTCCGGCACGACCGCCGCGAATCGCTCGGCGAGCCACAGCCCGACGCCCGGGGTGTACTCGCTCGGCTTGAACACCACCGCATTACCGGCGGCGAGCCCGAACGATACCGAGCCCAGCGGCGTGAACACCGGGTAGTTCCACGGCCCGATCACCCCGACCACCCCGAATGGGCGGTACTCCAACGTGCACTCCTGATTCACCGCGAGCAGGCCCGGACGCACCGAGCGCGGTCCGAGTACCTCGCGCGCGTGCGCGGACGCCCACGCGAGATGCTCCAGTGCCATGGCGATCTCGAGCTTCGCGTCCGAGATCGGCTTTCCCATCTCCCGATGGATGATCCGCGCGAGTTCGGCTCGGCCGCTGGTGATCTCGCCGCGCCACGCGTCCAGACGCCGGGCTCGCTCAGCGAAACCGAGTCCCGCCCACCAGTCGGCCGCCGGCCGCGCGGCGGCGACCGCCGCGTCGACCTCGGCCGCCGAGTGGATCGGATAGGTGCCGATCAGGGCGCCGGTCGCGGGCGAGATGACATCGAAGGTCGCCCCGGTGGTGGATCGCGTGGTGTCCGGCGCGGCCGGCAGGCTTCGGGCAGTGGACATCGTCGTCCTTTCTCGCTGGTGTGATGCTCAGAGGTCGAGGACGAGCGATTCGCCGGCCGCGCGGGAGACGCAGGTCAGCATGTGGCTCTCGCGCTCGGTGTCGAGGAGTTTGCGGTCGCGATGCTCCACCGCGCCCGCCAGAACAGCGACCTTGCAGGTGCCACAGAAGCCCTGCCTGCACGAATACACCGCGTCCGGCGTGGCCCGGAGGATGGCGGCGAGGGCGGTCTCGTCCGCCCCGACCCGGACGGTGGTCCCCGACCTGGCCAGGGTCACCTCGAACTCCCGGCCGTCGACCACCGGCAGCGCGGAGAAGCGCTCGGTGTGCAGCGAACCGGTCGGGTTGACGGCGAACGCGAGGCGCTGCGCGGCGTCGAGCACGGGCGGCGGGCCGCAGACGTAGATCGACGCGCCGGGTTCGGCGCGGCCCATGACCTCGCCGATGTCCGGGGTACCGCACTCGTCGTCCGGCCGGATCTCGACTCGGCCGCCGCCGAGGGCGCTCAGTTCGTCGAGGAACGGCATGGTCGCGCGCGAACGGCCCAGATAGATCAGCTTCCAGCGGGCGCCCGCGCGCGACGCCGCCCGGACCATGGGCAGGATGGGGGTGATCCCGATTCCGGCCGCGACGAACAGGTAGGACGGCGCGGCGATGAAGTCGAACGCGTTGCGCGGACCGCGAATCCGCAGGGTCTGCCCGACCTTCAGCTGCTCGTGGACCTCGATCGACCCGCCCGCACCGTCGGCGATGCGGCGCACCCCGATCCGGTAGTGGCGGCGGTCCTCGGGATCACCGCACAGCGAGTACTGGCGTTGCTTGCCCGAGGGCAGTACGAGATCGAGGTGCGAACCCGGCCGCCACGGCGGCAGGTCGGCACCGGTGGGCGAGACCAGCGTCAGGCCGACGACATCCTCGGCGAGCGGAGCGATCCGCTCGATCGTCAACGGGATCTCGAAGCCGCCGTGCCGCACCGGGTTCGGTCGCGAGATCAGCGGCGCGGCGCGACCTGCGACGAACAGCTGCAGGTAGCCGTCGGCGACAGCGCCCAGCGCACGCAACGCCACCGGTGGCGAGTACCGCTCGGTCATGCCCGCCGCCGTCACTGGTCCGCCCGCGCCGCGGGCGAATGCGCGAGGTAGCGCAGCGCGCGGTCCATCGGTCCCAGCTGCGACGGATGGAAGCCCGGCCGCAGGTACCGCGGAATCTCACTGACGAAGATGCCGAAGTTCGGCATGATGCCACGCGCGGTCGCCCGCACCAGCTGAACCGGCCAGAACGCACCCTTGCGTGGCGCCGGGTCCTTGGCATACAGGTAGACCGAGGACACCATGAAGGTCGCCAACAGCGTCGCGCTGGCCACCAACGCGGTGCGCGCCTTCCGCGCGTAGCTACCGTCGACGTACATGTAGGCGTCGTAGACCACACTGCGGTGCTCGACTTCCTCGGCGCCGTGCCAGCGGATCAGGTCGAGCATCGTCGGGTCCATGCCGAGGTCTTCGAACATGTCGTTCTCCAGCAGCCACTCGCCGATGACGGCGGTGTAGTGCTCCATCCCGGCGAACAGCGCCAGGCGTTCCTTGAGCCATTCCTCCTTGGCACGGCCGGTCAGGCCGTGATCACCGAGGATGCGATCGACGAACCAGGCGAAGGTCTTCACCATCGAATCGACATCGAGGCCGATGGCCTGCAGATGATCGCGCGCACCGGCGTGACTGCTGGCGTGCATCGTCTCCTGCCCGACGAAACCCTGCACCTCCTCGCGCAGTCGCTGGTCGTCGATGTAGGGCAGTGCCTCGGCGAGGGCTTGCGCCATCGCGCGCTCGCCTTCCGGCAGCACCAGGTGCATGACATTGATGACATGGGTCGCGAAGACCTCGCCCGGGATGTAGTGCATCGGCACATCACCGAAGTCGAAGTGCACGTCACGCGCGTTGATCGCGTGCGCTTCCTCGCGGTGATGACGCCTCGTTGCGTCAGCGGAGTGAGCCATGCCTCAATCGTACGATGCAACAGAGAGGATTGCAATGTTGCAGCAACAAATTCTGTAGCACTGTTGCATCTCCGCTGGAATTGCTACCGTGGTCGACATGACCGCAGCGTCCCCCACCTCGACGAACACCCCCGAAACCGACGACTCCGCGGCGGTGCGAATCCTCGACGCGGCCCTCATCCAGTTCGAACGGGTGGGCGTGAAGAAGACGACGATCGAAGACATCGCCCGACAGGCCGGCGTCGACCGGGCAACCGTGTACCGCCGCGTCGGATCCCGTGACGACGTGGTCACCGCCGTCTTCTCCCGCGAGGTCGCCCAGGTGCTGGCCGACCTGCGCAGCCTGCCGGGCAAGCACGACACCCTCGACGACCTGGTCGCCGATGTCCTGGTGACCATCGTCGGCCGGTGGCGTGCGCACCCCCTCGTGCAGCGCCTGCTGATCCTGGAACCCGACCGCGTGATGCCGCACCTCACCACCGACAGCGCCCCGACGGTCGCGATGACGATCCTGACCACCGAGGCCCTCCTGCGCGAAGCCGTCACCGCCGGACTGCTGCCCGAGCCGCCGGACCTACTGGCCCGCGCGGAAGTCCTGTGCCGTGTCGTGCACTCGATGATCCTGGCACCGACCGGCCTGCTCCCCCTGCGAACCGACGCGGAACTCGACGCGTTCGCCCGCGAGTACCTGGTCCCGATCATCACGCGCTGACGCCGCTGTCCCGTCCGTTCTTCCCGCTGGTCGGCAGTCGGCGACAACCATGACCGAAAACGGCCGGACGGCATGTACATGCCGTCCGGCCGTCTCGCGCACCGGTCTCGATTCAGCGCACCGGCGCCCGGACCCCGCGAAGGACGCCTCGGGCGCCGATGCCGCACGGCCGCGGGGAGGTCCAGCGCATCGCGGTGACGGCCGACTCAGTCGGGGGTGCGGCGGTCGGGCCCGAGTTCGCAACCGGACATCCCGTCCCAGCACAGCGCGGCGGCGACCTCGACGGCCTCGCGTTTGGGAATCGGGCGTCCGGCGTTGAGCCAGTACCGAGCGGCCAGGTGGCTCGCGCCGACGAGGCTGGCGGCGAACATGTCGGCCGGCACGGCGGCGACGCCGGCCGCGCGGATCTCGATCGCGACGAGGTCGGCGCAGGCACGCAACGCGCTGCGCACCCGCCAGTCGACGCTCGGTTCACTCGGCACGGGCGATTCGAAGACCAGCACGTACCCGCCCGGGTCCTCGTCGACGAAGTCGAAGTACGCCGCCACGGCCTCCCGCACGCGTGCCCGCGGCGAGGCCTCGGCGGTGACCGCGGCTCGGACTCCGTCGACCATCCGGTCCAGATACTGTTGCAGCACAGCCAGATACAGGTCCAGCTTGCTGACGAAATGGCTGTACAGGACAGGTTTGCTGATCCCGGCGCTGGCACTGATCTCATTCATCCGTGCGCCGTGATAGCCGCTGGCGACGAACACCTCCCGCGCGGCGACGACGACGGCACCTCGGCGATCCGCGCGCCTGCCGTCGCCTCGCACGCCCCGAGCCGGGGCATCCTCCCGGCCGCCGTGCACGACCGGGCCGGAGGGAGACGTGTCCGCCACCATCACGCTTCAGCCGAGCGTTTCCCCGGCCGCGGCCTTGGCCCGCAGCGAGTCCGGGACCTCGAACCGGTCACCGTAGGCGGCCCGCAGCTCATCGGCCCGCGCGACGAAGCCCGCCAGGCCGCCCGCGTACTGGTTGATGTACTGGATCACACCACCGGTCCACGCCGGGAACCCGATCCCGAAGATCGAGCCGATATTGGCGTCGGCCACCGTGCGCAGCACACCCTCGTCGAAACACCGCACCGTATCCAGGGATTCGGCGAACAGCATCCGCTCCTGCATGTCGACGAACGGGATGCCGTGGTCGTCGCGGGTGTACTTGTCCACCAGTCCGGGCCACAGCCGGAGCTTCTTGCCGTCGGCGTCGTACTCGTAGAAACCACGGCCCTCGAGCCGCCCCGGCCGGTCGAACTCGTCGACCATGGTGTCGACGAGCGGGTACGCCTTCGAGTCGACCCAGCGCTTGCCCTCGGCGAGCAGGTTCTCGCGCAGGCTGCGCCGGATCTTCTGCGCCAGCTTCATATTGATCTCGTCGGCCAGCGCCAGCGCGCCCACCGGGTATCCGGCCTGGGTGGCGGCCTGTTCCACCGAGGCGGGGTGCACACCCTCGGCGACCAGCGCGATGGCCTCGTCCATGAACTGCCCGATCACCCGGCTGGTGAAGAAGCCGCGGCTGTCGTTCACCACGATCGGGGTCTTCTTGATCGCCAAGGTGTAGTCGATGGCGCGGGCGATGGCCTCGTCGCTGGTCTGCTCGCCGACGATGATCTCGACCAGGGGCATCTTGTCGACCGGGGAGAAGAAGTGCAGGCCGATGAAGTCCTGCTGCCTCGCCACCCCGTTGGCCAGGTCGGTGATCGGCAGCGTGGAGGTGTTGGAGCCCAGCAGGGCGTCCGGGTTCACCAGTGCCTCGATCTCGCCGAACACCTTCTGCTTCAGGCCCGGATCCTCGAACACCGCCTCGACGACGAAGTCGCAGCCCGCGGCGTCGGCCGGGTCGGCGGTCGGGTGGATCCGGGCCAGGGTCTCGTCGTGCTTGTCCTGGGTGATCGCACCCTTGGCCAGTGCCTTGTCGAGCAGCTTGCGCGAGTAGTCCTTGCCGCGCTGCGCCGCCTCGATGGTGACGTCCTTCAACACGACCTGCATGCCGGCGCGGGCCTGCACATAGGCGATGCCCGCGCCCATCATGCCCGCGCCGAGCACGAGGACCTTCTCCGGCGTACGCACGGGGAAGCCTTCGGGGCGGCTACCGCCCTTGTTGATCGCCCCCAGATCGAAGAACAGGGACTTGATCATATTGGTCGAGACCTGTCCGCAGATCAGGTTCGCGCAGTAGCGGGTCTCGATCGCGAAGGCCGTGTCGATATCGACCTGCGCGCCCTCGACGGCGGTGGCCAGCACGGCGATCGGCGCGGGCATCGGCGCGCCCTTGAGCTGCTTGCGGACATTGGCCGGGAAGGCGGGCAGGTTGGCCGCCACCGCCGGGCTCGACGGGGTTCCGCCGGGGATCTTGTAGCCCTTGACATCCCAGGGCTGGGCGGCCTCGGGATTGGCCGCGATCCAGGCGCGGGCCTTGTCGAACATCTCCTCGCGGGACGCTGCCACCTCATGGATGATCCCGACCCGCAGGGCCTTGGCGGGCTTCATCCGCTGGCCCTGGCCGACCACATTGAGTACCGCGTTGGTGATGCCGAGCAGGCGCACGGTCCGGGTGACACCACCCGCGCCGGGCAGCAGACCGAAGGTGACCTCGGGCAGGCCGAGCAGGCTGCCCTTGGCGTCGAGGGCGATGCGATGGTGGGTGGCCAGGGCGACTTCGAAGCCGCCACCGAGGGCGGTGCCGTTGATGGCGGCGACCACCGGTTTACCGAGGGTCTCCAGCCGCCGGAACGCCGCCTTGTAGGTGTCGAGGCCGAGCGCGATCTCCGGCGCGGACTCGGGGGTCGCGTTCATCAGCAGGTTCAGGTCACCGCCGGCGAAGAAGGTGTCCTTACCCGACGTGAGGATGACACCGTCGTAGCTGTCCCGCTCGGCCTCGAGCCGGTCGACGGTCGCGGTGAAGTCGCGGGCGAACGCCTCGGTCATGGTGTTGGTCGACTGGCTCGGATCGTCGATGGTGAGCACGAGCACCCGGTCGGCGCCGAGTTCCCAGGCAATCATGTTCTCGCTCATGTGTATTCCTCTGTCCGCGCTCAGACGCGCTCGATGATGGTGGCGATGCCCATGCCGCCGCCGATGCACAGGGTCATCAGGGCACGGCGCGCGCCCCGGCGTTCGAGCTCGTCGACCATGGTTCCGGTGATCATCGCGCCGGTCGCGCCCAGCGGGTGGCCCATGGCGATCGCACCACCGTTGACGTTGAGCTTCTCGTCCGGGATGTTCAGCTTCTTCTGGTAGTTCAGCACCACCGAGGCGAAGGCCTCGTTGAGCTCGAACAGGTCGATGTCGTCGACGGTGAGCCCGGCCAGCGCCAGCACCTTCTCCGTCGCCGGGACCGGGCCGGTGAGCATGATCGTGGAATCACTGCCGCTCACCGCGGACGCGACCACCCGGGCGCGCGGGGTGAGACCCGCTGCCACACCGGCGGACTCGCTGCCGATCAGCACCAGCGCGGAACCGTCGACGATGCCCGAGGAGTTACCCGCGTGGTGCACGTGGTCGATCTTCTCGACCTGGTGGTAGCGCTGGAGCGCGACCGCGTCGAATCCGCCCATCTCCCCCATCGCCGCGAACGACGGGGTCAACCCGGCCAGGCTTGCCACCGTCGTGTCCGGCCGCATGAACTCGTCGTGATCGAGCAGCACCGCGCCGTTGATATCGCGCACCGGGACGATCGACTTGGCGAAGTAGCCACCCGACCAGGCCGCCGCCGCCTTCTGCTGCGACCGCACCGCGAAGGTGTCGACATCCTCCCGGGTGAAGCCCTCGATCGTGGCGATCAGGTCCGCGCTGACGCCCTGCGGCACGAAGTAGGTGTCGTAGTTGGTGACCGGGTCCATCGCCCACGCGCCACCGTCGGAACCCAGCGGGATCCGCGACATCGACTCCACACCACCGGCGATGACCAGCTGCTCCCAGCCCGAACGCACTTTCTGCGCGGCGGTGTTCACCGCCTCCAGACCCGACCCGCAGAACCGGTTGAGCTGCACGCCGGCCACGGTGTCGGGCAGACCGGCCGCCAGCGCGGCGGTCTTGGCGATATCGGCGCCCTGGTCGCCCACCGGCGACACCACGCCGAGCACGATGTCATCGATGGCGTGCGGGTCGAGTCCGGGATACCGGGACTTCAGCTCCTCGATGAGACCGACCACCAGGTCGAGCGGTTTGACGCCGTGCAAGGCGCCGGTCTTCTTGCCGCGGCCGCGCGGGGTGCGGATCGCGTCGTAGATGAATGCCTCGGTCATGGTTCCTCGATTGTTCGGCAGGTCAGCGATGGTGAGCGGCGCGTGGTCGGGCCGTCGAGAGCAATGAAGGTGATCCAATAGTTGGATATCCAATCAATTGCACTCTGGCAGCACTATTGGCAGTTTGTCAATATTTCGACCCGGGGCCTATCGCACTCCCTACTCACCCTCTCCAGCGGGAGTCGGTCGCACCGGGTCGGGCGAACCCACCACTGCCGCTCGGAGAGAAGACAGCAGTGGGCCCCGGCCGTGCCGCTGGGCGGCTCAATGCTTCGCGGCACCGCTTCGCCACAGGTGTGCACACCGTCGGCGTGGGGTGCGCACAACTTGGCCTGGTCAATTTCAGCACAATTAGTGCAACACTGCAATGTTATCTATTGCATTGTTGCATCCGGGGCTGCCCAGCCGCTCGGCGGCGAAGCGGCCACGTGGTCCCGATCGAGACAGCCAGGCCGTTCGGGTGTCCGGAGGCGGTGCGGGAGAATGGTCGGGTGAGCACCGATGACGCCCTCGAGCAACCCGCTCGCCTGCGGGTACTCCCACAGGTCGAGTGGCGTGAGCGGGCGCGCGCGCATCGGGAGCGGCTCGATCGGCTGGTGGGGCCCTACCTGGAGCGCAGGGCGGCGGGGACCTCGCATCCGGTGATCGATTTCCTGTTCACCTACTACGGCAACAAGCCCTCACAGCTGCGGCGCTGGCATCCCGGCTTCGGGGTGGGACTGCGGGAGGCGGCCGAGTACGCCGGGGCACGCGGATACCACCGGGTCGACGCGGACGTGTACACCGCCGATCCCGCGTACCTGGACAAGCGGCGCGACACCGTCGAGTTCGTCGCGGGGCTGCTGGGGGCGACGGCGGGACGCCCGGCGCAGCTGTCGTGTTTCGGGTTGCACGAGTGGGCGATGGTGTATCGCACCGACGAGGTGCGTCATCAGCAGGTGCCGCTGCGGTTGGGGCACGCGGGTACCGACGCGGTGGTGGAATCGATGTCGTTGCGCTGCACGCACTTCGACGCGTTCCGGTTCTTCACCCCGGACGCGGTGGGCCGCAACGCCGAACCGCTCACCCGCGCCGACCAGGTTCGGCGCGAGCAGCCGGGCTGCCTGCACGCCAATATGGACATCTACAAGTGGAGCTTCAAGCTGGCGCCGCTGATCAGCTCCGAGCTGATGCTCGACTGCTTCGAACTGGCCTGCGCCGCCCGCGAACTCGACATGCGCGCCAGCCCCTACGACCTGAGCGAATTCGGCTACCAGCCGGTGCCGATCGAGACCCCGGCGGGCCGGGCCGAGTACGTGCGTGCCCAGGCCGCCATCGCCGAATCGGCCGCGACCCTGCGGGAACGCCTGCACCGGGCCTGCCTCGCCCTCGCGGCGACACCGGCCCGGATCGACGCCTAGTCCCGGTCGCGCGCGGGCACGTCCTCGGTGCGGATGTCCTCCGCCACCACGTCGAGTTCCTCGGTCGGCTCGGTGACCAGCGAGAAGTCGCCCTCGTGGCGTTCGGTGCCCTGGTCGACGGCGACCTCGACGAGCTCGATGCCGCGATCGGCGCGCAGGATGACCGGGTCGTCGCGGAGGTCCTTGTACAGCGAGACGCACATCCCCACCATCACCACCAGGAACGGGAGCGAGACCACGGTCGTGAGCGCCTGCAGACCGGTGAGCGCGCCGCCGAGGTTGTCCGAATCGGCGATCACCAGCATGATCGCGGCGACCGCACCGGTGGCCGCGCCCCAGAAGATGACGGTCCACCGGGACGGTTCGATGCTGCCACGCTCGGACAGCGTGCCCATCACGATCGAGGCCGCGTCCGCGCCGGAGACGAAGAAGATGCCGACCAGGATCATCACCACCACCGTGGTCACCGCGACGATCGGGTACTGATCGAGCAGGTGGAACAGCGCGTTGTCGGAGTCGACGGTGCCGTCGGGTTCGGTGAGGTTGTGGTGTTCGGTCTGCTCGGCGATACCGGCGCCACCGAAGATCGCGAACCACAGCAGGCTCACCGCGCTCGGCACGAGCAGCACGCCGGTGACGAACTGCCGGATGGTGCGGCCCCGGCTGATCCGCGCGATGAACATGCCGACGAACGGGGTCCAGGAGATCCACCAGGCCCAGTAGAAGATGGTCCAGCTCGACAGCCAGGCCTTCATGGCCTCGTCGCCCGCGCCGGTGCGCGAGGCCATCGTCGGCAGGAACTCGACGTAGTCACCGAGCGAGATCGGCAGCATGTTGAGCATGAACAGAGTGGGCCCGGCGATGAAGACGAAGGCCGCGATCGCCAGCGCGAGAACCATATTGATGTTGGACAGCCACTGGATGCCCCGCTCGACCCCGGACACCGCCGAGATCACGAACGCGACGGTCAGCCCCGCGATGATCGCGACCAGGCCGACCTTGCCGATCCCGTCGATCCAGCCGTTGAACTCCATTCCGGCGCCGATCTGCAAGGCGCCCAGGCCCAGCGAGGCCGCGGAACCGAACAGCGTCGCGAAGATCGCCATCATGTCGATCGCCCGGCCGCCGGGGCCCTCGACGCGGCGGCCGAGCAGCGGCCGGAACACCGAGGAGATCAGCTGTGAGCGGCCCTTGCGGAAGGTGCCGTAGGCGATGGCCAGCCCGGCGACGGCGTAGATCGCCCACGGGTGCAGCGTCCAGTGGAACAGAGTGGTGGCCATCGCGACCTCGGCCGCGGCGGGACTGCCCGGTTCGGCGGTGTGCGGCGGCGGACTCACGAAATGCGACAGCGGTTCGGCCACACCCCAGAACATCAGCCCGATGCCCATGCCCGCGCTGAACATCATCGCGATCCAGGACACCGTCCGGAACTCGGGCTTCTCGTCGTCGGCGCCCAGCGGGATGCGCCCGTACCGGCTGATCGCCAGCCAGATCACGAAGAAGACGAAGGCGGTGGCGACCAGCACGAACAGCCAGCCGGTATTGGTGATGACCCACTTCTGCGCCGTGCTCGCGAAGGAGGCCAGGCTCTCGTCGTCCAGCACACCCCAGATCACGAAGGCGACCGTGCCGATCGCGGTGGCGCAGAAGACGAACAGGTCGAGCCGGGGTTTACCCGGCGATCGGTGGGCTACCGCGTCCCCGGCCCCGTCCGTGCCACCCGAGGTGCCTACGACATCGTTCGACATGGAGTCCGAGTCCTTTCCGGTCGCGGTGTCGGCGTATCGCGCCGCGCCAGTCGTTACCTGAGCAACCGTACAGCGTGCCTCCGGCCGCAGGGCGGATTCGACCCGCCGGGCCAGCGGCCGATTCGCCGAAACCGGCCGTGCGGGTACCGCACTCGCCTTACCATCCGAAGACGGCAACTGTCTGAGCCAGTCAGCGCCGGAGAGCACGGTCGGGGAGGCACGATGCGCACACGAAGACTTCGTCATGGGACAGCACTCGCTGCGATGCTCGCGCTCATCGCCCTCGCGATACCGTCCGGGGCCGCCGCCGATCCGGTCGCCGACCTCGCGGGAACCGTGCGCGAGTTCGTCGATGTCGGCCGCACGGCGGTGCCCCGCGCCGACTGCGGACCGGGCTCGCTGCCCGAGACCGGACTCCAGGGCGACGTCCCCGCGGCTGACCGGGACAGTGGCCGCAGCACTCTCGGCTACCGCTGCAATATGTCGATGGTCGGCGGCTACACCGGGCGCGGCGCGGGCATCACCTCCACCAGTTTCGAGCACTGCGCCTATGTCGGTTCGTTCTTCCCCGGCACGCTGCTCGGCGAACATCCCGGCGTGCAGGTGCTCGACGTGTCGGATCCGGCGCATCCGGTGCTGACCGCGACGCTGGCCGAGCCCGCCATGCTGGCCGGGACGTGGGAGACATTGAAGGTCAACACCACTCGCAAACTGCTCGTCGGCACCGGCGTGCCGGTCGGGCTCGGGGCGGGGTATTTGTCGGTCTACGACATCTCCGACTGCGCGCATCCGCGCCTGCTCAACCCGGGCACCGGGTCGAATCTGCTGATGCCGCTGCCGATCACCACGCACGAGGGCGGCTTCTCCCCCGACGGGCGCACCTACTGGGCCTCGGGCCTGGTGCCGGGTTTCCTCAGTGCCGTCGATCTCACCGATCCCGCGCAGCCGCGGGTGATCTGGCAGGGGCTCACCGGGATCGAGGCGCACGGGATGGGCGTGAGCCCCGACGGCAACCGGCTCTATCTCTCCGCGCTCGGCGGGTTCACCGTGCTCGATGTGAGCGCGGTGCAGCGGCGTGACCCGAATCCGCAGGTGCCGCATCTGGGTCGCACGTTCTGGACCGACGGCTGGGCCACCCAGCACAGCGTGCCGGTCACCTACGACGGCGTGCCGCATCTGTTCACCGTCGACGAGGGCGGCTCGGGCGGGGTGAAGCTCATCGATGTCGCCGAGGACACCGCGCCGCGGATCCGGACCAAGGTCAAGCTCGAGATCAATCTGCCGGAGAACATCGATGCCGGGATCGGTTCGGCCATGGGCGGTTCGGCGTTCTCCTACGAATCGCACTATTGCACCGCCGACCGGCCCGCGAATCCGACCGCGCTGGCCTGCGGCTGGATCGCCTCCGGCATCCGGGTGTTCGACGTGCGCGATCCCGACGCGATCCGCGAGATCGCCTATTTCAATCCGCCCGCCAGGACCGGGCGCAATCTCGAGATCTGGAACTCGCCGCACGCGCTGGCCTCGATCATCGGCATTCCGGTGATGACGGCACCCGCTGCGCTGCGCTCGCTGGCCGAGGGGCTGATCGATCCGGCCCAGATCCTCACCGCCCGCGCCGGGGACATCGCCTTCGGTGACCTGTCCACCGATTGGTGCCTGTCGCCGCCGGAATGGCGGGGCGATCAGCTCTATGTCACCTGTTCGGACAATGGGTTCATGGTGTTGCGGCTCGACAACGGCGTCTATGTGCCGCCCGCCGATCAGGAATCGACGGTGGGATCGTGAGCGCGCGGGCGCTCCGCGTCGCCGCGGCGGCCGTGGCGGCGGTCTTCCTGCTGGTGCTCGGCGCGGCCCTGCGCCCGGTCCTGATCCCGGAAACCACCGCGGCCGCACCGGTTCTCACCGCGACCGAGCTGGGTTTCGTCCAGGACATGACCGCCCACCACCAGCAGGCACTGATCCTGGCCGAACGTCTCGACCCGGCCGCCGATCCCACGGTGCGCAGGCTCGCCGACCAGATCGCCGACACCCAGCGCGTGGAGATCGGCACCCTGCTGGGCTGGACCCAGCTCGCCGGGGCGGCACCGACGGCCGCGCAGCCGATGGCCTGGATGCCGGAAACCGGCTCCCACCACCATGATTCGACGGCGAGTGCCGTGTCGATGCCGGGGCTGGCCACCACCGCCGAGCTCGACGCGCTGGCCGCCGCCCGCGGAGCAGCCGCCGAAATCCTGTTCCTGCGTTTGATGTACCGCCATCACGCGGGCGGAATCACCATGGCCCGCACCGCCGATACCCTCCTCGCCTCGGGCGCGGTCAAACAGTCGGCGCGGGCGATGGTGCAGTCGCAGAGCCAGGAACTGGGGTATCTCGGAATGCTGCTCGACGCGCGGGGTGCGCGGCTCTGAGCCCGGCATCGGCGGCGCCACCATAGCGACCGGCCTACGATGCGACTATGGGCGGGGATACGGGGGAGCCACAACCACTCACGGCGCGGGAGGCAGGCGCGCTGCTGCTGGGCGCGGTCACGCTGATCATGATCAGTCTCGACAGCGGCGGATTCGGGCCGAGCTGAGCCGAGGCGCGCGGATGTGTCCGAGTGCGCACCGGGGGCTGGGACCCCGGGTGAGGACAACGTCACCGTGGGGCAACTGCTCAGAAAATCACAGGCAATGGGATCTATGGACGATATGTCGGATTATCGGTGACCTGTGGGCGGAGGCTGACGTGGTGGTGAGCGCACGAGCGGGCGTGGTGGCGAAGGCCGGTCTGGCCGAGGTGCGCGCGCGGATCGCGGCGGAACTGGCGCCGATCGCGGTCCGGGAACTGCCGGTGGCCGAGGCGGTCGGGGCGACGCTGGCCGTCGCGCTCACCGCGGGCACGCCGCTGCCGCGGGTGGACAGCGCGGCCATGGACGGCTACGCCGTCGCCGGGCCGGGACCGTGGTGGCAGCTGCATCAGCAGGTGCGCTACGCGGGCCGCAACTGCTCGGTCGTGCTCGCGCCCGGCGAGGCGGTGCGCATCGCCACCGGGGCCGCTACCCCCCTGGGAACCACCGCCACGCTGCGGGACGAGCACGTCGTGCGCACGACCGTCTCCGGGAAACAGGTCGTCATGCGCGCCCCCGAGGCGCCGCTGCGCGACGACACCCGCCGCCAGGGCGAGCACTGGGACAGCGGCACCGTCCTCGCGCGCGCGGGGGCGCGGATCTCGGCCGCGGTGGCCTCGGCCGCGCTCAGCGCCGAAGCCGAGACCGTCACCGTGCGCGGGCCGTTGCGCGCCGATGTGGTGATGACCGGCGACGAGATCCGGGCCGTCGGACCGCTCGCGCCCGGCGAGACCCGCGATTCGCTGGGCCCGGTCCTGCCGGAGTTCCTGCGCTGCTGCGATATCGAGAGCACCGGGCTGTGGCACCTCGCCGACAGCGAGGACCTGCTGCGCTCCTGGCTCGGCCTGAAGTCCCACGCGGATCTGGTGGTCATGGTCGGGGCGACCGGTCGCGGCGCCGCCGACCACCTGCGCCCCCTGCTCGCCGACCTGGGCGCCCGCGTCATCGTCGACCGGGTCGCCCTGCGCCCCGGCGGCTCCACCCTGGTCGCCCAGCTCCCCGACGGCCGCGTCCTGCTGGGCCTACCCGGTAACCCCCTCGCCGCCGTCGCCGCCCTCCTCGCCATCGGCCCCGCCGTCGCCGACGCCCTCACCCTGCGCACCCCCGGCCCCACCATGTGGGGCCGCCTCTCCGACGCAGGCATGATGGCCGGGGAGGCCACCCGCATCGTCCCCGTCCAGCAGCACCCCGGCGGCGTCTGGCGCAGCACCGGCCCCGCCCACACCCCCCACCTCGCCGGGCTCATCGGCTGCCAGGCCCTCGCCGTCCTCCCGCCCGGCACCGGCCGGGGCAGCCTCGTCGAACTCCTGCCGCTTCCCTACTGATCACCGAACCCTCGGTACGGCACGCACTGCCGACGTGGTCAGGCGTCGGCGGCGGCAGTGGTCGCCCGAGCGTCCGAACGCCGCCGGAAGTAATCGACTGTCAGCATCACCGCGCGGGAGATCAGCACCGACGGGACGACGACCAGCAGCGCGATCCGCAGGACCACCAGCGTGGCGGTCGCGAGCACGAACGCCGGGCTCAGCCCGTCGGGCGAGCCGAAGCCGTGGCGCGCGGACAGTGCCGACACGACCACGGACAGGACGAGATAGGCCACGCCGAGAATCACCGGCAGGCGGATCGGCTTCCACCAGGCGCGCAGCACGACGGTGTTCACGCGGCCAGCTCCGGGCCGGAGGTCAGGAACGCCAGCAGCAGGGCGTTGCCGATCACGCCGCCGGTGGCGAAACGCGCGCGGTCACCGCTGCGCAGGGGCACGCCGAACAGGTCGGTGGTGCGGTACAGGCGGGTGAACAGGTCGCGATGCCCGAACGCACGGGCCGGGGCCAGCGCGAATCCGGTGGCCGACACCGATATTCCGAGAACCAGCGGACCGCTGTCCATATCACCCGCACCGCGGTATCCGGCGCCGTACTCGTCGATCGCGCCGAAACCCAGCACGCGACGTTCCTGCCCGAACAATCCCGCCGCCAGTTCCTCGGCCAGCGACCGGTCCGCGAAGCCCGCGAAGTAGGCGGCCAGTCCGGTCCCGGAGGCGCGCGGGGCGTCGTGGGCGCGTCCGTCGGTGCCCATCCGCTGGATCACCAATCCGGTGGGCCGATCGATCTGCACCGCGCGAACCCGCTCCGCCCAGTGGGCGAGCACGGCCGTGTGATCGGCGCCGGTGACCCGCCCGTGTACCGCGATCGCCGCCGCCACCGCCGCCACATCCGTCGGATACGCCTCGCCGGGGAAGGTGTCGAGCAACCCGGTCGGCGAGGCGAGCAGCCGCCGTTCGAAGGCCGCGATCAGCGCGTCGTGACGGGCCGCGAGCTCGGCCGGGAACGCCGGATCCACCAGGCGGGCCATCCCGAGCGCCAGCGCGGGATAGGACAGGTAGGCGTGCCCGTCCCCGCTGTCCAGGTCGGCCAGACCGTCCCGGCCGTGCCAGGCGTCGGTGAATTCGAACCGCAACTGCGGCAGCAGACTCTTCGTCGCCGCCCGGGTGACCACCGGGCCGTACCGCCCCGCCCATTCCGGATACGCCAGCGACACCTGCGCGAGCCCCAGCGCCGTCATCTGATGCGCGAGCAGCCCCCACATCCCGACCACCCGATCACGTCCACCACCCGCCCGCCACCGGTCGTCCACGGCCTCGAAGGCCACCATCTCCTCGGCCAGCGCCCGCACCCGCTCCGGCTCACCCCGGAACCACCCGTCAGCCGCACGTCCACACCACCACCGCGGCACCGCGCTCACCACAGCGAAAGACACCACGACAGCGACCACGACGGCGACAACACGCCGCGCCCCCGGCCCCAAACCTCCCATCCCGCGAAGATACCTGCGCGACAACCAACTTCGCCGCCTGTCGCCCCCTTACCCAGGTCGCCGGGCCGACTCCAGGACGAGCGCCAGGAATTCCTCGACGGACTCGGTGACGTAGCTGAAGTCGTAGTACTTCTTGGTGCCGCCGCGGGTGGTGTAGGTCACCTCGCCGATGTGACGGTAGTACGTCCGTAAGTCGTCCGAGCAGATGCGTGTTGCGGCCCAGAGGTCGTCGACCGCGGCGTCGGCGGGGCGCACGGATGCGGCACCGGCGGCCGTCACGAGGTCGGCGGACCACTGGTGGAGCCATTCGTCGGTGAGTGCGGTCGACATGGGTGTCCTCTGGGGTGAAGGGAAACGGGACCGGCCCCGGCGCGTGGGTGCGTCGGGGCCGGTCGGGAGCAGGGTCAGTGCTGGGGTGGCTGCCAGGGGCGGCCGTAGGGGTCTTCGGGGCGTGGGGGCTGCTGGGGCGGCTGGTGCTGGGGTGGCGGCGGGGCCTGGTGTTGCTGGGGTGGGGCCGGGCGCTGCTGGGGGGCGATCGGCGGGGGGACCGGGAGGGGCGGCGGGGGCTCGACGGGGGCGGCGGGCTTGGGGCGGGGGGCGTCGAGGCTGTCGACCGGGGTGCGGGCGGTGGCCTCGGCGGCGCGGACGGCCTGCTCGATCTTGGGGTCGGAGGCGGTTTCGAACCAGTCGGCGACGTCGGAATCGTCCTCGATCCGCACCGGCTGCGGCTCGTCGGTGGACGGCTCGTAGCGGAAGACGCCGTCCTCGCCCTTGGTGGCGAAGTTCTGCGCGAAGCCTTCGAGGGCCTTGCCGAAATCGCTGGGCACCAGCCACACCTTGTTGGCGTCGCCGCGCGCGACCATCGGCAGCGTCTGCATGTATTGGTAGGCCAGCAGCTCGGGGGTGGGCTTGCCGTTCTTGATCGCGGCGAACACCTTCTCGATCGCCTTGGCCTGACCCTGCGCCTGCAGGTAGGAGGCCGCGCGCTCACCCTGGGCGCGCAGGATGCGGCTCTGCCGCTCACCCTCGGCCGAGAGGATCGACGACTGCTTGGCACCCTCGGCGGAGAGGATCTGCGCCTGCTTGGCGCCCTCGGCGGTCTTGATCTGCGACTCGCGGGTGCCTTCGGCGGTGAGGATCATCGCGCGCTTCTCGCGGTCGGCCTTCATCTGCTTCTCCATCGATTCCTGGATCGACGGCGGCGGATCGATGGACTTGAGCTCCACGCGGGCCACCCGCAGGCCCCAGCGGCCGGTGGCCTCGTCGAGCACGCCGCGCAGCTGGTTGTTGATCTGGTCGCGCGAAGTGAGCGTCTCCTCGAGCGTCATGCCACCGACCACATTACGCAGCGTGGTGACGGTGAGCTGCTCGACCGCTGCGATGTAGTTGCTGATCTCGTAGACCGCGGCCTGCGGGCTGGTGACCTGGAAGTAGACCACCGAGTCGATCTGCAGGGTGAGGTTGTCCTGGGTGATCACCGGCTGCGGCGGGAAGGACACGACCCGTTCGCGCAGATCGACTTTCGCCCGCACCCGGTCGGCGAACGGCACGAGGAACGTCAGCTGACCGGACACCGTGCGCGAGTAGCGCCCGAGACGTTCGATCACCGCCGCCTCGGCCTGCGGCACGAGCGCGATCGATTTGAAGACCACCACCACGACCAGCAGGACGAGGACGGCGGCCACGATCAAGGCAACCATTGCTAAGGACCCTTCCAGACGACGGCGGTCGCGCCGTCGATCTTCATCACGTAGACGGTCACACCGGCTTCGTACACTTCGCTCGGATCCAGCGGACGCGCGGTCCACACCTCACCACCGAGCTTGACCTGCCCCGAATGCGCCGCCACCTCCTCGAGCACCAGCGCCGACTTGCCGGTGAGGGCGTCGACTCCGGTCGGATTCGGTGGGGGCGTGCCGAATCGGCGGCGCAGCACCGGGCGCACCCCGAGGAACAGCACCCCCGAGATCGCGGCGAACACCAGCGCGTCACCCCACAGCGGCAGCCCCGCCGCGGCGCTGACCCCCGCGGTACCCAGCGCGGCCGCACCGAGCATGAGCAGCGTCAGATCCCCGGTGAGCATTTCCGCCGCCGCGAGCACGATGCCCGCGATCAGCCAGACTATTGCGGCCACCCCACCACCGTACCGTCTCGGTGCCCGTTCCGGCCGGACAAGCGCCGGGGCCGCCGACTCGCGCGCGGTGCTGCGTTGGGCGCGTGGACAGTTGGCGGTAGCTTCGGGGGTGTGAGTGCACGTGGCGGGTACGGCGACATCTTTTCCGGACACCAGCGCACCAGGAAGGTCCCGGTCCCGGTCGTGGTGGCCGAGCGCGACCTGGTGGTGGAGGACGCGGCGAGCGGATTCTGCGGTGCCGTAGTCGGTTTCGACCGCGGCTACGACGGCGAGTTCGTGAAGCTCGAGGACGGCCGCGGCACCGTCCGGCTGTTCGCGCTGCGCGAGGCGGCGTTCCTCATCGACGGCAGACCGGTGACGCTGGTGAAGCCCACCGCCACCACCCCGGCACCGCCGACCCGCTCGGCCTCGGGTTCCACCCGGGTGGAAGGTCTGCGGGCCCGGGTCGCGCGCGCGAGCCGGATCTGGGTGGAGGGCGTGCACGACGCCGCCCTGGTGGAGCGGGTCTGGGGCCACGATCTGCGGGTCGAGGGCGTGGTGGTGGAGCATCTGGAGGGCTTGGACAACCTGGGTGCCCGGCTCGCCGAGTTCGAGCCCGGTCCCGGTGCCCGGGTGGGTGTGCTGGTCGACCACCTGGTGACCGGGTCGAAGGAGACCCAGCTGACCACCGGCCTGGGCCCGCACGTGCTGGTCACCGGGCATCCGTTCGTCGACGTGTGGCAGGCGGTGCGCCCCGCCGCGGTCGGTATCGAGGCATGGCCGGTGGTGCCGCGCGGCGAGGACTGGAAGACCGGCATCTGCGCCCGGCTGGGCTGGGGCACCCCGCAGCAGGGGTGGCGCCGGGTGTACGACGCGGTCGACTCGTTCCGTGATCTCGAGGCCCCGCTGATCGGCGCGGTGGAACGGCTCATCGACTTCGTGACCGAACCGGACTAGTCCCGGCGCAGGGCACGCGGCGAACCTTTATGCTCGATGATTATGTGCTCTCCCAGTGCGACGCTGACGCTGTGGGCCGGCTCCTGGCTGGCCGGTACCAGCGCGCCCGACGACGTACTGGAAGCGTTGCACGCCTGGGCTTCCCGGCACACCATCGCCGCGGGCGACCCGGTCACCGGCGGCCGCACCGATCTGCCGTGGACCTCGCACGAGGCGGGCACCGGCTCGGGGGCGATGCCGCTGCTCAAGGTGATCCGCGAGGCCATGGCGCCCGCGGGCGCGCAGCTGCGCCTGGTCCTGCCCGCCCCCGGTGACGTGCGCGGGCTGCCGGTGGGCACCGCCTTCGCCGCCGACGCCATCGACGCCGAGGAAGGGCTGCTGCTGGGCGTCCCCGGTCAGCCGGGCACCGGCCTGATCCCGCAGTGGGACGACGACGAAACCCTGCAGTGGACCGTGTACAGCGTGGACATTCCGCGGGTCGACGGCCCGGACATGTCGCTGGGCGAGGCCGAGTACACCATGCGCGAATCGGTCCGCGACGCCGCCGACGCGCTCATGCGCCTGCACACCACCGCGCTCGGCGCCGGGGACGCCGACCCGCGCGAGCAGATCGAAGACCAGCTGGCCGCCTACTCCCGGCACGCCTATCCGGACTCGATCCCGTTGCGCGCCAAGCGCATTCTCGACACCGCCGATCACGTGGCGGCCATTCTCACCGTCGCCCAGCACGAGCCCGCGTCCTCACCCACCTCGGCCAGCGCGCTGGACTCGCACGAGTCGCTGCTGCGCCCGCTGTGGAACACGATCCGCGAGGCACGGCTGGTGGCGGTGCACACCGCGTCGGGCCGCCTCGACTGATCGGCGCGAATCGGCCGGTCGCGGTTCAGAATCCGCCGAGTGCCGTGCGCAGGGTGGGGACCGCGAGCACCACGAGGGTGTCGTCGCGGACGACGGGGCAGGTACGGCCGGTGACGGTGTCGACGATGTCGCGATCGTAGGACAGCGCGGCGTTGGCGACGGTGTCCTGGACGGTCCACAGTTTCATGGCGCCGGTGAAGGCCACCCGGGCGACCTCCGGACCGAGCGCCTTCCAGGTGCCCTGCTGGCCGTCGAGGATGCCGCACAGTTCGTCGACCGAGGCCTGCGAGATGGTGGGCTCGGTGGGGGCGGGCGGTTCGGTCTCGTAGCCGGACTCCTTGCCGCAGCCGCTCAGGCCCAGGGTCGCGGCGGCCAGCACGAGCACCAGGCCGTATCGGGGCGCTGTCGAACGCATCGGAAGTCCTCCGATCTGTCGAGCACAACTCCGCAAAGCCTACTCCCCCGGCCCCGGGTCTCCGGCGAATGTTTATCCGGTTGTGTTCAGCGCCGGGCGGGACGGGCGGGCGGCTCGCAGCAGCCGGGAGCGCAGAGCGCGCCGTCGGCGGTGCAGCCGTAGCCGGGGACGGTGCCGAGTTCGCGGACCGCGCCCGCGCTGGTGCGCTCCTGGATCAGCTCGACGATCATCCGGGAGAACCGCGGATCGGTGCCGGGGGTGGCCGCGCGCGCGAAGGCCATGCCGAGCTCGGCGGCGCGGGTGGCGGCCTCGTTGTCGAGATCCCAGATCACCTCGAGGTGATCGGAGACGAAACCGACCGGGCACACCACCACCGCGTCGACGCCCTTGCCGTGCAGGACGTCGAGATGGTCGACGATGTCGGGGTCCAGCCACGGCACCTGCGGCGGGCCGGAGCGCGACTGCCACACCACGTCGTAGTCGGTGAAACCCGTTGCCGCGGCGCACAAGCGGGCCGCTTCGGCGACCTGCCTGCTGTAGAGGCGGCCACCGTCGGCGGGCGGGCCCGCGGCGGCGTCGGCCGAGACCGGGATGGAGTGCGCGGTGAACACCAGGCGGGCACCGGCCCGGCGCGGCTCGGGCAGCAGGCCGACGGCGGCGGTGATCGCGTCGGCGAAGGACTCGATCAGCAGCGGGTGGTCGAAGTACTGGCGCAGTTTCACCAGTTCGGGGGCCTGCGCGCCGACGGCGGCCCTGGCCCGGGTGATGTCCTCGTCGTACTGGCGGCAGCCGGAGTAGCCACCCCAGGCGGACGTGGGGAAGACCAGCGCCGAGCGCACGCCGTCGGCGGTCATCCGGGCGACGGTGTCCTCGACCATCGGGTGCCAGTTGCGGTTGCCGAAGTACACCGGCAGGTCGAGCCCGGCGGCGGCCAGATCGGCCTCGAGGGCGGCGATGATCTCCCGGTTCAGGGCATTGATCGGCGAGACGCCGCCGAAATGCAGGTAGTGCTGCGCGACCTCGGCGAGCCGTTCCGGCGGTACCCCGCGGCCCCGAGTGACGTTCTCCAGGAACGGGAGCACGTCCTCGGGGCCTTCGGGGCCGCCGAAGGACAGCAGCAGCAGGGCGTCCGGCATCAGTTGCTGGTGAAGCCCTCGGGGAACCACATGTTGTGGCTGGCACCGCCGTCGACGTAGATGATCGAGCCGGTGGTGGCGGGCAGCCAGTCCGAGAGCAGCGTGACGATCGACTTGCCGACCGCGCGCGCGTCGGCGCCGTCCCAGCCGATCGGCGACGCGCCGTCCCAGTACTCGTCGAGCTGACGCAGCTGCTTGGCGTCGTCGGTGGCGGTACCCGCGATGGCCTTGGCGGCCAGGGTCTTCACCGGGCCCGCGGCGATCAGGTTGGAGCGGATCTTCTTGGCGTAACCCACTTCCCGGGCCACGTACCGGTTCACCGACTCCAGCGCGGCCTTGGAGACACCCATCCAGTTGTAGTACGGCATCGCCACGCGCGGATCGAAGTCCATGCCGACGAGCGAGCCGCCCTCGTTCATCACGGGCAGCACGGCGCGGGCCAGCGAGGCGTAGCTCCACGCGGAGATCTCGAAGGACTTGGCCACATCGGGGCCCGGACCCTCCAGGAACGGCACCGCGTCCGGACCCATCAGGGTCTTGGGCGCGAACGCGATCGAGTGCAGCACACCGTCGATGCCCTCGGGCGCCAGCTCGCGCAGCGCACCCGCCAGCGCGCCCAGGTTCTCCTCGTTGGTGATGTCCAGCGGGATCGCGGGCGGCACCTCCTGCGGGAGGCGCTTGGCGATGCGGTCGATGAGCCGCAGCCGCTCCGGGATGCCGGTGATGATCACCTTCGCGCCCTGCTCCTGCGCGACCGCGGCCGCGCTGAACGCGATCGACGAGTCGGTGATGATGCCGGTGATCAGGATGGTCTTGCCTTCGAGCAGTCCGCCCATGAGTATTCGGTTCTCCCTGAGATCGATATGGTTTGCCGCCACCTTGTCGGTGGCGCGGGGGGATCCGTTAGCGGATCAGTGGCCCATTCCCATGCCGCCGTCGACCGGGATGACGGCACCGGAGACGTAGCGGGCGTCCTCGGAGGCGAGGAAGCTGACCACGGCCGCGATCTCCTCGGGCTGGCCGACGCGCCGCAGCGGAATGTACTTCTCGACCATGTCCTTCATGTCCGCGGGCAGGTCGGCGGTCATATCGGTTTCGATGAAGCCCGGCGCGACGACATTGGCGGTGATGTTGCGCGAGCCGAGTTCGCGAGTGACCGAGCGGGCCAGCCCGATGACACCGGCCTTGGACGAGGCGTAGTTGATCTGACCGGCCTGGCCCATCATGCCGACGACCGAGCCGAGGAAGATCATCCGGCCCCACTTCGCCCGCAGCATGGCGCGGTTGGCGCGCTTGGCGACGCGGAACGCGCCGGTGAGGTTGGCGTCGATGACCTTCTCGAACTGCTCCTCGGTCATCCGCATGAGCAGGGTGTCGTCGGTGATGCCCGCGTTGGCGACCAGTACCTCGACCGGACCCTGGTGCTCCTCGACCTCGGTGAAGGCGCGATCGACCGATTCACTGTCGGTGACATCGCACTTCACGCCGAACAGGCCCTCGGGCACCCCCGATCCGCGATGCGTGACGGCGACCTTGTGGCCGTCGGCGAGCAGGCGCTGGGCCACCGCGAGACCGATACCGCGATTACCGCCGGTGACCAGGACCGACCGGGATGTGACGTTCGACATAGGGTCCAACCTATCTGTTCCAGTTCGTGGGCCCCGCGTCAGGGTCGCGGCGCTGCGAGGACTCACAACGCGGGGCGGTGCGTGCTAGGGCAGGCGTTGACGATAGAGCAAACTCACCACGACACCGGCGGTGACGAACAGCATGCCCGCCAGCAGCCAGGGCCTGCTCGCGTCGCCGCGGGTGGTCTCGTAGCCGATCTGCTCTTCGAGGGTGTCGTAGACCGCGGTGAGTTCGGCCAGCGAGGAGGCGGTGTAGAAGTCGCCGCCGGAGAGCTTGGCGATCTCCTGCAGCGAGTCGTTGTCGACCGGCACCTTCACCCGCTGCGAGCCCTTGCCGTCGGAATCCGGGATCTCCACCGTGCCCCATTCGGTGCCGAAGGAGATCGTCGAGACCGGGATGCCCTTGTTCTTGGCCAGCCGGGCGGCGGTGAAACCGTGGCGCGGGTTGTCGACGTCCTTGTCGTCGGGCACGGTTTGCTTGCCGTCCGACATCAGCACCACGCGCGCGGGCGGGGGCGTCTCGGCGCCGCCGAGCACCGCGGCCAGGGTGTCGATGGACTGCAGGGCGGTCAGGATGCCCTCGCCGGTGGCGGTGCGCTCGGCCAGCTTGATGTTGTCGATGGAGTGCTTGACGGCCTCGCGGTTGGTGGTCGGCGAGACCATCACCGAGGCGGTGCCCGCGAAGGTGACGAAGCCGAGGTTGATGCCCGGGGTGAGCCCGTCGACGAATTCCTTACCGGCCTTCTGGGCGACCTGCAGCCGGTTGGGCGGCACGTCGGTGGCCTCCATCGACAGCGACACGTCCATCACCAGGACCACGGTCGCGCGATTGCGCGGCACCTTCTGCACCGCCGTCGGTCCGGCGGCGGCGATGGTGAGCAGGATCAGGCCGACCAGGATCAGCGCGATCGGGGCGTGGCGCATCGGGCTCGGCCGTGACGGCGCGACCTTCTCGAGCACGGTCATGTTGCCGAACTGCAGCATCCGCTTGTGCCGGGCGCGCTGCACCAGCACATAGCCGAGGACCAGCAGCGCGACGACGAGCAGGAAACCCAGCCAGGCGACGGCCGTGAAATGCGAAATACTCACTGGCGAGGCACCCGCCCGCTCGGGGCGCCGAGACTGTGGCGCCGGGTGGACACGAACCGGACCACATCGGCGATCCAGTCCCGATCGGTCTGCAACGACAGCACCGGCGCGCCGCAGCTGCGCAGCGCCTGCTGCACCTGTTCGCGCTGGGCCTTGGCCGCGGCCGCGAAATCGGCGCGCAGCGTCGGGGTGACGCTGAATTCGCGGGTGCGCCCGGACTCCGGGTCGTGCAGCACCACGTCGCCGCCGTCGGGCAGGGCCACGTCGAGCGGGTCGAGCACCTCGACGGCGAGCAGGTCGTGGCGCGCGGAGATGGCGCGCAGCGACCGCTGCCAGTCGACGTCACCGAGGAAGTCGCTGATCACCACGGCCAGACCGCGTTTGCGCTGCGGGCGACGCAGCGATTCGATGCCCGCCTTCAGATCACCGCGCACGCCGTCGCGGGCGTGCGGGGTGGTGGCGATGCCGCGCAGCATGGTCTGCGCGTGCAGGCGCCCGCTGCGCGCGGGAATGCGGACAAGGTCCTGGCCGGTAGCGACGACGGCGCCGATCCGGTTGCCGCCGCCGGAGGTGAGGTGGGTGATCGCCGCGGCGGCCGCGATGGCCAGGTCGCGCTTCTGCACCCGGCCGGTGCCGAAGTCCAGGCTCGACGACAGGTCGACCACGAGCCAGGTCTCCAGCTCGCGGTCGGCGATCATCTGCCGCACGTGCGGATGGGTGGTGCGGGCGGTGACCGACCAATCCATCTGCCGCACATCGTCACCCGGCTGGTACAGCCGGGCCTCGCCCGGTTCCGACCCGGGACCGGGGATCAGGCCCTGGTGGTCGCCGTGCAGCACGCCGTCGAGGCGGCGGCGCACCGTGAGCTCCAGCGTCTTGAGCGCGGCCGCCAGCTTCGGATCGGTCAGTTCACCGGCACGGAACGACGGCGGCGCGTGGGACGACATGGGCACGCGGACAACGGGTTCCGGAGCACTCACTGGGGCCCGGCGTGGCCGGCGGGCTGGGACTGCTGCCCGTTCACCGGCTGCGGCACAGGCTGTTGCTGGGCGGGCGGCTGCGGCACCGGCGGCTGCTGCGGGGCAGCCTGGCCACCGACGGCCTGCGGGGCGACCTGCGGCAGACCGACGGTCTGCAGCACGCGCTTGATGACGTCTTCGGGGGTGACCTCGTCGGCGAGGGCGTCGTAGGACAGCACCAGGCGGTGACGCAGCACATCCGGGATCACCTCGACGACGTCCTGCGGCACCACGTAGTCGCGGCCGCGGATGAGCGCCACCGAGCGTGCCGCGGCGATGATGCCCAGGCTCGCGCGCGGGGAGGCGCCGTAGGAGATCCAGCTGGCCACATCGGCCATGCCGAACTCGGCCGGAGTGCGGGTCGCGGTGATCACCCGGACCACGTAGTCGACCAGCGCGTGGTGCACGAAGACATTGGCCGCCAGCTTCTGCAGCCGGATGATGTCCTCGGGGGCGAGGATCTGCTTGGGCTCCGGCGGGGTCACGCCCATCCGGTAGATGATCTCGCGCTCTTCCTCGACCGAGGGGTAGTCGACGACGACCTTGAACAGGAAGCGGTCGCGCTGCGCCTCGGGCAGCGGGTAGACGCCCTCGCTCTCGATCGGGTTCTGGGTCGCCATGACCAGGAACGGATCGGGCATCGGGTAGGTCTTGCCGCCGATCGACAGCTTGCGCTCGGCCATCACCTCGAGCAGCGCCGACTGCACCTTGGCGGGCGCGCGGTTGATCTCGTCGGCGAGCACGAAGTTGGCGACGACCGGGCCGAGCTCGGTGTCGAATTCCTCGCGGCCCTGCCGGTAGATGCGGGTACCGATGAGGTCGGTGGGCACCAGGTCCGGGGTGAACTGCACCCGGGAGAACGAGCCGCCGACGACCTTGGCGAAGGTTTCCACGGCCAGGGTCTTCGCGACACCGGGCACACCCTCGAGCAGCACGTGGCCCTTTGCCAGCACGCCGACGAGCAGCCGCTCGACGAGTCGATCCTGACCGACGATGACCCGTTTGACCTCGTAGATCGCCTTCTCGAGAGTCTGGACGTCACGCTCCAGGGTGCTCGGCGTGGCCGTACCGGCGTCCTTCGCCAGCTTCGGCCCGCTCACACCTTCCGTCGAAGTCACCAACATCCCCGCTTTCGCTTTGGTCCTGTGCGTGCCGCCCCAACTATTCCAGGTAATAGCCCGGCGCGCCGCAACCGGCCAGGAGTGGACGCGAATTCGTCGTATTACCCAGCCCAGCTCGGTATGTCCGCCACCCTACGCATGTCGCGCGCCGGTCGCCCGGGCGACGGTGCCATCCGCGCGGTGCCACGAGCACCCCACCCACTCCGGCAACCATTCGGCAACATGATCTGCCTCGCAGCGGCCGATCGCGGTAACGATCCGGTGTCCGCGCTCGGCCGACGCCCCGGTGAGCGCAGCCTTCCGTGCGCGAGTGTCGTTCAACACACAGGTCATCGGGCATTTCGTTGAACTGCGCGGCGGTTCTTCCACCCATTACCCCTTGCTGGTCCGGCTTTCCGATGGATTCCGGCCAACAGGAATGTTTCCAGCCGAAGTAGGTGATCTCGTGCAGTTCTCGCTCGCATCTCGGTTCTCTCGCCGTTTGCTCGCCTCCGCCGCCCTGACCACGGCGGCCGCGATCGGCATCGCCGTGGCGCCCGCCGCCAACGCCGACCCCCTGGCGATCCCCGGCATCGGCCTGCCCACCGGCTCCGCCGGACTGGGCGCCACCGGCTCCGCCGCATCCGGTTCTGAACCCGTAGGTCCGGAACTGGGCCTCGGCCAGTCCGGTTCCAGCGCCCTCGGGACGGTTCCGTCGGGCTCCGGCGGCTCGGGTAGCGAACTCGGCCTCGGCACCAGCAGCGCTGGAAGTCCGCCCGGCCCCGGCACCGGCAGCGCAGGAATTCCGCTCAGCTCGGGAACCGGCAGTTCTGGGTCATCAGGCGGTGCCGAATCCGGCAGCATGGTGGGCGCGGACGCCTTGGGTACAGGCAGCGCCCTCTCCTCGGGGAGCACGAACGCACCAAGTGGCGCACCCAGCTCCGGCGGCTCACCGGGCACCGACACGCTGGGCACCGGCAGCGCCCTCGGCACCGGCAGCAGCGAGGCGCCGGTGTCGGGCAGCGCGACCGCACTCGGCCCAGGTAGCGCGGCCGCATTCGGCTCGAGCGGCGGAGCGGCGGCACTCGCCACCGGCAGCGCGCAGGCCCTGGACACCGGCAGCGCGCTCACGACCGGCTCGCTCGGGACCGGAAGCGGCACGGCGGCACTCGGCAGCGCGGCAACCGGCAGTTCCACAGCGGGTCTCGCCGCCCTGACCACCCTCCTGGACACCGGCAGCGCCCTCGGCGCAGGCACCACCCTCGGCCTGGGCACCCTCCTCGGCACCGGAAGCGCTGACGCACTCGCGACCGGCACCGCGGGCGCCCTCGGCCTCGGCCTCGGCAGCAGCGTGAGCACCTTGGCTCTCCTCCTCGGCACCGGAAGCGCGGACACGGGGAGCGCAGCCATCGGCAGCGCGGCCACCGGAAGCGCAGATCTCGGTGGAGCCGCGCTCGGCAGTACCACAGGCAGCGCAGGCACTGGAAGCGCCGCGACCGGGAGTGCCGGACTCGGTGCAGCCGAACTCGGCAGTGCCGCAGGCACCGGAAGCGCCGCGACCGGAAGCGCCGGACTCGGCGGAGCCGCACTCGGCAGTGCCGCGGGCAGCGCAGGCGCCGGAAGTGCCGCGACCGGGAGTGCCGGACTCGGCGGAGCTGCTTTGGGAGGTGCGGCGCTGGGTAGTGCCGGTGTCGGCAGTGCTGCGGTCGGGAGTGCGGGAGTGGGCAGTGCCGCGGTCGGGAGTGCCGCGGTCGGGAGTGCGGTGCTGGGTGGTGCGGCGTTGGGGGCGGGGTCTTCGGGTGGCAGCGGGGCGCCGGGCGATTCCGGAGGTGCGGGGACGCCGGGTGGTGGAGTTCCTGGTGGTTACGGAGTTCCGGAAGGGTCCGGTGAGGCGGGGGTGCCGGGTGGTCCCGGGGCACCAGGTGGGGCCGAGGGGCTCGGCGGCTCGGGGCATGGCGACGGGGGCGTCTCGGGTGGTACCGGGGCGGGTCGGGCGGTGACGCCAGGTGGTGCGGACGGGGTTCCGGGGGTCGGTGGTTCGGGTACCTCCGGCGGCGGGGTGGATTCGGGTGTGGCGCAGGGGTATGGGGTGCCGTCGGGGGCGCCCGAGACCGGGGCCGGTGGGCGGATCGTCGATGATCGGTGGATGCTGGCCGGGTTCGGCGTGCTGGCGCTGCTCGGTGCTGCCGTCACGGTGACCCGGACGTGGCGCCGGGTGGTCGAGGACCGGGCGTGAGGCGACCGGGGAACCGGTCGCGGGCCGTGCTGTCCGGCGGGCTGGCGATCGTGCTGGTCGGGGTGGCGGTGGTGCTGTTCACCGCCGCCACCCGGGGGCCGCGACAGGCGGACCCACCACCGGCCCAGCCGGATACCGTGCTGGCACAGACGGTTCCGGCGGCACCGGCGCTGGACCGGTCGGCACCCACCCGGCTGGTGATCCCCCGAATCGGGCTCGACACGGCGCTCGGCCGCAGCGGCACCACCGCGACCGGATCTCTCGCGGCCCCAGCGGATTTCGCGACCGCGTCGTGGTTCGAGCAGGGCGCGAGCCCGGGCGAGCCCGGTTCGGCGGTGCTGCTCGGCCATGTCGATTCGGTCGACGGACCCGCCGTCTTCTTCCGCCTCGGCGAACTCACCGCCGGTGCCGAGATCCAGGTGAGCAGGGCCGACGGCAGCACCGCCCGCTTCGTCGTCGACCGCACCGAAACGGTGACCAAGGACGCCTTCCCCACCGACCGGGTCTTCGCCGACGACGGCACCGCCCGGCTGCGCCTGATCACCTGCGGCGGCGCCTTCGACACCATCCGCGGCCGCTACCTGTCCAATGTGATCGTCTCCGCGACACTCGTCGCGACCTAACTTAGGTTTGACTATCCTTAATTCCAAAATGTAGCGTCCGGAGCGCCGACACGGTTCACCGGCGGCGACCGTTCCAGTTTCGCGGAGGAAATGTCATGAAGAAGATCGTCGCGGTCTTGGCTGCCCTGGGTCTGGCCACCCTGCTGGGAATCGGCACGGCCGCGCCCGCCCTCGCCGACCGCTCCGTCCGCGACGCCACGGTCGCCGACCTCTACCTGCGCGACGCCGACCCGTCGCTGGACGCCATCGCCGGGCAGTTCGCGGCGCTGTGGAACCCGAACCTGCCGATGGGCCCGAAGCAGGAGGTCAGCTACCACGGCTCGACCGTCGGCCCGGCACTGCAGGGCATCCTGTCGCAGGGCGGGGTCTACGACTTCCTGTCCATCCAGCTGCGCGCGACCTCGAAGAACATCACCGGCGACACCATGACCGCCACCATGTCGGGCGTGATGGCCGGTTTCCCCGCCTCGAGCGGCACCTACACCTACATCCGCGAGGACGGCCTGTGGAAGGTCGACTGGAAGGCCACCTGCGCGGGCATGGGCGGCTGCACCGGTAACCCCGACTTCGGCTACTGACCCACACCTGTTCGAATGACGCGATCGCCGATGATCACCGTGTCCGGCCTGTCCAAACGCTTCGGGGACAAGGCCGTGGTCAGCGACGCCGGTTTCGAGGCCCCGGGCGGATCGATCACCTATCTGCTCGGGCCCAACGGCGCAGGCAAGTCCACGACCATGCGCATGATCGCCGGGCTGACGACCCCGGACGCGGGAATCGTGCGGATCAACGGGCAGTCGCTGCGTGCGCTCGCCGAGCCCATGCGGGAGGTCCGTTTCAATCTGGACACCTTCGCCCGCAACCCGAAACACACGGCGCGACAGCATCTCACGTGGCAGGCCCGGCTCGGCGGCATCCCCGTCGCCGAGGTCGACGCGGTGCTCGCGCGGGTGGGGCTGGCCGAGGTCGCGAAACGGCCGGTCGGCCGGTTCTCCCTCGGCATGCTGCAACGACTCGGCATCGCCACCGCGCTGCTCGGCGACCCGCGGACGCTCGTCCTCGACGAGCCGGACAACGGCCTCGACGTGGACGGCATCCTGTGGCTGCGTGAGCTGCTGACCGGCCTGGCCGCGGAAGGGCGGGCCCTGCTGGTCGCCTCGCACAATCTGACCGAGGTGGAGATCACCGCCGACCGGATCGTGATCATGGGTCGTGGCCGGGTGCTGTCCGACGCCAGCCGGGACGAGACCCTGGCGCTCGGCTCCGGGCCGCGTCGGCTGGAATCGGCGTACACGACGGTGACCCGGGGCAGCGTCGAGTATCGCGCCGCCGGTGCGCGCGACGACGAGGCGGAACAGTGAGTGTGACAAGAGATCTGGGCCGCGCGATCGGCAGCGAAGCGGCGAAGCTGTCGTGGCGCAGCCCGGTATGGACGGCCATCGTGCCGATCGCCGTGCTGCTGCCGGTGGCGCTGAACGCGAGCCTGGCCGTCGCCACCCGGATGAACAAAGTCAACGGCGCGGGCGGCATGGACACCAACAATGCCGGGTACTGGGTGATGATCTTCTCGACGATCGTGCTCATGTCGGCGGGCGTGGCCTCGCTCAGCAACGAATTCAAATACGCCACAGCGGAACTGGTCTACGGCGCGCAACCCCGGCGCTGGCTGCTGCCCGCCGCCAAGCTGGTCGTGTTCGGCCTGATCGCCGCGGTGACCACGCTGGTGACCGTGCTCGTGCTGCTCGCGGTGTTCCCAGTGGCGTTCTCCGATGTGTGGGGCCGCGTCGAGCTCACCTCCCCCGCGGGGGTGCGGCTGCTGTGGGCGCTGCCGGTCTTCGCATTCTTCGTCAGCGCCCTCGGCATCGGCCTGGCCGGGCTCATCCCACGCCCCGGTGTCGTGGTGGGCGCGGTGCTGCTGTGGAAGTTCGGGGTCGAGCAGTTCACGGCCATGCTGCCGGTGAAGATCGGCAATGTGGTGCAGCAGTGGATGCCGTTCAAGAACGGCGAACTGGGCGCCGGGCAGTATCCGACGATCAAGCCCGCCTTCGGCAGCCCCAACGGCGCCCTGGCCTACTTCGCCCTCGTCGCCGCCGTGTTCTTCGTCCTCGGCACGGTCCGGCTCTCCCGGCGCGATCTCACCACCGACTGACCGCCTACCCGCCGACGATCCGTACCGCGCGCTGAACAATGTCGAGCTACGACCCTGCGTTTTCCATGGTTCGTCTCGAGCTTTTCACTGAAACTGGTTGCAATACAAGCTTTTTGGATAGATCAACGGATTGACAATTGGAGCTGTCATCGACTGGACTGGGGGCACCGAGGGGTAGGGAGTGCTCCTCGGGTCCATGAATTCCCATCGGGAGGAGCGAATGATGGTCGCACGGATTGTTACGCTGGGAGCGCTTACCACGGCGTTGATCGCAGGTTCGGTCGGGATCGCATCGGCGGAACGCATCGAAGGCGGCGGCGGTGACGAGGGTTTCAAGATCTGCGTCGCGAAAGCGTATGTGGTGCAGCAGGAGACCGGCTACGCCCAGCCGCCGTGTCAATGGGATGACGCGGCTGGCACTTGGTATTTCGACGCCGTCCGCTGAGATGCTCTCAGTCGGCCGTGACGAATCGGTCGGCACGCGGCAGGTCCGGTACACACAACGTGGATCGGACCTGCCGCTACTCGGTTTCACCGGGCAGCACGATTCTCACAGACGTACCACCACGGTTAGAGGCCGCGACGTCGATAGTTCCACCATGTTTGCTCACCACCCGCTTCACGATCGCCAGTCCCAACCCGGATCCTGGCATCGATCGCGCTGAGGTCGTCCGATAGAAGCGCTCGAACACCAGCTCGCGCTCGTCAGGCGGAATGCCCGGGCCCGCGTCGTCTACGACAAGTTCCAGCAAACCCGGTGCGGATTCGGACATGGCGACGGCCACACTCTCACCATGCGGGCTCCACTTGGCCGCATTGTCGAGAATGTTCACGATGGCTCTTTCCAAACTCGCGTCGTGGCCGTAGACATGCCACGATCGCAGATCGGTCACGAAGTCGATCCCGACGCGTCGGCGCCGGACCCGGTCCAGTGCCCGCATAACGATCTCTTCGAGATCAGTACGCTCGAACACCGCCTCGGGCGCGTCTTCGCGGGCCAGATCGACAAGGTCACCGACCAGGGTGGACAGTTCATGGATTTGGGCGACGACATCAGCACGAAGCTCCGCCATGTCGCCATCCGAAATCGGTCGTGCTCCCGGGCGAGACGAGGCGATCAGCAGTTCCATGTTCGTGCGCAGCGAGGTCAGCGGGGTCTTCAGCTCATGTCCGGCGTCGGCAACAAGGCGGCGCTGCCGGTCACGCGATTCGGCGATCGCCCGAAGCATCGTGTTGAAGCTGGCCGCCAGCCGCGCCAGTTCGTCGTCGCCGGTGACCGGAATGGGCGTCAGATCGTCGGTACGGGCGACCCGCGCCGTCGCCGCGTTCAGCCGTGCGACGGGCCGCAATCCTGTATGTCCCACCGCTTTACCCGCAGCAGCGGCGAGAACGACTACACAGCCACCGACAACGAGCAGCAGCCATGCCAGTCGATCGAGCACTTCGTATGTGGGCTGCAAGCGTTGCCAGAGCACCAGCGCCGCACCAGAATTCATACGCTGGGCGTAGACACGATAGTTGTCCGCAGTTCGCAGCGAGGATGAGGCCTCGCCGCTCGCCACCGCCAGTTCTTGCGGGCCGACCGGCAACACACCTGATCTCCCGACCGCGTGAGGCCCGAATCCCGCGTCCGGAAAGACAACCGCGACACCGATATCGTTGGAGTACAGCCCTCCTATCATGAGGATCTGGAAGTACGCCATGTCGTCGACATTGTTTTCGATCATTACATCTGCGCGCGTACGCAGCTGATTGTCGACATCGGCATAGAGCGATCGCGCCACGAGGACGTACGCGGCGACGGAAGCAAGCGCGACGCTCACCGCGACCAGGCTCGCCGCGAGCAGCGTCACTCTC
This sequence comes from Nocardia sp. SSK8, assembly GCF_037034205.1. Lineage (NCBI taxonomy): Bacteria > Bacillati > Actinomycetota > Actinomycetes > Mycobacteriales > Nocardiaceae > Nocardia > Nocardia sp. SSK8. The sequence goes on from NZ_JBAGKD010000004.1 coordinate 181,120, forward strand.
CATCGCAGCGGAATCGAGCGGGTCAACGACAGCGGTTTGCGCATTACCCTCGCACCGGCCGACAGAGCGGGGGGCCTGCCCGAACTACCGCGGGAGACCGCCTTGTTCACTGGCATGCGCCCTCCCCCAGCGGGCTGACCACGCCAGCACAGCAGCAGTCCACCTGCAGATAGCCCATAGTCGCCAGTGTGCCCTGAACGGCTGAGAACCTACTAAGAGGGGGACATACAACGATCGTCGGTCGGCTCGCCCACCTTCATCCGCTGACGATGCGCACCGCGTAGGGCATGATGCCTGCCTCGCGGACCGGGGAAATCTTCACCACGTCACCGGATTCGGGGGCCTCGATCATCTTGCCGTTGCCCAGGTAGAGGGCGACGTGGGCGCTGCCGCCGGGGCCCCAGAACAGCATGTCGCCGCGTTCGCGGTCGTCGACGTCGACGCGGGTGCCCGCGTTGTACTGGTAGCCGCTGTAGTGCGGCAGCGAGACGCCGATGCCCGCGAAGGCGTAGAGCATCAGGCCCGAGCAGTCGAAGCCGACCTTGTTGTAGTCGCCGTGCGCGTCGGCGGTGCCTCCGTCGCGGATGCCGAGCGTGGGGCCGTCCTCGTCGCCGCCGCCCCAGGCGTACTGCACGCCCAGCTGCGACATCGCCCGGTCGACCACGGTCTCGATGGCGGCCGACCCGCCGATCTGGGGCTGGGTCGGGCGGGGTTGGGTTCTGCGTGGCGAGGCGGGGGTGGATTCGAGCTGGGTGTGCGGGCGCTGGCCCTCGCCGAGCTGGGCGGCGCGGTCGCGGGCGGCCTGGTCGGCGGCGGCGCGGGCGGCGGCGGCATTGGCGGCGGCCAGCAGCGCGGTGATCTCGGCCTTGCGCTGGTCGTCCCAGGCCAGGAACACCTCGCGCTGGCTCTGCAGGCCCGCCACGGTGGCGCGGGCGGCGTCGAGGGCGGTCTGGGCCGCGGCGCGGTCGCGCTGGAGGTCGTCGCGGGCCACGGCCTGGGTGTCGTATTCGGTCTTCGCCACGGTCATGGCCGTCTGGGCGGCGTTCTTCTTCTGTTCGGCGGCACCGGCGGCGGCGTCGGCGTCGGCCTTGGCCTGGCGGGCGGCGGAATGCTGGTTGGCCTGGGCGACCTGGGCGCGGCGCAGGTCGTCGAGGACCTGGCGCTGATTCTTCGACACCAGGGCCAGCACCTGCGCGCGGTCCATCGCGGCATCGGGGGTGGCCGAGGACAAATAGGTGACCACCGAGCTGCTCGACGGCCGCACATAGGCCTGAGTCGCGACCTGGTCGAATTCCCCGCGCGCCACGTCGACCTGCGCGCCCGCGTCGGTGAGCAGGGCCTGCGAGTCGGCCACCGCGGCCGCGGCCGTGTCGGCGGCGTCGCGCGCGCTCTGCAGATCGACCAGCGCCTGGTTGACCGCCTCGCGCTTGGCGGCGAGCGCGTCGTCGAGCGCCTGCAGCTGCTGATCGGCGGCGGCGACCCGGTTGATCAGATCGCCGATCTCGCCGACCCGCGCGTCGACCTGCGCGCCCGCCCCGGCGATCTCGCCGTCGGAGGGATTCGCGGGTGGCGGGGGCACCGCCGCGACCGGGCCGGCACCGGCGAGCACCGCCAGCGCCATCAGCAATCCGATCGCTATCCGTAAGAGCCCTGGTTCGTCCTGCCTGCCCGCAGCGCGCACGGCACCTCCGAGTAACTCGACTCGACACACGTCACCGGCGCATCAGTCCACCCACCGACCACAGGAGTCGACCAATGCCCCCTGTACCACTGCTTTCCCGAACGCGAACATCGCAACCGTACGACACATAGTTCACAAAGGAAACATCCGCACCAGAACGACACGGGTGTAATTCGCGGATTGCCCGAAGTTAGCCTGTCGAAGGACAGGTTTCACCCGCGATAAACAGACCAGCGGTCTGGGTATGTGACAGAAGGGAAACCAGTTAGCTGGTCGATCCCGCATCGAGGGGCAGCGTGCGGTCCTCGGCGTCCGGGCCACGGCGCAGCTTCACGACATACAGCCCGGCGATCACCAGGGCGGTCAGCCCCAGCAGGATCGCGGTGACCACGCCCCAGGACGTGCCCTCGGGCTGCTCGAGCCGGTCGACGAAGGCCTGCACGGCCTCCTCGGGGTGGTTGCCACGGAACTTCGCCACGTCCTCGGCCCACTCCAGCCGGACGCGGCTGATGCTGTCGCTGTGGGTGCCGATCCAATCGTCACTGAGAACCGCGATGGTTCCCTCGGTGGTCTTGCCGACCTCGGTGGCCAGGTCACGTAGGCTCGAGTCGTGGCCGGGATTGCCGGGAACGACGACGACGCTGAGCGGGATCCCCTCGGATCGCGCCGCGGCGACGATCGCCGCGAGTTCCTCCTGGTCCTTGCCCTTGGGGGCGGCCACGTGATTGTCGGCGAGATCGGATTCGACACTGCTCAGCACAATGTTCGGCGGCAGTTCCGCGGCCATCGGCGCAAAGGTGTGCAAGACGGTCATCTTCCATCCGGTCTGTCGAGCCTCGGTCGCCTGCGTGCGACGGGCATCCAACACTGCAGGGTGAGCGTCACTGCTGTCTGTCCCCGACTCGCTCGACAGGCACAGTACGCGACTCCACGGTCGAACATGCTCGCACGGCACCCACAACCGCCCCCGCGTATTTCATAGGACAAGCGTACTGTTAGGCTCGTACGGCGAGGAAACCGGCGCTCACGGCGCCGGATCCCCTCCGAAGACGCGAGCCGCCGGCACAGCCCCGCCGGCGGCACACCCTCACACATGAGTGGAGCTGACGTGACGAAGATTGATACCTTCGGCGCCAAGGGCACGCTCGAGGTCGGAAGCAACTCCTACGAGATCTTCCGTCTCTCGGCCGTCCCCGGCACCGAGAAGCTGCCCTACGCCCTGAAGGTGCTGGCGGAGAACCTGCTGCGCACCGAGGACGGCGCCAACATCACCGCCGATCACATCCGCGAGATCGCCAACTGGGACCCGTCGGCGCAGCCGAACGTCGAGATCCAGTTCACCCCCGCGCGCGTGATCATGCAGGACTTCACCGGCGTTCCGTGTGTGGTCGACCTCGCCACCATGCGTGAGGCCGTCGCCACCCTGGGCGGCGACCCGAACAAGGTCAACCCGCTCTCCCCCGCCGACATGGTCATCGACCACTCGGTCATCCTGGACGTCTTCGGCCGCGCCGACGCGCTGGAGCGCAACGTCGAGCTCGAGTACGAGCGCAACGGCGAGCGCTACCAGTTCCTGCGCTGGGGCCAGGGCGCCTTCGACGACTTCAAGGTCGTCCCCCCGGGCATGGGCATCGTGCACCAGGTCAACATCGAGTACCTGGCCCCGACCGTCATGGTCCGCAACGGCCAGGCCTACCCCGACACCTGCGTCGGCACCGACTCGCACACCACCATGGTCAACGGCCTGGGCGTGCTGGGCTGGGGCGTGGGTGGCATCGAGGCCGAGGCCGCGATGCTGGGCCAGCCGGTCTCCATGCTGATCCCGCGCGTGGTCGGCTTCAAGCTGACCGGTGAGATCAAGCCGGGCGTCACCGCCACCGACGTGGTGCTCACCGTCACCGACATGCTGCGCAAGCACGGTGTGGTCGGCAAGTTCGTCGAGTTCTACGGCAAGGGTGTGGCCGAGGTTCCCCTCGCGAACCGCGCCACCCTGGGCAACATGAGCCCCGAGTTCGGTTCCACCGCCGCGATCTTCCCGATCGACGCCGAGACCGTGAACTACCTGCGCCTGACCGGCCGGTCCGACGAGCAGCTCGCGCTGGTCGAGGCCTACGCCAAGGAGCAGGGCCTGTGGCACAACCCGGACCACGAGCCCGAGTACTCCGAGTACCTCGAGCTGGACCTGGGCACCGTGGTGCCGTCCATCGCCGGCCCGAAGCGCCCGCAGGACCGCATCCTGCTCAGCGAGTCCAAGACCGCGTTCCGCTCCGACATCCGCAACTACGTCGGCGAGGGCGAACTGACCGCGCTGGACGAGGGCGTCGAGGAGACCTTCCCGGCCTCGGACCCGGTCGCCGTGTCCGCCGACGCCGCCGACGACACCTACACCCCGGCCCACTCGGCCGCCAACGGTGCCGCCGGTCGTCCGTCCAAGCCGGTTCAGGTGCGCTCGGACGAGCGCGGTGACTTCGTGCTCGACCACGGTGCCGTCGTGGTCGCCGGTATCACCTCCTGCACCAACACCTCCAACCCGTCGGTCATGCTGGGCGCGGCCCTGCTGGCGCGCAACGCGGTGGAGAAGGGCCTGTCCACCAAGCCGTGGGTCAAGACCAATATGGCGCCGGGCTCGCAGGTCGTCTCGGACTACTACGAGAAGGCCGGTCTGTGGCCGTACCTGGAGAAGCTGGGCTTCTACGTGGGTGGCTACGGCTGCACCACCTGCATCGGTAACACCGGCCCGCTGCCCGAGGAGATCTCGGCCGCGATCAACGACAACGACCTCTCGGTCACCGCCGTGCTGTCGGGTAACCGCAACTTCGAGGGCCGTATCTCCCCCGACGTGAAGATGAACTACCTGGCCTCCCCGCCGCTGGTCATCGCCTACGCGCTCGCGGGCACCATGGACTTCGACTTCGAGACCGACGCCCTCGGCCAGGACACCGACGGCGATGACGTGTTCCTGAAGGACATCTGGCCGTCCCCGCAGGAGATCGACGACACCATCAAGTCGGCGATCAACCAGGAGATGTTCAAGAAGTCCTACGCCACCGTGTTCGACGGTGACGAGCGCTGGCAGGGTCTGGCCACCCCGGAGGGCGACACCTTCGCGTGGGACGACAAGTCGACCTACGTCCGCAAGGCGCCGTACTTCGACGGCATGCAGATGGAGCCCTCGCCGGTCACCGACATCACCGGTGCCCGCGTGCTGGCGCTGCTGGGCGACTCGGTCACCACCGACCACATCTCCCCGGCCGGTCCGATCAAGCCGGGCACCCCGGCCGCGCAGTACCTCGACTCGCACGGTGTGGCCCGCAAGGACTACAACTCGCTGGGCTCGCGTCGCGGTAACCACGAGGTCATGATCCGTGGCACCTTCGCCAACATCCGGCTGCGCAACCAGCTGCTCGACGACGTCTCGGGTGGTTACACCCGCGACTTCACCCAGCCCGGTGGCCCGCAGGCGTTCATCTACGACGCCTCGCAGAACTACCAGGCCGCGGGCATCCCGCTGGTCGTGCTCGGTGGCAAGGAATACGGTTCGGGCTCCTCGCGTGACTGGGCCGCCAAGGGCACCAGCCTGCTGGGCGTGAAGGCCGTCATCACCGAGTCGTTCGAGCGCATCCACCGCTCCAACCTCATCGGCATGGGTGTCGTCCCGCTGCAGTTCCCGGCCGGTCAGTCGGCGGCCTCGCTGGGCCTCGACGGCACCGAGACCTTCGACATCGTGGGCATCACCCAGCTCAACGAGGGTGTCACCCCGAAGACCCTGAAGGTCACCGCCACCAAGGAAGACGGCTCGAAGGTGGAGTTCGACGCGGTCGTGCGCATCGACACCCCCGGTGAGGCGGACTACTACCGCAACGGCGGCATCCTGCAGTACGTGCTGCGCAACATGATCCGCGGCTGACACCGCGCATCCCGGTGGTGCAGTATCGAATGATGCTGCACCGCACGGGCATCCAGTGTGGATGCCCATCTTGCGAGAGCCCCCGTCTCGGTACATCCGGGGCGGGGGTCCGTGTATTCCCGTTGGAGGACTCATGCCCAAGGTCAGCGACGACCACCTCGCCGCCCGCCGCAGCCAGATCCTCGACGGCGCACGGCGCTGCTTCGCCGAATACGGCTACGACGGCGCCACCGTGCGCCGTCTGGAAGAGGCCATCGGCCTCTCGCGCGGCGCCATCTTCCACCACTTCCGCGACAAGGACGCGCTGTTCTTCGCCCTGGCCAAGGACGATGCCGAGCGCATGGCCGAGGTCGCGGCCAATCAGGGCATCGTGCAGGTCATGCGCGATATGCTCGCCCGCCCCGAGGAATTCAACTGGCTCGGCACGCGGCTCGAGATCGCCCGCCGCGTGCGCACCGACCCCGATTTCCGGGCGGGCTGGACCCAGCGTTCGGCCGAACTGACCGCCGCCACCCTGGCGCGCCTGGAGCGCCGCAAGGCCGCGGGCGCGCTGCGCGACGACGTGCCCACCGATGTCCTGCTCGGCTACCTGGACCTGGTCCTGGACGGCCTGATCGCGCGCATCGCCTCCGGCCACACCGACGACAACCTCTCCGCCGTACTGGATCTGGTCGAGGCCTCGGTCCGCCGCCGCGACTGAGGCACGAACCCCGCTCCGGCACAAGGCTTTCCCCGTACGCCCGATGTTCTAGGCTGACCTGTGTCCATCGGCAGGCAGTTCATCACCGACCTCACCCAGCAGGCCGCCCGCGACCTGAACCTGCGCGCCTACTGGACCTCCGGGGTGCTGCTGCTGGCGCTGTTGCAGGCGTGCCGCACCGATGCGCTGGCCCTGCCCGCCGCCGCCCGGTACGCGGCGCGGCGGCCCGAGCTCGCCGGTGAGCTCGCCGAACTCCGGGACATGGTGTGCCGCGCGGGTATCGATCCCGATCGCGCGGTCGAGACGGGCGCCGCGAGCTGGCGAGCCGACCGGTCGGCACCGTGGCGCGAGGACGAGCCGCGGCGGCGACCGCACACCCAGCTGAACTTCGTCTTCGGCAGGCTCCGTGACCTCGCACTGGCCGATCCGCGCGCGCTGGGCGCCGACGGGGAGCCGGATCCCCGTGCGGTCCACCTGTTCCTGAGCATCCTCGATCATCCCGACGGCGCGGTCCACGCGGTACTCCGCGCGCTCGGCACGGAGGTCGTTGCCGCCAGGGAGGCCGCGGCGGTGCCGGGCGACGAGTGGGCGCTGGGCGAGGTGGTGGACGACCGCTACGAGGTCACCGCGATCATCACCGCGGGCGGCATGGGCATGGTCTACCGGGTGCGTCATCGGGACTGGGGTGTCGATCTCGCGGTGAAGGCCCCGCGCTCCGCGCATTTCGCCGACCCCTCGGTGCTGCCCATGTTCGAGGCCGAGGCGCGGGCCTGGCTCGAACTCGGCGCACATCCGCACGTCGTGGCCTGCCACTACGTCGCGCGCTATCGCGGGTTGCCGCGGGTCATGGCCGAGTGGGTGCCCGGTGGCAGCCTGGCCGACGCGATCGAGGACCGCGGGCTCTACGCGCGGGGCCGAGCCGTGGCGCTCGCCCGGATTCTCGACATCGCCATCCAGACCGCCTGGGGACTGGATCACGTGCACCGGTGTGGGCTGATCCATCAGGACGTCAAGCCGGGCAATATCCTGCTCGCGCCCGAGCCCGACGGCCGCACCCGTGCGAAGGTCACCGACATCGGCCTGGCCCGGGCGTGGACGGTCGGTGCGCCACGGCAGGTCGAGGCATTGCGCCGGGCGGTGGATCTGGCCGGGACTGTCGCGGCCGGATACGCGGGATACACCCCGGCGTACTGTTCGCCCGAGCAGCACGCGTGGTCCCTCGGCGACCGGCAGTTGCTCGACCGGGCCACCGATGTGTGGTCCTGGGCGGCGACGGTGCTGGCGATGTTCCACGGTCATCGGCCCACCATGCTCGGCACCGAAGCGCCCCAGCTCCTGGCCCAGCTCGTCGGCGGCGGCGGGCCCGCGCCACGGCCCGGGCCGGATGTTCCCGCGCTGCCGCCGGAATTCGCCGACGAACTCGCGCGCTGCCTACAGCCCTACGCCTACCGGCCGCACGATATGAACGCGGTCGCCGAACGCCTCATCGACCTCTACCGGCGCCTGTTCGGCGCAGGCTATCCGCGCGAGCGCCCGGCCGCGGCGGATCGGCGCTCGACGGAGGGCATGGTCAACGAGGCGCTGTCCTGGCTGGAGCTGGACGACCCCGGGACCGCCCGCGCCCTGCTGGACGCCGCTCTCGCACAGGACCCGACCCACCCCTACGCGATCTTCCACCGGCACCGGCTGGCGTGGAAGACCGGCACCCGCACCGACCTCGAGCTGCGCGAGGTCCTGCTCGACGCCCGGCGCCGTGACCCGCACGAGCCGGTGTACGACCTGTTCCTCGGTGCCGTCGAACTGGAACGCTGCGACGGTCGCCGCGCCCACGCGCATCTGGAACCGCTGCCCGGCCTGCTGCCCCACGATCCGATGGCACCGCGGCTGCTGTCCCTCGCGCGGCGGCGTCAGATCCACGGCAGCGCCTTCTCCGTGCGGCTGGACGGTCCGATCGCGCAGCTGGTGGGCGGCGACCATCAGAGCTTCGCGGCGGTGATCGGGCGGCGCGTGCACGTCTACGGACCGATGTTCCGGAAGGGGCCGGTGCTCACGGTGCCCGGGGACGCCCCGATCGTCGTGTCGGTGTGGGCGCCGCGCGGACTGGTGGCGGCCGGGGCGGGTGACGTGGTCGTCGTCCATGATCCGCGGGGCGCCGGAGTGCGGGAGTACCGGCTGCCGGTGGAGCTCGCCCGGATCAGTGTCCTCGATGACGACGAGACGGCGCTGTGCGTCACCTCCGCGACCGGTGAGCGGTGGCGGATCGACGCCGACGGCCGAGCCGTGGTCGTCGGTCCGCGCGACGCGCCGGAGTCGGCACCGGCCCCGACCGGTGTCTCCCGGGACGGCGCGCTCGCGGTGGTCGGCACCGAGGACGGCGCCGCGTTCCTCACCGAGATCGCCACCGGCCGCGTCCTGCGCACCCTGGTGACCGGCGGCGCACCGGTGACCCACGCCTACCTGGCCGATCAGGAACGGACCGCGGTCATCGCGACCCGGGACGGCACGGTGAACGCCTTCCCGCTGTCCCAGCGCGCCGAGGCGACGCTGCTGCTCCCGCCGCCGGGGTGGCGTCGCCGATCCGGGGACTGACCCGACGGGCTCAGCTTTCCCACTCCCGCAGCAGTTCTCGCGCGATGCGGTCGAGGGCGGCACGGTCGGCGGGGGCCAGGGCCGCGAGCATGGCCGTCTCGTTCTCGGTGTGGGCGACCACGACGGTGTCGACCAGTGTCCGGCCCGCGTCGGTGAGCGCGACACGCACGGCCCTGCGGTCGGTCCGGTCGGCGATCCGGTGCACCAGGCCCGCGGTCTCGAGGCGGTCGATCCGGCCGGTCATCCCGGCGAGCTCGAGCTCGGGCCGTTCACGGCGCCGCCCCGCATTTCCACACCCGCTCCGACGAGCTGTTCTACGTGGCCGACGGGGAACTGCAGGTCATGGCGGGCGACCGGATCCTCACCGTCGGCGCGGGCGGCTCGCTGGTGGTCCCCCGGCACATGCCGCACGCCTTCGGCGCCACCCCCGACAGCGGCGCGCGCATCCTCATCGCGCTCATGCCCGGCGTGCAGCGCTTCGAGTACTTCCGCCTGCTGGGCCGAGCGTAACGCCCACCGCCGCTGAACCCGGTCATGTCGCCGCGCGCGCCGATGTGTCCGGGATTGCACCGGAATCGGGAACAGCGGCGGCGAAGCCGTCGGTTGTACACCGTATGACGTTCTCCGTACCGGTCCTCGTCCGCGGCTACGAGCTCGACACCCAGGGCCACCTCAACCACGCCGTCTACCACCAGTACGGCGAGCACGCCCGCTGGGAGCTGCTGCGCGCGGCGGGTATCCCGCAGGACAAGTTCCTGGCCAGTGGCATCGGCGCGGTGGTGCTGGAATCGACGATCAAGTACAAGCGCGAGCTGCGCGGCGGCGACGAGGTCACCGTGAGCTGCGCGGCCGAGTGGCGCGAGGGCGAGAAGGTCTTCCGCTTCCACCACCGCATCGTCAAGCTCGACGGCACCGTCGCCGCGGAGATCACCGTGGTGGCGGGCGCGATGGACCTCACCACGCGCAAGCTGGTGCCGAATCCGGGCCAGCACTTCCAGAGCCTGGCCGAACACCCCGAACTGCTCGGTCTGTAGCACGACGGCGACGGCGCGGCGGGAATCGCCCCGGGCAATTGCCCGGCGACTCCCGTCGCGCCGTCGCCGTTTTCGTTTGCTGGTCAATTGCCGACCTGACGGGCGGATCGTCACCCCGGTTGTCCGAAATTCTCTCCCCGCAAGGCGATCACGCGCCGCTCGGCGGTTTGCCCGGGGCCCCGCAAATCTGGCGAACCGGCTCGGCGACGGTCACGTTCGCGCTATGATCCGAAGCACCTTCGGGGGTTCTGGCAAATTGCGAGCAGACGACAAGATCGGAGTGAACACCCATGACCGACGCCGTCCACCACCCCGCTACCGCGTCGCCCCGGGACCGGGGCCCCGCCCTGCGCGGACTACTGGTGGCCGAGTCCGAGCGCGACATCTCCGTCCGGGTCGAGGGAGGTACCTGGACCTTCGATCGCCGGGATGTCCTGCGGCTCATCGAAGACCGCGCCGAGGCGGGCGCCCGGGAGGTGCGCGTCGACATCCGGCCCGGCGCCACCGCCGATTTCACCCGCCGGATGCGCGTGGAACTCGTCGAGCGGCCGATCACCCTGGCCACCGACCCGTCCGAGGCCCTCGGTGACGAGCTGCTGACCCAGGCCACCCGCCGCTGGGCCACCACGCTCCGGATCGCCGAACGGGGTGGCGTCAGCGGCGCCACCTTCACCTTCCGCGACGGCATCAACTGCGACAGTCTCGACTGAAGCGGCCCGAGCCATGGAACGCGCGACCGATGCCGTGCTCATCGTCTCCGAACCCGACGACCTGCATGCCGACGCGCTCGCGGCCACCCTGCGCGATCAGCACCGGCTCGATCCGATCCGCCTGGATCTGCGCGACTTCCCCACCGAGACAGGCAGTTTCCGGCTCGACAAGGCGGGCACCAACCGCGCGATGTCGCACCTGCACGGCCTCGACGACGTGCGCGCGGTGTGGTGGCGCAGGCCGCATCCGTGCCAGGTGCCCCAGGGCGTGCGCGCGGCCGACGACGAGTTCCGCCAGGCCGAATGCGACGGGTTCCTGCAGGGCATGCTGTGGTCGATCCCGGCCTACTGGGTCAACGATCCGGCGGCCGAACGCACCGCCGCCCGCAAGATCGTGCAGCTCGAGACGGCCCAGCGGGCCGGGTTCACCATTCCGGAGACACTGATCACCAACGATCCCGACGAGGCCCGCAGTTTCGTCGAATCCCGGTGCGGCCCTGTGGTGTACAAGCGCACCGGCACCGGGCGCGGGGAGTTCTCCGAGACCCGCATCATCACCCGTCCCGAATTGAAGCGGCTCACCGCCATCCGCTCGACGCCGACCACCTTCCAGGACTATGTGGAGGCCGAGGCCGATCTGCGGGTGGTGTGGGTCGACGGCATCGAATGGGCGGTGCGCATCGATTCGCAGGCGGGCGTCGGCCGGGTCGATTCCCGGCTCGACACCTCGGTGGCCTTCGCGCACGAGCGCCTGCCCGCCGCGGTCAGCAAGTCCCTCGCGACCCTGATGGGCGCGCTCGGGCTGAGTTTCGGCGTGGTGGATCTACGGCTGGGCACCGACGGCGAGTACTACTTCCTCGAGGTCAACCCGCAGGGGCAGTTCGCGTACCTGGAGATCAAGACCGGGCTGCCCCTGTTCGCCAGCCTGGCGAACCTGCTGGTCCGCGGCGACGGGGCCGTACCCGGGTGGTGAGGGCGGTCAGTCGGCCGGATTCTTGCGCCGGTTGGCGCCACCGCGCCCCCGCAGCTCGACGTGTGACTCGACCAGCACATTGTGAATGAAACCGTACGAGCGGCCGGTGGCCCTGGCCAGGGAGCGGATGCTCGCTCCCGCCTCGTACTGCTTCTTCAGCTGGGACTGCAACCGGTCCCGGGACTTGCCCGTCACCCGGGTGCCCTTTCCCAGCGCGGCCTTGCCGACGGTCTTTCCCTTGGCCGACCTTGCGGCCTGTCTCGCACTGTCGCTCATGGCTTCCTCCGAGTCGCCGAGCAGCTCATTCCAGGCTAGACACTCCGCTCTCGGTGATCAACGAAAACAGTGATGAAACTCACCAGGGCCCCGCGAGTTCCGTCGCGACACAGCGTTTCACGCCCCGACACACCGCTCAGGCGAGATCAATCAGCTCCGCGTACTCGTTGGACCAGTGGTCCTCGGTGCCGTCGGGCAGCAGGATCACGCGCTCGGGGTTGAGGGCCTCGGCGGCGCCCGGGTCGTGGGTCACCAGCACGACCGCGCCCGCGTAGGTGCGCAGCGCCTCGAGCACCTGCTCGCGCGAGATCGGGTCGAGGTTGTTGGTGGGCTCGTCGAGCAGCAGCACATTGGCCGCCGAGGAGACCAGCCCGGCCAGCGCCAGACGGGTCTTCTCACCGCCGGAGAGCGTGCCCGCGGGCTGCTCGAGCTGCGGGCCGGAGAACATGAAGGCACCGAGCAGGCTGCGCAGCTCCTGCTCACCGGCGTCCGGCGAGGCGTGGCGGATGTTCTCCCACACCGTGGCGGCATCGTCGAGGGTGTCGTGCTCCTGGGCGAAGTAGCCGACCTTGAGGCCGCGGCCCTGCTCCACGCCACCCGAGGTGGGCGTCTCGACACCCGCGAGCAGCTTGAGCATGGTGGTCTTACCGGCACCGTTGAGGCCGAGCACCACCACGCGGCTGCCCTTGTCGACGGCGAAGTTCACGCCGGTGAAGATCTCGAGCGAGCCGTAGAGCTTGGTCAGGTTCTTGACCATGAGCGGGGTCTTGCTGCACGGCGCGGGCTCGGGGAAGCGGATGCGGGCCACCTTGTCGGCCACGCGCACGTCGTCGAGCTCGGACATGAGCCGTTCGGCGCGGCGCACCATCTGATGGGCCGCAGCGGCTTTGGTGGCCTTGGCGCCGAGCTTGGCGGCCTGCTGACGCAGCGCGCTCGCCTTCTTCTCGGCATTGGCGCGCTCGCGCACCCGGCGCTGCTCGTCGGTGGCGCGGGCGTCGAGGTACTTCTTCCAGCCCATGTTGTAGACGTCGGGCTCACCGCGCACGGCGTCGAGGAACCAGACCTTGTTGACGACGGCCTCGAGCAGTTCCACATCGTGGCTGATCACGATCAGGCCGCCGTCGTGGTTCTGCAGGAACCCGCGCAGCCAGGTGATGGAGTCGGCGTCGAGGTGGTTGGTCGGCTCGTCGAGCAGCAGGATGCGGTCGGAGCGGCCGCCGCTGCCGTCGGAGGCGGAGAACAGGATGCGCGCGAGCTCGATGCGGCGGCGCTGACCACCGGAGAGGGTGCGCAGCTGCTGGCCGAGCACGCGGTCGGGCAGGCCGAGGCTGTGGCAGATGCGGGCGGCCTCGCTCTCGGCGACGTAGCCGCCGAGGGAGGAGAACTGGTCCTCGAGGCGACCGTACTTGCGGATCGCCTTCTCGCGTTCCTTCTCGTCGGCCACCTCGGCCATCAGCGCCTGCTGCTTCTCCATGTCCCGGATCAGCGAGTCCAGGCCGCGCGCGGAGAGCACCCGGTCGCGGGCGATCACATCGAGATCGCCTTCCTTGGGGTCCTGCGGCAGGTAGCCGATGTCGGTGGAGCGGGTGATCTTGCCCGCGTAGGGCTCGCCCTCACCGGCCAGGATGCGCAGCGTGGTGGTCTTGCCCGCGCCGTTGCGGCCGACCAGTCCGATCCGGTCGCCGGACTGCACCCGCAGCGCCGGCCCGGGGGCCGAGAGCAGGGTGCGGACTCCGGCCCGGACCTCCAGGTCGGTCGCCGTGATCACAGAGCTTCTCCTCGTGTCGGAACAGGGTGGTCGCCGCGCCGACCCATGGTGCACCGCGGGCCGCGGCAAGAACCACCTATTTTACCGCCGCGGCGCGACAGGACCGAACCCGGCGCCGCCGGGTGTGAGCGTGGTTACTCTCGTGCCATGACTACCGATCTTCTCGGCCGCACTGCCCTTGTCACCGGAGCCAGCCGCGGCATCGGCCTGGCCACCGCCGCCGAACTGCTGCGCCGCGGCGCGAATGTGCTGATCACCGCCCGTAAGCCGGAGCCGCTCGAGGACGCGGCCGTCGAGCTGCGCGCACTCGGCCACAAGGGCCAGGTGAGCACCCTGGCGGGCAACGCGGGCGACGCCGACGCGCGCGCCGAGGCGGTGGCCCGGGCCGTCACCGAGTTCGGCTCCCTCGACATCCTGATCAACAACACCGGTATCAACCCCGTCTACGGCTCGCTCATGGACGCCGACCTGGGCGCGGTCAGCAAGATCTTCGACGTGAACGTGGTGGCGGCGCTGGGCTATGTGCAGCAGGCCTACCGCGCGTGGATGGCCGAGCACGGCGGCGCGGTGGTGAACGTGGCCAGCGTGGCGGGCATCCGTTCCTCGGGCGTGATCTCGGCCTACGGCGCGTCCAAGTCGGCGCTGATCCGGCTCACCGAGGAGCTGGCCTGGCAGCTGGGCCCGAACATCCGCGTCAACGCGGTGGCGCCGGGCGTGGTGAAGACCAAGTTCGCCGACGCCCTGTTCTCCGCCGACGAGGAGCGCGCCGCGAGCGCGTACCCGCTCAAGCGGCTGGGTGCCCCGGAGGACGTGGCGCGCCTGATCGCCTTCCTGGTCTCCGACGAGTCCGCCTGGATCACCGGCGACTGCGTGCGCGTCGACGGCGGACTGCTCGCCACCGGCGGCATCTGACCCCAGACGCGACCTCCCCCGCGCACGCCTTGGTGCCGGGGGGAACGCGAGGGGCGGCACCGACCACCGGTCGCCGCCCCCTCATCGTCGCGGAATGCCCGGGCTTACGGTCCCGCCACGAGGCCGTGAGCAGTCCGCACCCGCTGCCGCCGCCGGGAATGCCGATGAGCTGGCGGACTCAGTCCGTGGACTCCCGGCCGCCGGTGGCCCGGGTGAGCTCGGCGTCCGCGCGGGCGTTCTCCTCGGCGCGGGCGGCTTCGGCCCTGGCCTCCTCCGCGCGGGCCAGCGGGTCGACCACCACGATCTCCTCGACGCTTGGCCTGCCCGTCACCCCGAGCGGGTCGTGGACCGGGAGCGCGCGCCCGCCCTCGTCCAGGCCGAAGCGGTCGTGCAGGCGGCGCAGGAAGTCCGGGGCGTACCAGTTGGCGTCGCCGAGCAGCTTCATCGCCGCGGGCAGCAGGAAGCCGCGCACCAGGGTGGCGTCGACGATCACCGCGAGCGGCAGGCCGATGCCGAAGGCCTTCATGAAGGTGATGTCGGAGGCCAGGAAGCCCAGGAAGACCAGCGAGATCAGGATGGCCGCGGCGGTGACGATGCGCCCGATCCGCTCCAGCCCCAGCGCCACCGCGGTCTCGTTCTTACCGGTGCGGTCGTACTCCTCGCGGATCCGCGAGAGCAGGAACACCTGGTAGTCCATCGCCAGGCCGAACGCGGCGGCGAACAGCATCACCGGCACGGTGGCCGACAGATCCCCGGTGACGGTGAAACCGAGCAGCCCGGACAGGTGCCCGTCCTGGAAGATCCAGACCAGCGCGCCGAAGGTCGCCGTGAGACTCAGCGCGCTCAGGATCACCGCCAGCACGGGCAGCACCACGCTGCCGGTGAGCAGGAACAGCACGATCAGCATGAGCACGATGACGAAGGTCAGCGCCCACGGCAGCGCGTCCTCGATGGCGGCGATGGAGTCGACATTGGCCGCGGCCACGCCGCCGACCAGCAGTTCGCTCGACACCGGCACCGCGCGCACCTGCTCGACCAGCGCGGCCAGCGCGTGCGAATCGCCGGTGGCGGGCACGATCGACAGGTAGGCCGCGCGTTCGGCGCGGAAGCGCGCGTTGAGCGCCGTTGGCTCGGCCAGCAGCCCGCCCTGGGCGTAGCTGCCGGTGGCGGTGTCGACGCGGCGCACGTCGTCGAGGTCGGAGATCTCGCGGGCGAGCGCGTCCAGACCGGCGGCGCTGTAGGCGCTGTCGGGCAGCACCGCGACGAGGGTGTGCTGGTCGCTGTCGCTGAAATCGCGCTGGATGATCTCGGTGACCTGCCGGGAGGTCATCGACGCGGGCAGCGTCCGCTCGTCCGGGAAGCCGAGCTTCACGCCGAGGAACGGCGCGCCCAGCAGCAGCAGGAACGCGGCCACGGCCAGGCCGATCGGCAGCGGCTTACGCATCACGGCGGTGGCCAGCTTGTGCCAGGCGCCCTCGCCGGGCGCCGGGCGCGGGCTGCGCAGGAACCACCAGCCGAGCTGGCCCTTGTCCACCCGGCCGCCGAGCAACAGCAGGGTGGCGGGCAGCACCGTCAGCGCGACGAGCGCGGCCAGCGCGGCCACGGCGATACCCGCGTACCCCATGGACCGGATGGCCAGCAGCGGGAAGAACAGCAGCCCGGCCAGCGCGACCGCGACGGTGAGCGCGGAGAAGGCGACGGTGCGGCCCGCAGTGCGCATGGTGGTGGCCACCGCACCGGCCGGTCCGCGTCCGGCGGCCAGTTCGTCGCGGAACCGGTTGACGATCAGCAGGCTGTAGTCGATGGCCAGGCCGAGCCCGAGCAGGGTCGCCACATTGGTGGCGGTGACCGAGAGCGGGATGATCAGCGTCAGCAACCACAGCGCGCCCATGGTCAGCACCACGGTGACGACGGCGACCAGCAGCGGCAGACTCGCGGCGACCAGTCCGCCGAAGACGAACAGCAGCGCGATCATGGTGAGCGGGAAGGCGATCGCCTCGCCGCGGGCGATATCGGTCTTGCTCTGCAGCACGGTCTCGTGCATGAGCATGGCGAACCCGCCGACCCGGACCGTCAGCGGACCTTCCAGCCTGCTGAGGTCATTGGTGATCTCGGTGACGGTGTCGTCGATCTCGCGTTCGGTGCCGAGCACGCTGGCCACGATCAAGCCCTGTTTGCCGTCGACGCTGCGCAGCGCGGGCTGGTGGGTGGTCCAGTAGGACACCACATCGGTGACGCCGCCGCGCTCGCGCAGGTTGGCGACCAATGCCGTTGCCGCGGAGATGGTTTCGGGATCGTCGACCGAGGTTTCGGTCTGCACCAGCAGGACCAGGTTGGGCGAACCCTGCCCGAATTCCTCCCGCAGCACGGTGAGCGCCCGGCTGGACTCGCTGCCGGGGTCGGTGTACCCGCCGCCGTCCACCCGGTCGAACAGGGTGGCGCTGAGTGCGCCGAGCACCAGCGCGAGCACCGCGAATACGCCGAGCACCCAGCGGCTGCGCCGCTCGGTGAATTCGAACACCGGATCGTCTCCCTCACTCGTCACCCGCTGTCGCGGTACGGACCTCGCCGGCATCCGATCCCGTTGCGGGGCGGCGTGTTCGCCCGGCGATGGTAGCAACTCCGCGGCGTTCCCGCGGCCGCTCACGGCCGCCGTCCCGGCACCTCCTGGGCTACCGCCCAGTTAGCCCGAGCACCGAGGTCGCGACGGTGCGGCGCAGGCGCGGGGGCACCGCCGCGAAGACCGCGCGCATGGCGGCGGTGGTGCCCGCCAGATCGTGGCCGGACAGGTAGGCGCGCTGGTGCCGCGCGGGCAGGGCGAAGAAGGCGTCGAAGAACACCGGGACCTCGGCCGGGGCGAGGGCGAGCAGGGCACGCAATCCCGCCCGGCGCAGCGCCAGGACCGCGCGGGCCTGGGTGGTCCACAGGGTGTTTCCGGCGGCGACGGTGTCGGCGGCCGACAGCGAGGCGGCGACGCTGTACCCCGTGGCGGGGTGGGTCAGGGCGCCCGCGGCGCCGAAGCGGCCGCCGCCGGAACGGCCGCCCTGCACGGGGAACCGCACCCGCTCCACCGGTTCGGTGCCGGTCAGGGTGATGCCCCTGGCACGCAGCCGCTGGGTCAGCCGGGCACGCAGGACCGCCGGGGTGAGCGCTGGGCGGCCCGCCAGGCAGGTCTCCTCGAACAGCAGGGTGCCGGGGCCGAGCGGGACCGCGTACAGGAACGAGGGCGGCTCGTCCGGGCCCGCGCCGTTGTCGCGGCGCCAGTCCATGAACAGCACCGGCTGCCCCGGTTCCAGCGCGGCCCGGTCGACGATCACGCCGTAGGCGGTCTGCTCGGCCCGCTCCGGCGCCCGGGCCAGGCCGCGCGCGTCGACCACCTGCCCGGTGCAACGCAGCCCGGACGCGGTGGTGACCACGTCCTGCCCCACCTCGATCGCCGTGTCGGCCAGCACGCGGGCACCGTCGAGCGTCAGCGATCGCTGGAGCGCGGCGGTGTCGAACACCTGGTACGTCCGCTCGATCCGGTGCTCGCGCAGCGCCCAGGCGGTGGGGGCCTCGACCGTCGCCGCGATCACCGTGGGGTCGAGCCACGCGGGCAGCTCGTCGGCCCAGGCGGCGTAGGTGGGTGTCCAGACGCGGTCCGGGCGCGAATCGATGACCGTCACCGGGCGGCCCGCGGCCAGCGCGCGGTGGGCGACGGCCCGGCCCGCCGGGCCGAGTCCGCAGACGATCAGATCGGCACGCACCCGACGATTGGATCAGATGTCACGAATTCCAGCACCGTCGCATCACGGCCCCGCACCATTTCGATGCCGTGCGCTCGACCCTCGCCGGTAACTCGGTAATGATGGGGTGCATGAGATCGATCTGGAAGGGCTCGATCGCATTCGGGCTGGTCAACGTCCCGGTCAAGGTCTACACCGCGACCGAGGACCATGACATCCGGTTCCATCAGGTCCACGCCAAGGACGGCGGTCGGATCAAATACGACCGTGTCTGCCAGGTGTGCGGCAATTCCGTGCAGTACGCCGATATCGACAAGGCGTATGTGGCGCCCGACGGCGAACAGGTGGTGCTCACCGACGCCGATTTCGCCACCCTGCCCGCCGCGGAGAAACACGAGATCCCGGTGCTGGAATTCGTGCCGTCGGACCAGATCGACCCGGTCCTGTTCGACAAGAGCTACTACCTCGAACCGGATTCCACCACGCCCAAGGCCTATCAATTGCTGGCGGCGACGCTGGAACGCATCGACAAGACCGCCCTGGTGCATTTCACGCTGCGCCAGAAGACCCGGCTCGCGGCCCTGCGCGTGCGCGACGGCGTCCTCGTGTTGCAGACACTGCTGTGGCCCGACGAGGTGCGCGCGGTCGATTTCCCCGCGCTCGACGAGGCGCCCGCGCCGCGCCCGCAGGAATTGAAGATGGCCGAGACCCTGGTGGAATCGATGTCCGGGGATTTCGATCCGGGCGAATACACCGACGAATATCAGATCGAGCTGCAGAAACTGCTCGACGAGGCCATCGCGAGCGGCTCGGGCAAGGTCGACACCAGCGCCGCCACCGAATCCGCCGAACAGCCCGACGCCGAGGTGGTCGACCTGGTCGCCGCGCTCCAGCGCAGCCTGGAGGCCAGCGGCCGCCGCGAGGGTGAATCGGCCGCGCCGAAGAAAGCGGCGAAGAAGACCGCGAAGAAAGCCGCCGCCAAGAAGACCGCCGCGAAGAAGGCCGCGCCGCGCAAGTCGACGGCGACCCGCAAGGGCGCCTAGGTAGGGCACACTGGCGCTCATGGACACCGCGATCGCTGTCGTTCCGATGGGATTGGGACATCTGCGTCAAGTCCTCGATCTCGGCCACCAGGTCTTCGACACCACGACCAAGCCGTATACGTCGTGGTCGCTGACCGCGGTCGCCGAGCATCTCGACAGCCCCGACAACGCCTGCTGGGTCGCGCTGGACTCGGATCGGGTGGTCGGTTTCGTGCTCGGCTCGATGGAGTTCGAGCACCGTAACGACTGGGGCTATCTGGAGTGGATCGCGGTCGCGCCGGATATGCAGGGCCACGGCATCGCCCGCAGGCTGGTCGATGTGTGTTCCACGGCGCTGTTCGCCCGCGGCGCCAAGCACATCGTCACCGATGTCGAGGACCGCAACAGTGCCTCGGCCGCCCTGATGACCAGCAGCGGCTTCGCGCCCGCCGCGACCGTCACGCTGCTGGTCCGCGCCAATCCGCGCAACGCGGGCGAGGACGCCGACCCCACCGTACCGCCCCTGCCCGCGACCACCCGGCGGGATCTGGCCCGGCGCGGCAGGCTGGCCGTGGAGCATCCGCGCCACTGACCGCAAACTAGACGCCCGTCCAGGTTTTGGTGAGTGTTTCGTTCGTCCCGAATCAAACCCTGGCCGCCGTGGGGTCCGCCCGGTTTCGATAGCCGGGTTCATCTTCGGCG
This sequence comes from Nocardia sp. SSK8, assembly GCF_037034205.1. NCBI lineage: Bacteria > Bacillati > Actinomycetota > Actinomycetes > Mycobacteriales > Nocardiaceae > Nocardia > Nocardia sp. SSK8. Next base: position 201,119 of record NZ_JBAGKD010000004.1, read on the forward strand.
AGTTTTCGGGAGTACAAGTGAAATTCCGGCGGGCACTGGCGATCCCGGTCCTGGTCGCGACCGCGGCCCTCACCCTCACCGCGTGCGGCTCCGACGACGCCGAATCCGGCACGGTGGTCCGCATCGGCACCACCGACCGGGACAAGGCCTGGGACGTGTTCGAACAGAAGGCCGCCGAGCAGGGCATCACGCTGAAGATCACCAACTTCTCCGACTACCAGCAGCCCAACGCGGCGCTGGCGCAGAAGCAGATCGACGTCAACCTGTTCCAGCACCTGCAGTTCCTCGGCCAGTACAACGTGGCCAGCTCCGACACCCTCACCCCGATCGGCTCGACCTACATCGTGCCGCTGGGTCTGTACTCCACGAAACACAAGACCCTGGCCGACATCCCCGCGGGCGGCGAGATCGCGATCCCCAACGATCCGACCAACCAGGCCCGCGCGCTGTTCGTGCTGCAGGCCGCCGGGCTGCTGAAGCTCACCGGCACCTCCGCCCAGCCGACCCCGGCCGATATCGACAAGGGCGCCTCCAAGATCCGGGTCACCCCGGTCGACGCCGCGCAGACCGCGCTGTCGCTGGCCTCGGTGGACGGGTCGATCATCAACAACACCTTCCTCGAGCGCTCCGGGATCGACCCGCATTCGGCGCTCTACCAGGACGATCCGAAGAGCCCCGGCGCCGAGCCGTACATCAATGTGATCGTCACCAGGGCCGAGGACAAGGCGAACCCGACCTATCTGAAGCTCGTCGAGATCTGGAAGGACCCGGCCGTGGCCGCCGCGCACGCCGAGGTCACCGGGAACACCGCCGTCGACGTGACCCGTCCGCCCGCGGAGCTCGCGGCGATTCTCGACCGGGTGCAGCAGGGCATCCGCGCGAACAAGTGAGCGCGGCCGCCGTCGAGTTCCGCGCGGTCACCAAGGTCTTCGGCACGGGTGCCCAACGGCACACCGCGCTCGACGGCATCGACCTGCGGATCGAACCGGGCGAGATCTTCGGGGTGATCGGCTATTCCGGGGCGGGCAAGTCCACCCTGGTGCGGCTGATCAACGCGCTGGAGAAGCCGACCTCGGGCACGATCACCCTCTCCGGCACCCCCATCACCGGGGTGCCGGAGTCGGCGGTGCGCCGCCTGCGCCGCGATATCGGCATGGTGTTCCAGCAGTTCAACCTGTTCCGGTCGCGCACGGCCGCGGGCAATATCGAGTATCCGCTGAAGGTCGCGGGCTGGAAACGGGCCGAGCGCAAGGCCCGGGTGGCCGAGCTGCTGGAGTTCGTGGGGCTCACCGACAAGGCGCGCGCCTATCCCGATCAGCTCTCCGGCGGGCAGAAGCAGCGGGTGGGCATCGCCCGCGCGCTGGCGACCTCGCCCTCGCTGCTGCTCGCCGACGAGGCGACCTCGGCGCTGGACCCGGAGACCACCGGCGAGGTGCTGCGGCTGCTGCGCAAAATCAATACCGAGCTCGGCGTGACCATCGTGGTGATCACCCACGAGATGGATGTGCTGCGCGCGGTCGCCGACCGGGTGGCGGTGCTGGCCGAGGGCCGCATCGTCGAATTGGCCGCCACCTTCGACGTGTTCGCCGCGCCGCGGGCCGCGCCGACCCGGTCGTTCGTGGCCACGGTCCTGCACAACCGGCCCGATCCGGCCGAGCTGGACCGGCTGCGTGCGCGACACGGCGGCACGCTCGTCACGGTGGATGTCGACGATCACTCCGCCATCGGCGACGCCCTGGCCACCGCGAGCGCGGCCGGAGTGCGGTTCGAGATCGTCTACGGCGGGGTGAGCACCCTGCAGGACAAGACCTTCGGCAGCATCACGCTGTCGCTGCACGGGCCGGATGACGCGGTGGCGCGGGTCGTGGCCGACCTCGCGCGGAAGGCGGGCTGATGGACACCGACTGGACGAAACTGCGGCCGATCCTGCTCGAATCCATCGGCACCACCGTCTATCTGGTGGGCGTGACCTTCGTGGTCGCGGGGGTGATCGGCCTGGTGCTGGGTACCGCGCTCTACACCACCCGCAAGGGCGGGCTGCTGGCGAACGCGCCGATCTACCTGGCCTTGAATGTGCTGGTGAACGTGGTGCGGCCGATCCCGTTCATCATCCTGCTGGCCGCGCTGGGCCCGGTGACGCTCGAGGTGGTCGGCACGACCATCGGCGCGGAGGCGGCGCTGTTCGTGATGATCGTGGCGGCGTCGTTCGGCATCGCCCGGATCGTGGAGCAGAACCTGGTGACGGTGGACCCGGGGGTCATCGAGGCGGCGCGGGCCGCCGGTGCGGGGCCGCTGCGGATCATCCTCACCCTGCTGATCCCGGAAGCGCTCGGGCCGCTGATCCTGGGCTACACCTTCGTGGTGATCTCGATCGTGGACATCTCCGCCATGGCGGGCACGGTCGGTGGTGGCGGGCTCGGCGATTTCGCGATCGTCTACGGGTATCAGCGATTCCAGTGGGAGGTGACGCTGGTCGCGGTGCTGATCATCATCGCCGGAGTGCAGGCGGTGCAGTTCCTCGGCAACTGGCTGGCGCGCCGGGTCCTGCGCCGCTGACCCGACGGGGCACGCACCGCGACGGTGCGTGCCCCGCTGCTCACGCGTCGATCAGACGTTCGCCGTGCAGGCGGACAGGATGACGTTCGCGGCGCGCGGCGAGGCCGAACCCGGGTCCGGGAACGGCGGGGCGCTGAAGCCCAGCACGTCCACGGCGGCCCGCTCGGCGGCACCCAGGGTGTGGTCCCAGGCCCAGCCGAAGCGGTAGTCCGCGCCCTGGGCGACAGCGCCACAGGCATTGCGGAACTCGACGACGATCTGGCAGTCCCACACGCCGCACTCGGCCAGGGCGGCCCCGCGCGCGGCTTCCCAGCTGCCGTAGTTGACCGCCGAGGCGACCACGGCTTCCTGCGAGGACAGCGCCAGCGCGCCGTAGAGGTCACCGGCGGCGGCCTGGAAGCCACCGTCGCGCGAGACCGCGGTGTAGCCGGGCGCTTCGGCGATGGCGACACCGCTCTCGGCCGCGGCGGCCGGACCGGCGGTGACCACGGTGAACGCGGCGGCCGCGGACAGCGCGGCCACACCGAGGGCGTACTTGCCCACAACAGACATCAGAGAATCTCCCCATCGAAAGGTCGGCTTCGCGGTCGAAGCCGGGACTCATCATGAACCGCCACCGGCCACCCGGGAAATAGCTTTCCCGCATCGCCCGGCGACCGCCCGGCGAAACCCACCTCGCCCCGGACTCGTCCCGGGCACCAGCGGATTTCGTACTTTTCCGACGCCCGTTTCCTCCCGAATCCGTGCGTCGGCCACAGACTAACAACCCGCACCGACAGAGTGCGTGCCCTGGAATCCAGGGGCCGACACGACGCCCGCCGGGATCGGGCCGGGCCGGTCGTCGCCTATCGTCGGCCCGAGACCGACTCGCGGATGGCCCACAGGCAGGAGCGACGATGACGCCTATCTCCCGGTTCCGCGCACCGGAACTGCCGTGGTGGGCGGCGATCCCGCTCGGACTCGCCTGTCTGGCACTGGGTCTCGTGCTGGTCGGCAAGCCGCTCACCTCGGTCGGGCTGCTGGCGGTGTTCCTCGGGGTGGCCGCGATCCTCACCGGCCTCGCCGATCTGCTCGACGCCGCCCGCTCGCAGACCCCCCGCACCACGGCGCTGCTCGGGGCGCTGTGGGTGGTGTTCGGCGTGGTGGTGCTGGTCGCGCTGGGGCGCTCGATCGAGTTGCTGGCGCCCGCGTTCGGGGTGGCGTTGCTGGTGGGCGGCGGGCTGCGGCTGGTGCGCGCGGTGCGCGGCAGCGTGGATCAGCGGCTGGCCGCGGGGATCTTCGCGGTGGCCGAGATCGTGCTCGGGGTGCTGGCGCTGCGCTGGCTCGATCTGACGCTGCTCGCGCTCGCGCTGCTGTTCGGCTTGCGCACGGTGGTTTTCGGGGTGGCGCTGCTGATCGACGGTGTCGCCCGGGCGCTGGGCCGGACGCGGTCCGAGCCCCGGCCGCCGGGCGGGCTCGCCCGGTTCGGGCGGGTGGTGGTGGCGGTGATCGCGCTGGTGGTGGCGGTCGCGGCGGCCGGTGTCGGCGCGCATGTGCGGCAGGGGTCGCCGGTCGTCGACGCCTTCTACGACGCGCCCGCCGAGCTGCCCAGCGGGCCGGGTGTGCTGGTGCGTGCCGAGCCGTTCACCCGGGGCATCCCCGAGTCGGCGGTGGCCTGGCGGATTCTCTACACCACCACGCGCGACGACGGATCACCCACGCTGGCCAGCGGACTCGTCATGGTGCCCGCGGGGCCCGCGCAGGCACCGCACCCCGTGATCGCCTGGGCGCACGGCACCACCGGTTACGCCCGGCCGTGCGCGCCGACACTCGCCGCCGATCCGCTCGGGTCCGGCGCGCTGCCCGCCCGCACGGCACTGCTCGCGCAGGGCTGGGCGCTGGTGGCCACCGACTACGCGGGTCTCGGGACGGCGGGCGCGCAGCCGTATCTGATCGGCCGGGGCGAGGCGCGGTCGGTGCTCGACGCGGTGCGCGCGGCACGCGGTCTGGACCGGGCGCGGCTCGCGGACGAGACCGTGGTCTGGGGGCATTCGCAGGGCGGGCACGCCGCGCTGTGGACCGGGCTGCTCGCCCCCAGCTACGCGCCCGACGCGCACGTCCTCGGGGTCGCGGCCATGGCACCGGCCGCCGACATCATCGGGCTCACCCGGCATCTGCCCGACGTGACCGGCGGCAGCCTCTTCGCCTCGTTCGTCGCCGCCGCCTACACCGATACCTATCCCGAGGTCGACTTCGATACCTACATCACCCCGCAGGCCCGGACCCTGGTGCGCGAGATGGCGACCCGCTGCCTGGCCGACCCGAGCACCGTCGCCTTCGTCGTGTCGGCCCTGTCCATCGCGCACGACCGCTCGATCTTCCGCACCGACCCCACCACCGGCCCGTTCGGCGCCCACCTCACCGCCAATATCCCCACCGGCCCGATGAGCGTCCCGGTCCTGCTGGCCCAGGGCGCCACCGATCCCCTGGTCGAGGCGAGCATCCAGGACACCTACGCCGCCGCCCGCTGCACCGAGGACTGGAACCTCGACTACCGCCGCTACCCCGACCGCGACCACCTCTCCCTGGTCGCCGACGACTCCCCCTTGATCCCCGACCTCATCACCTGGACCACTCAGCGATTCACCGGCACTCCCCCCACTTCCACCTGCTGACCCACCAGCTCCGCCCGCGCCCGCATCAACGCGAACCCCAGCAGATTCGCCCCCCGCCACTGCCCCGGATCGGCCGCCCGCGGATCATCGGCCGCCAGCCCGATCCCCCAGATCCGGTCCCGCGGACTGGCTTCGACCAGCACCCGATCACCGGTACCGAGCAGATAGCGCCGCAACCGCGCATCGCCACCGAACTTGGCGACATTGCCCGCCACCACGATCCCGAACCGCTCCCGCTCCCACACCCCCTCGTCGAACCCCCCGATCTCCCGCCCCAGCTTCTTGGCCTCGGCCGGATGCGCCACCGCCAGCACCCGTTCCGCCGTAGCCCCATCCCCGAACAACACGGCCTTACGCCACATCATGTAATGCTCGGCCGTCGCGAATTCCACCCCATCCACGACGAACGCCGCAGGCCACCACTGACTCAAACACCCCGAACCGACACTCCCGTCCCGCTGCGGCCGATGCCCCCAGAACGCCAGATACTTCGGCCGCCCACCACCCGCGACCACCCGGCACAACTCCTCGACAGACTCGATCATCCCAACCCCTCCACGTTTTGGTCACACAGACCATACACCGAATCGACGCCACTCCCCAGCCAATTCACCCCGGACGCACCATCGCTCGCACCGCACGAAGCTCCGGAATCCCGATGACGTGGGCCGCGAGGACGAACACCAGCACCGCCGCGACGGCACCGGCGGCGGGAGCGGCGAACTGCTCGATCGCGGCCGCCGTCACTGTGACCCGGGTCGCGACGAGCGCACCGAGGCCAGCCAGACCGGCCAGACCGGTGGCCGCGGCGACCCGGCCGACAGTGACCGCGACAGTGGCGAATCCGAGCAGCCCGTGGCGGCGCCGCAACAGGACGTGCCCGGTGACGGCACCGGCCACATAGGCGAGCGACCCGGCGACACCGAGCATGACGATCACGGCCCGGTCCCCCAGCACGGTCGCGGCCAGCACGAGAATGCCGACCTTCACCGTCACCATGACGAGGTTGAGGATCGCGGGCGTGCGGGTGTCGTGGTAGGCGTACAACACCCGCATCTGCAACATCACCAGCGCGAACGGCGCCAGGCCGAAGGCCGAGCACGCCACCGCGGTGCCGATCAGCGCGGCCGAGTCCGCCTCGACCCGCCCGGTGAAGACCAGCGCCGTGAACGCCGGGCCGAGCAGGCTCATGGCCATGGTCATCGGGATCAGCGCCACCGACAGATACCGCGCACCCCGGGCGAGATCGGCCACCACCGCGGCCTGGTCTCCTGCCGCGGCGGCACGGGAGATGCGTGGCATCAGCACGGTCAGCACGGAGGCGGCCAGGATGCCGTACGGGACCTGGAACAGCAGTTCGGCATAGGTGTATACGGAGACACCACCGTGATCGAAGGCGATGCGCATCGTGATGGCGACCCCGACCTGACTGATCACCGCGTAGACCAGCAGCCACCCCAGCACCGGCAGCCCGACCCGCACCGGACGCCAGGTATACGGCAGCGGCCGCACCCGCCAGCTCCAGCGGAAACCGTCCCGCCGCAACGCCACCACGACCCAGACCGCCTGCCCGGCGATCCCAGCCGTCGTACCGATTCCGAGCGTCAGGATCTGCGCGGTGGTCATCGACGCGGGCGTGAGCGTGACCGGACCGGGAAGCACCACGAACATCGCGCACGTGGCCAGCACGATCACATTGTTGACCACCGGCGCCCACGCCGCGGCGGCGAAACTGTCGCGCACATTGAGCACCGCGCCCACCACGACGGTCACGCCGTAGCAGAAGATCTGCGGTAACAGCAGATACGCCAGCCAGGTCGCCAACCGCCGCTGCTCACCGTCGGCGACGAATCCGCGCACGATCCACGGCGCGCACGCCACCGCCAGCACGGTGACCACGGCCAGTGCGAGCACGCTCGCGATCAGGAGGCGCTGGGTGAACTCCCGCGAGCGTTTCCGGCCGCGGCTGCGAGCCCTGGTCAGCACGGGAACGACCACACTGGCCAGCACGGTGCCCAGCAGCAGTTCGTAGACCATGTTCGGCAGGTTGTTGGCGCCGTTGTACGCGTCCCCGACGGCCGCGGTCCCCAGCACGGCCGCCACCACGAGCGTGCGCACGAACCCGGTCGCGCGGCTGATCACTCCGGCCACCGCGACAGAGCCACCGGACCGGATCAGGCCGGGTGGGCCTCCTTGCCCGCGTACGCCTTTCCACGTCACCGGGGTGACGGCACGCCGGGGGCTGCGCCGCACCGGCAGTGGTTGGGTAGCGAAACTGCCGTAGTCGTTCACGTCGCCCCTCCGACCGAAATTCGTGAACTCTCAGCCTACGGATGACGGCGTGGTCAGGCCGTGGGGAACAGATGCTGGGCCTGGGTCCAGAAGGTGTGGAGGTCTTGTTGCCAGTAGCCCCAGGAGTGGGTGCCCGTGGGGCGGAAGTCGAAGGTGGCGGGGATGGCGAGGGTGGTGAGGCGGGTGTGGAGTTGGTGGGTGCACTGGGCGGTGATGGCGTCGAGGACGCCGCCGATGAGGAGCTGGTCGGCCAGTGTCGTGGGGTCGCCGCCGATGTGGGGGCCGTCGAGGGTGTCGAGGGGGCCGGGGAGGCCGTTGCCGGTGCTCACGTAGAGGCCGACGCCGCGTAGGCGTTCGGCGTGCAGGTAGGGGTCGTTGGCGGTCCAGGCGGGGTCGCCGGGGGCGCCCCAGAGGTTCGCGCGGTCGCCGTGGTGTGCGGTGACGATCGCCGAGACCATGGCCTGGCCCGCGGGATCGCTGGTGCGGACGCAGCCGCTGAAGGACCCGGCGAGCCGGAACCGTTGTGGGAGTTCCTGAGCCATGCGGAACACCGCCGAACTCGACATCGAGACCCCGGCCACCGCGTCGCGGCCGGTGCCGTGGAAGGCGGCATCGATGATCGGCGGCAGTTCGGTGGTCAGGAAGGTCAGCCAGCGCTGAGTTCCCAGGGCCGGGTCGTCGGACTGCCAGTCGGCGTAGAAGCTGCCCGCCCCGCCGATCGGCATGACCACGGTCGCCTGGGCCGCGGCGAGCAGTTCGAGGACATCGGTACGGGTGAACCAGTTGCCGCCGGACCGCCAGTTGGCGGTGTCGGCACCCCCGTCGACACCGTTGAGCAGATACAGCGTTCCGGCGGGCGCGTCGGGATCGGCGGCGGGCCGCACAGCCACGGTGATCTCCCGGCCCATCGCCGCCGAGAACACCGTCAGCTCGAGCACCCGGCCGGGCCCGGTGGCGGTGGCGGCCACCACCCGCGACCCGTCCGGCGCGGGCGCCGCCGCGAGCACCCGGTCCGGCACCGGCTCCGGAACCGCCTGCGCCACACCGGCGACGACCAGCGTCACGGCCGCCAGCCAGCACATCAGTACGCCCCGCACACCGCCACCTTCCTGTTCCGGTGACGCCGAATCTAGGCCGAGCGCGCCCCACCCAGGCCCGGTGCGGGACACCTCTGGGCATCCGACCGCGTCCGCCGTGTCCCGCTGGGATCGGCCACAACCGACGGCCCGGTGTGGAAACTGCGCGCGATCATCGCCGACCGCAGCTGCCACAGCCCGGAGGCATGGGTGGGATCGAGCCCGGTCAGCTGCGCCACCCGGCGCAACCGGTAGTCGACGGTATTGGTGTGGATGTGCAGCAGCCGCGCGGTGCGCTGGCGGTTCATATTGTTGGCGATGTGCACCCGCAGCGTCTCGTAGAGCTCGGGGTGATTCTCCAACGGCGACAACAGTTCCCCGAGCCGCGCCCGCCCGGGCCCCGGCCGGGTCAGCTGGTATTCCAGCGCCAGGTCGCCGAAGCGGTAGAGCGCGGGCGGGCAGTCCAGCCGCTCCACCATGTCGAGCAGCTCGTGCGCGCGCTGCGCCGCCGCCGGGATCTCGTCGGTGCGCGCGGGAACCAGCGCCGCCATCACATCCACCCGGGCCGCCCGGGACAGCGCCTCGACGAGCGCGTCGAGCTGATCCTCGGCCACCAGCTCGGCGGGCACCAGCAGCGTGCCGCCGTCGACCGACAGCAGCGACAGCGTCTGCTCACCGCAGCGATGCGCCAGCTCGGCCTGCACCCGGCGCAGCTTGCGCCGCGCCACCACCGCGCCGTTGAGCCGCGGGTCGTGCTCGTCGGGATGCTCGCGGATCGACAGCGCCAGCACCGAATACGCCTCGGCGACCGCGATCCCGCACTCGCGGGCCATGGTCAGCGTGGGCTGCCCGGCCAGCAGCGCCGAGGTGAGCGTGTGCACGGCGGTGTGGTGCTCGCCAGCGATATCGCGGTGCTCGCGGATGTAGGCGCGGGTCACCGTCGTACACAGCTGATCGGAAATCGCGGTCACGCGGCGGAATCCGTCGATCAGGTTGCTCGCGTCGGTCGCGGCGACCTCCTCGAACACCGCGTCGAAGGCGAGCTGGAAGCCCTCGTGGAAGGCGTGCAGGATGGTGTCGATCGGCACCCCCTCACGCGCCCAGCCCCCGGCCGCCACGGCGAGCCGGTTCAGCTTCTCGACCTCGTCGCGGCCGTCGAGCAATCCGCCCACGATCTCGAGGCACATCCGCGTGATCGCCGTGACGTCGCCGGAGATCGCGTCACCGGGTAGCGTCCGGCAGGTCGCCACGGTGTCCACGACGTGCCCGACCAGCCGGGGCGTCATCGCCCGGACATCGCGCAGGGGCTGCCACAGCGTGGCTCCGTTCAGTGGGATCGTCATCGTCGACTCCTCCTTCCACACCGGACCGGTGCCACCGGTGGTGGTTCTCCGCCGTAGCGACGGCCCCTGTGATGGCCTACACTGCGGCTTCTTCGTGATCATGACTCTAGGATGAGTGACCGCTCACCTTCTACTCCTCTTTGCACCGAGGTCGACAGATGCCACCGCAAGCCGATAAGCAGCGCAAACGCCCGAAACAGGATCGGGCGAAGGAAACCAGAAGCCACATTCTCGAGGTATCCGCTCAGCTTTTCGGAACCCGCGGTATCGCCAACACCTCGACCAACAAGATCGCCGCCGAGGCGGGCCTGAGCATCGGCACGCTGTACCGGTATTTCACCGATCGCGAGGAGATCGTCAAGGAACTCACCGACAGCATGTTCCTCGAGGTCGAGGAGCGCTACGGCAGGCTGCTGGTGAACTCGGCGGACAAGACCCCGCGCGACGCCGTCGCCGAGGTGATCCGGATCGCGGTCGAGATCCTGGTCGCCAACGGACCGCTGGTGCGCGCGCTGGTCGCCGACCTCCAGTTCTACGGCAGCGGCATCCCCGAATTCGAGCCGCGCCTGCGCATGATCATCAAGCTGTATCTGATCCAGATGCTCGGCCCCACCCGCGGTGTCGACATCGACACCATGGCCTTCATCCTGCTCAACGCGGGCTTCGCCACCGCGCTGCGCTCGGTCGGCATGGAGGACGAGGGCCTGGACCGCGAGGTGGTCATCGATTCCACCGCCGACATGATCGGCATCTGGATCACCTCGGTGGTGGACAACCAGGCCCCGTGACCCGAAAGGGCCCGGATCCCTGCGGATCCGGGCCCTGTCGGTGGTACTACGATCAGCGCGCGTTGGCGGTGCAGATCGCGTCGACGACGTGCGCGCCACTCAGGTTCGCCGAACCGGTGTTGGCCAGCACGGCGGTCGGGGTCAGCTCGCTCAGGGTCTCGTAGGCCGAGCGCTCGGCGTCGGCCCGGGTCGGACCGGAGGCCCAGGCGAGGCCCTGGTTGCTCTGGACGAGCACGCCGCACCCGTTGGCCCAGGTCATGACCTCGTTGCAGTCGGCGAGGTGGCAGTCGGCGATCGCCGCGGCGATGGCGGCGTCGGCGCTGCCCTCGTTCACGCTGATGCCGTAGATGGCCTCGTTGTCGCTCAGCGCGACCGACGCCCACTGGTCGCCCGCGGCACTCGCCGAACCGGCACCGAGCACCGATCCGGCCGCAAGACCGACCGCCACCAGGGCGAGACCGGCCTTACCCATGAAACTCATTCGAAAAATCTCCTCTGAACAGGGATGATGCACCGACACGATAGGCCCGGACCCACGGCGGGTCCAGACCCGATTACCGGGGTGCTCAGCTGGCGTTGGCGGTGCAGATCGTCTCGATCACGCTGCCACCGGCCAGCTGCGACGAGCCGACGTTGACGAGCAGGTTCTGCGGGGTGCCCTCGGTCAGCGCGAGGTAGGCCTGCCGCTCGGCCTCGGCGCGGTCGGCGCCCTTGCCCCAGGCGACGTATTCCTCGTTCTCCACCAGCGCCAGGCAGCCGTTCACCCAGGTGACCTCGATCGCGCAGCCGTCCGCGGCGCACTGCTCCAGCGCGGCGGCCTCGGCCTCTTCGCGCGTCGGGAAGTTGACGGCACGACCGAAGTTCGTCCAGTCCGCGTCCAGCGCCATCGCGCCCCACTGATCGAGCGGCACCGCGTTCGCCGCACCGGCACCGAGAACCGACCCGGCCGCAAGACCGAGCGCCGCCACAGCGAGACCGGCCTTACCCATGAAACTCATTCGTAAACTCTCCTCGTGAAACTATTCCGGGAATCCGGAACCGCTCATTTGATCACCGACTTCGCCCGCGCGCAGGGGGAAATGGCATGAATCACAATGATTTCGGTGCCGCATCACCGCGGTGGTCCCCCGGTGACAACGCACCGCAGGCCCGGATCCACAGCGGGATCCGGGCCTGCGAGAAGAGCGTTGCTAGACCGTGAAGCCGAGGGCGCGCAGCTGTTCGCGGCCGTCCTCGGTGATCTTGTCCGGACCCCACGGCGGCATCCAGACCCAGTTGATCTTCAGGTCCTCGACCAGGCCGCTGCGCACCAGCGCGTTGCGGGACTGGTCCTCGATGACGTCGGTCAGCGGACAGGCCGCCGAGGTGAGCGTCATGTCGAGGGTGGCGATGTTCTCCGCGTCCACGGACATGCCGTAGACCAGGCCGAGGTCGACGACATTGATGCCGAGTTCGGGGTCGACCACATCGCGCATGGCCTCCTCGAGATCCTCCAGGTGCTGAATCTGCTCGGCGGTCAGCTCCACCTCGGGAGCGGCGGCTTCGGTGGCCTCGGCGGCGGGTGTCTCACTCATCACGCTTCCCCATTTCCCATGGCAGGCTTGGCTTCTTCGGCCGAGGCGATCTGCACGACGGCGTCCTTGAACGCCATCCACCCCAGCAGGGCGCACTTCACGCGCGCCGGGTACTTGGCGACACCCGCCAGCGCGATGCCGTCGCCGATCACGTCCTCGTCGCCCTCGACGGTGCCGCGGCTGGAGATCATCTCGCTGTAGGAGTCGACCACCTTCAGCGCCTGCTGCACCGGCAGGCCGATCACCTGATCGGTGAGGATCGAGGTGGCGGCCTGGCTGATCGAGCAGCCCTGGCCGTCGTAGGAGACGTCGGCGACCTCGCCCGCGTCGTCGAGGTGCACGCGCAGGGTCACCTCGTCACCGCAGGTGGGGTTCACGTGGTGCACTTCGGCACCGAAGGGTTCCCGCAGCCCGCGGTGGTGCGGGTGTTTGTAGTGGTCCAGGATCACTTCCTGGTACATCTGCTCCATACGCATGACTTATCCAACCCCGAAGAAGCTCTGGGCCTTCCGCACGGCCTGGACCAGCGCGTCGACCTCGTCGAGGGTGTTGTACGCGGCGAAGGAGGCCCGCGCGGTCGCCGCGACGCCGAAGCGGCGGTGCAGCGGCCAGGCGCAGTGGTGCCCGACCCGGATGGCCACACCCTGGTCGTCGAGGATCTGGCCCACGTCGTGGGCGTGGATCCCGTCGACCACGAACGACACCGCGCCACCGCGGTCCACGTTCTCGGTGGGTCCGATGATCCGCACGCCCTCGATCCCGCGCAGACCATCGAGCGCGGCGCCGGTGAGCGTGTGCTCATGGGCGGCGATCGCGTCCATGCCGAGGTCTTGCAGGTAGCGGACCGCGGCGGCCAGCCCGACGACCTGCGAGGTCATCGGGGTGCCCGCCTCGAAGCGCTGCGGCGGCGGGGCGTAGGTGGTCTCCGCCATGGTGACGGTCGCGATCATCGACCCACCGGTGATGTAGGGCGGGGTCTGCTCGAGCAGCTCCCGGCGCCCGTACAGCCCGCCGACACCCATCGGCCCGAACATCTTGTGCCCGGAGAACGCCGCGAAATCGACATCGAGCGCACGGAAGTCCACCGCCATGTGCGGCACCGACTGGCAGGCGTCGAGCACGACCAGCGCGCCGACTTCCTTGGCCCGGCGCACCAGTTCGGCGAGCGGGGCCACCGCGCCGGTGACATTGGACTGGTGGGTGAACGCCAGAACCTTTGTCGCGGGCGACAGTTCGAGCGAATCCAGGTCGATGCGGCCGTCGTCGGTGATGCCGTACCACTTGAGCGTGGCACCGGTGCGGCGCGCGAGTTCCTGCCACGGAACGAGATTCGCGTGGTGCTCGAGTTCGGTGATCACGATCTCGTCGCCCGGGCCCACCTTGTAGGGGAACCGGTCGTCACCGAAGGCGTTGGCCACCAGGTTCAGCGACTCGGTCGCGTTCTTGGTGAACACGATCTCCCCCGCGTCGGCGCCGACGAAGCGCGCGATGGCGACGCGGGCGTCCTCGTAGGAGTCGGTCGCCTCCTCCGCGAGCTGGTGGGCACCACGGTGCACCGCCGAGTTGCGGGTGAGCAGGAAATCACGCTCGGCGTCGAGCACCTGCAGCGGCCGCTGCGAGGTCGCGCCGGAATCCAGGTACACCAGCGGTTTCCCGTCCCGGACCGTGCGGTTCAGGATCGGGAAGTCGGCCCGGATCCGGGCGACGTCGAGGGCGGGCACCGTGGCGGTCATGTCAGGCTCCAGCGGTCGCGGAGGTGAAGCGCACGTAGCCGTTCGCGTCGAGTTCCTCGGCCAGCTCGGAACCGCCCTCGGCGACGATCTTGCCGCCGACGAACACGTGCACGAAGTCGGGCTTGATGTAGCGCAGGATGCGGGTGTAGTGCGTGATCAGCAGCACGCCACCGTTCTCGCGCTCCTTGTAGCGGTTCACGCCCTCGGAGACGATGCGCAGCGCGTCCACGTCCAGGCCCGAGTCGGTCTCGTCCAGGATGGCGATCTTCGGCTTGAGCAGACCCAGCTGCAGCACCTCGTGGCGCTTCTTCTCACCACCGGAGAAGCCCTCGTTCACCGAGCGGTCGGCGAAGGCGGCGTCGATCTCGAGCTCCTTCATCGACTCCTTCACCTCCTTGACCCAGGTGCGCAGCTTGGGGGCCTCGCCGCGCACGGCGGTGGCGGCGGTGCGCAGGAAGTTCGACATCGAGACACCGGGGACCTCGACCGGGTACTGCATGGCCAGGAACAGGCCAGCGCGGGCGCGCTCGTCGACCGACATCTCGAGGACGTCCTCACCGTCGAGGGTGATGGTGCCCTGGGTGACGGTGTACTTGGGGTGACCCGCGATCACGTAGGACAGCGTGGACTTGCCCGAGCCGTTGGGGCCCATGATGGCGTGCGTCTCGCCGGAGCGCACGGTCAGGTTCACGCCGTTGAGGATCTTCTTGGACTCACCCTCGGGGGTGGTGATCTCGGCGTGCAGGTCCTTGATTTCCAAGGTGGTCATCGAATTCGGATTCCTTCGTGGGGAGTAAGTGTGAGTCAGATACCGACAGTGGCGAGCTCGGCCTCGATGGCCGCCTCCAGCCGCTCCCGGACCTCGGGGACCGCGATCTTCTGGATGATCTCGTGGAAGAAGCCGCGCACCACCAGGCGGCGGGCGACGTCCTCGGGAATGCCGCGAGCGCGCAGGTAGAACAGCTGCTCGTCGTCGAAACGGCCGGTGGCACTGGCGTGTCCGGCACCGGCGATCTCGCCGGTCTCGATCTCCAGGTTCGGCACCGAGTCGGCGCGCGCGCCGTCGGTGAGCACCAGGTTGCGGTTGGCCTCGTAGGTGTCGGTGCCCTCCGCGGCGGCGCGGATGAGCACGTCGCCGACCCACACGGTGCGGGCATCGCCCTTGGCCGAGGCCGGGTCACCCTGCAGCGCGCCCTTGTACAGCACATTCGACTTGCAGTTGGGCTCGGAGTGATCCACCAGCAGACGCTGCTCGAAGTGCTCGCCCGCGTCGGCGAAGTACAGGCCGAACAGCTCGGCCTCGCCACCGGGACCGGCGTAGCGCACGGTGCCGGTGAGCCGGACCAGCTCGCCACCGAGGGTGGCCGCGAAGTGCCGCACGGTGGCGTCGCGACCCAGCTTCAGGTGGTGCGCGGTGGTGTGCACGGCGTCTTCGTTCCATTCCTGGACCGCGACGACGGTGAGCTGCGCGCTGTCCCCGAGCACGAATTCGACGTTCTCGGCGTAGGTTCCGCTGCCGCGCTGGTCGATGACCACGGTGGCGACGGCGAAATTACCCAGGCGGATCTGCAGGTGACCGTAGGCGGTCTTGCCTTCGCCCGGGCCGGTGATCGTCACGGTGACGGGTTCGGCGACCTCGGTCTCCGCGCCGACCGAGACCACGGTCGCGGTCTCGAAGCCCGAATAGGCCTGGGCGGCAACGCGATCAGCGGGGGTACCGGCCTGGCCGAGCCGGGCGTCGGTGCGGTCCACGGTCTCGACGGTGACGCCCGCGACCGGAGTGACCTCGACGGTGGCCTGTCCGTCACGCACGGCGGTGCCGTCGTGCAGGCCGCGCAGGCGGCGCAGCGGGGTGAACCGCCACTCCTCGTCGCGGCCGGACGGCACCTCGAACGCGTTCACATCGAACGAGGTGAACACCTCGCCCTTGTTGATCGCCGGAATGCGAGCCTCGGCGGCCTCGGCAACGTTGTCCACGGCCATCAGCCGACGGCTCCTTCCATCTGCAGTTCGATCAGGCGGTTCAGCTCGAGGGCGTATTCCATCGGCAGTTCCTTGGCGATGGGCTCGACGAAGCCGCGCACCACCATGGCCATGGCCTCGTCCTCGGTGAGACCGCGGCTCATCAGGTAGAACAGCTGGTCCTCGGAGACCTTGGAGACGGTCGCCTCGTGGCCCATGGTCACGTCGTCCTCGCGGATGTCGACGTAGGGGTAGGTGTCGGAGCGGCTGATGGTGTCGACCAGCAGCGCGTCGCACTTCACCGTCGACTTGGAGCCGTGGGCACCCTTGTTCACCTGGACCAGACCGCGATAGGACGCGCGCCCGCCGCCACGCGCCACCGACTTCGACACGATGGTCGAGGAGGTGTGCGGGGCCAGGTGCAGCATCTTCGCGCCGGTGTCCTGGTGCTGGCCGACGCCGGCGAACGCCACCGAGAGGACCTCGCCGTGCGCGTGCTCGCCGGTCATCCAGACCGCCGGGTACTTCATGGTGACCTTGGAGCCGATATTGCCGTCGACCCACTCCATGGTGGCGCCCGCCTCGGCCTTGGCCCGCTTGGTGACCAGGTTGTAGACGTTGTTGGACCAGTTCTGGATGGTCGTGTAGCGGCAGCGGCCGCCCTTCTTCACGATGATCTCGACAACCGCGGAGTGTAGCGAGTCGGACTTGTAGATCGGCGCGGTGCAGCCCTCGACATAGTGGACGTAGGCGTCCTCGTCGACGATGATCAGCGTGCGCTCGAACTGGCCCATGTTCTCGGTGTTGATCCGGAAGTAGGCCTGCAGCGGGATGTCGACGTGCACGCCCGGCGGCACGTAGATGAACGAGCCACCCGACCACACGGCGGTGTTCAGCGCGGAGAACTTGTTGTCACCGGCGGGGATGACCGAGCCGAAGTACTCCTGGAAGATCTCCGGGTGCTCCTTGAGCGCGGTGTCGGTGTCGAGGAAGATGACGCCCTGCTTCTCCAGGTCCTCGCGGATGGAGTGGTAGACGACCTCGGACTCGTACTGCGCGGCGACACCGGAGACCAGACGCTGCTTCTCCGCCTCGGGGATGCCCAGCTTGTCGTAGGTGTTCTTGATGTCCTCGGGCAGGTCTTCCCAGCTCTCGGCCTGCTTCTCGGACGAGCGCACGAAGTACTTGATGTTGTCGAAGTCGATGCCGTCGAGGTTGGAACCCCAGCCCGGCATCGGCTTGCGGTCGAAGATGCGCAGCGCCTTGAGGCGGATGTCGAGCATCCACTCCGGCTCGCTCTTCTTGGCCGAGATGTCGCGCACGACAGCTTCCGACAGGCCACGTTGCGCGCTGGCACCGGCCTCATCCGAGTCGGCCCAGCCGTAACCGTATGTGCCCAGCGAGGCGATGGTTTCGTCTTGGGTGAGCGGTTGCACCTGATCGGCGGCAGTCGTCATTCGGCACTCCTTCCGGAGTCGTTCGTTCGTCCCGCCGCGGGCTGTGCGGCGGATGGGGTGGAGGCTGTTTTCTGCACCGCGACCAACGGCACATGGGTGGTGCACGCGCAATCGCCGTTGGCGATCGTCGCAAGTCGCTGCACGTGGGTGCCGAGCAGGTCCCGGAAAGCGTCCAGTTCGGCGTCGCACAGCTGCGGGAATTCCTCGGCCACGTGGGCCACGGGGCAGTGGTGCTGACAGATCTGCACACCGGCACCGACCTGGCGGGTGGTGGCGGCGAAACCGGCGTCGGCGAAGGCTTCCGCGATCTCGGACACCTTGGCCTCGATCTGGGGTGCGGTGTGTTCGGCGACCGGCTCGATGCCGTCGACGATCGTGCGGACCCGCTTGCGCGCGAACTCGGTGATCGCCGCGTCGCCGCCGATCTCGCCGAGCTGGCGGATCGCCGCCCCGGCCAGATCGTCGTAGGCGTGGCCCAGGTTGCCCCGGCCCGCCGCGGTGAGCTGATACTGCTTGGCCGGACGGCCGCGCCCCTTCTGTTGCCAGGGCGCCGAGCGGTTCGCCCGGGCCTGGCCCGCGTCGATGAGCGCGTCGAGGTGCCTGCGCACCCCCGCGGGCGCGAGTCCGAGCGCGGTCCCGATCGCCGTCGCCGTGATCGGACCCTCTTCGAGCAGCAACTGGACGATGGCCGCCCTGGTCTGCCCTTCGTGCGCCGTCGCCGCGGGTAGCGCCGACGACCGGGCGCCGGTCGTCTTACGACCGGTCCCGTCCTCGCCTGCCCGCAAACCCACGGTTTTCACAACACCAGTGTGGCGGAATTACTTCCCTAAATCTAATAAGGGTCCCCTGACAAAGGCTGCCCTGACCTGCACAGAAGACCCCCACCCCACCCCAACCCCCGGCAAAACCCCAGGTGCACCCCCTCCACCCCCACCGATCCCCCACCCCGAGGTGACCCATTGCACACCCCCGTCCACCCCACCAGCCCCACCCCTCCCACCTTCCCCGCGAGCGTTCACCCACAGGACATGGCACGATGTCCCCGCATCCGGACCGAAGGCTGCGGGATGACGCTGACAACCGCCGAAGGCCCGGGCAGCTTCGACCTCATGGTTGTCGCGGGCATCTTCGACGGTGCGTGGGGCATCGTCCCCGACACCAGCAAGTCCGCCACGATCGATGGCGCCACCGTCACGACGATCGAGGACCGGGACGGCAGGACCGACCGCTCGATTCCCGAAGGTGAGCGATGGTGCCGGGTGGACGTGAAATACCCGGCGTCGGTCGGGTACACGGTGAGTCTGCGTTTGCCCGCGGGCGGCGATCCGTGTCCGGCCGCGGAGCGCCTCGCGCGGGCCGCCATGGCGCGGTGGGCCGGGCAACCGCAGCACGGCACCACCCCCGGCCTGCCGCTCAGCATCCTCACCGGTGTCGATCCGTGCGTGGTTCCGGTCGCGCTCGGTGCGAGCGTCGCCGCGAACGAACAGCAGCTGGGCGCCTGCTCCTTCCGGCTCGACGGTGTCCACACCGGGATCCTGTTCGACTACTACCCCGCGGCGAGCTTCGACGACGGTCCACTCGACGAACGCGGACGCTACGTCCTCCCCGAGGGCTACGCGCTCATGAAAGGTCAACTCGGCCCGAGCTTCACCGTCGACGAGGAGGGCAGGCCCTTGGTCCCCGCCGTGGCCGTCGGCGGGGACACCCCTACCGCTCACCGCGTCATGAACGCCGTCCTCGACCACTTCCTGGACGACTGATCACCGGGTCCTGAGGCGGGGCACGCCTGCCAGGGCCTGGTGATCAACTGTCCGGACGGGTGGGTGGGGGTCTGGCACGATGGGAGGGTGTCGAACCCGCCTGTAACGACGTGTGTGCGTCATCCTGATCGGCCTACGGGGCTTGCTTGTACGCGGTGTGGGCGGCCTGCCTGCCCGGAGTGCCTGCGGCCCGCGGCGGTCGGGCAGCACTGTGTGGACTGTGTGCGGCAGGGGCAGCGGGACGTGCGGCCGGTGCGGACCGTGGGTGGGGCGCGGGCCGGGGGTTCGGCGGTTCCGGCGGTCACCTACGGGTTGATCGCGGTGAACGTGCTGGTCTATGTGATCACCGCGGCGCAGGCGGGCAGCGCGATGGACAACTATCGCGGGTCGGCGCTGTTCCGGTCGTGGGTGTTGGTGCCGAGACTCGTGGCGGACGGGGAATGGATCCGGGTCGTCGGATCGGGGTTCCTGCACTACGGCGCGATTCACCTGCTGGTCAACATGTTCGCGCTCTATGTGGTGGGGCGCGATCTCGAGCGGGTGCTCGGGCGGGTGCGGTTCGCCTGCGTCTATGCCGTGTCGCTGCTGGGTGGTTCGGCCGCGGTGATGGCGCTGACCGAGTCGTTCGGCGCGACCGCGGGTGCGTCCGGCGCGGTGTACGGCCTGTTCGGCGCGGTCACCGTGACCCTCATCCGGCTGCGGCAGAGCCCGACACCGATGCTGGTGGTGATCGGCATCAATGTGGTGATCAGCTTCTCCATCCCGGGTATCTCGCTGTGGGGACACCTCGGCGGTCTCGCGGCGGGCACGCTGAGCGCCCTGGGGATTCTGTTCGTCCCGGAGTGGTTGTCGGCCAAGAACCAGGAGACGGCGCAGCGGATCGGCTGGGCGGCGCTGGCCGGGGTGACGGTGCTGTGCCTGGCCGTCATCGTCGGCGCCGCGGTCGCGCAGCGCGGCGAACCGGCGGTGGTGCTGGTCGGGGCCCCGCCCGGCTCGAGCCAGTCCTGACGGGCAGGCCGGGGGCACATCCATCGCCGCAGGTCGACGTGCCGTAGCCGACCGGCGCGGGAACATCGGCCGCACCGCCCACTAGGCTCCCTGTTCGTGGCGGTACTGGAGGGCGCGGCGCGCAAGACACTGGCGTTCGGGAGGCGGGCTCTCGGGCTCGACGTGCCGACACCCGATCACACCGTGGCGGTGCTGCACCGCGACGAGAGCGAGGTGCCCGGGCTCGACAAGAAGGAGCGGGCCCAGCTGGACCGGATCCGCCTGATGGGCGCCACCGGCACCGTCCTCATGGCGATCGCCGCCCTCGGTATCGGCGCGCAGCCGGTGCACCAGAACCCGGTCTCCGGCGTGCGGGTGCTCGGCATCTTCGCCCGCGCGCACACCGGCTCGCTGGCCATGTGCATGTTCGGCACGGTGCTGGTGATCGGCGCGTGGCTGCTGCTGGGCCGCTTCGCGGTCGGCGGGCTGGCCGGGTCGCCGCTGCACCGGCTCACCCGTTCGCAGCTCGATCGCACGCTGCTGCTGTGGATCATCCCGCTCAGCGTCGCCCCGCCGATGTTCAGCAACGACGTCTATTCCTATCTGGCGCAGAGCGAGATCGCCGCGCGCGGCATCGACCCGTATGTCGAGGGCCCGGTCGCCGGGCTCGGCATCGACAATGTGCTCACCAACAATGTGCCGACGATCTGGCGCGACACACCCGCCCCGTACGGTCCGCTGTTCCTCTGGATCGGGCGCGGGATCGCGGAACTGACCGGCGACAACATCATCGCCGGGGTCTGGGTGCACCGGCTGCTGGCGCTGGCCGGTGTGGCGCTGATCGTGTGGGCGTTGCCACGGCTGTCGGTGCGGTGCGGGGTGGCGCCGGTGAGCGCGCTGTGGCTGGGTGCGGCCAACCCGCTGGTGCTGTTCCACCTGGTCGGCGGTGTGCACAACGACGCGTTGATGCTGGGCCTGATGCTGGCGGGTGTGGAGCTCACTCTGCGCGCGATCTACGGCGAGGGCGGACGACCCGACCGGCTCACTCCCACGAACCCCCCGCCGTTCGACGGTCGCGCCTACGCCCTGCTCATCGGCGGCGCCGTGGTGATCACGCTGTCCTCGTCGGTCAAACTCACCTCGATCATCGCGCTCGGCTTCGTCGGCATGGCCCTGGCCAGACGCTGGGGCGGCAGTGCGCGCGCGGTCGTCAAGGCGGCGCTGCTGCTCGCGGTGATCGCGGGAGTGACGACGCTGCTGGTGAGTTCGCTGAGCGGGCTCGGATTCGGGTGGGTCTTCACGCTCAATACGGCCAGTGCCGTGCGCAGCTGGATGTCCTTGCCGACCGTCATCGGCATCATCACCGGTTTCGGTGGCGTGCTGCTGGGTCTCGGTGACCACACCACGGCACTGCTGTCGATCACCCGGCCGATCGCGGCGCTGGTGGCGGCGTACGTGGTCGTCCGGATGCTCGTGGCGACCGGCACCGGCCGACTGCATCCCGTGGGCGCGCTGGGTGTCGCGCTCGGCGCGGTCGTGCTGCTGTTCCCGGTGGTCCAGCCCTGGTACCTGCTGTGGGCCATCGTCCCCTTGGCCGCCTGGGCTACCCAGCCCGTCTTCCGCGTCCCCGCCGTCGCCTTCTCCGCCGTCGTCTCCCTGCTGGTGATGCCCCGCGGCGCCGAGTTCCAGGTCTTCCAGATCATCGGCGCCGCACTGGCCGCCGCGGTCTGCTTCGGTCTGTTCTTCGCGCTCACCCGGCACACGCTGCCGTGGCGGGCCCAGACGGGGGTGTCGGCTCCGTCACAGCGGGCCACGGAATACGGTGTGACCTCGTGACAACACGCTCCGGACCGGCCGTGCGCGTCGACGGCGTGGTCAAGCGCTACGGCGAGACCACCGCGGTCGACGGCCTGCGCTTCGACGTCGAGCGCGCCCAGGTGTTCGCGCTGCTCGGCCCCAACGGCGCGGGCAAGACCACCACCGTCGAGATGTGCGAGGGCTTCGTGCGTCCCGACGCGGGCACCGTGCGGGTACTCGGCCTCGACCCGATCGCCGATTCCGAACAGCTGCGCCCGCGCATCGGCGTGATGCTGCAGGGCGGCGGCGCCTATCCGGGCGCCCGGGCCGGGGAGATGCTCGACCTGGTCGCCGCCTATTCGGCCGACCCCATCGACCCCGACTGGCTGCTGGACACCCTGGGCCTGCGCGATAACCGCCGCACCCCCTACCGCAGGCTCTCCGGCGGCCAGCAGCAGCGTCTGGCGCTGGCGTGCGCGCTGGTCGGCAGGCCGGAGATCGTCTTCCTGGACGAGCCGACCGCGGGCCTGGACGCCCAGGCGCGGCTGATCGTCTGGGAACTCATCGACGCGCTGCGCCGCGACGGCGTGAGCGTCATGCTCACCACACACATGATGGACGAGGCCGAACAGCTCGCCGACCGGCTGGTCATCATCGATCACGGCCAGGTCGTCGCCGAGGGCACCCCGGCCGAGGTCACCGCGCACGGCGCCGCGGGCCAGCTGCGCTTCAGCGCGCCACCGAAACTCGATCTCGCCCTGCTCACCGCCGCCCTGCCGGAAGGGTTCTCGCCGCGCGAGACCACCCCCGGCACCTATCTGGTGGAGGGCGAGATCAACCCGCAGGTGCTGGCCACCGTCACCGCCTGGTGCGCGCGGATGGACGTGCTGGCCACCGACATCCGCATCGATCAGCGCCGCCTCGAGGACGTCTTCCTCGAACTGACCGGACGGGACCTGCGCGGATGACCGACACCTCGAGCCGCTTCGCCCCCGGCACCTTCGCGCCCGCCCCGCGGCCCGCCGCGCGCGCGGCCATGCTCACCGCGCAGACCGCGCTCGAGCTGAAACTGCTGCTGCGCAACGGCGAACAGCTGCTGCTCACCATGTTCATCCCGATCACCCTGCTGGTCGGACTCACCCTGCTGCCCTTCGGCGATCTCGGCGAGCACCGGGTCGAGAAGATCGTGCCGATGGTGATGATGACCGCGGTGATGTCGACCGCGTTCACCGGCCAGGCCATCGCCGTCGGCTTCGACCGCCGCTACGGCGCGCTCAAGCGCCTCGGCGCCACCCCGCTGCCGCGCTGGGGCGTGATCGCGGGCAAGTGCGCGGCGGTGCTGATCGTGGTGGTGCTGCAGGCGATCCTGCTGGGCGCGATCGGGATGGCGCTGGGCTGGCGCCCCGGCATCGGCGGACTCGCGCTCGGCGCGCTGGTGATCGCCCTGGGCACCGCGACCTTCGCCGCCATGGGCCTGCTGCTGGGCGGCACCCTCAAGGCCGAGGTCGTGCTGGCCCTGGCCAATATCCTGTGGTTCATCATGCTCGGCGTGGCCAGCCTCGTCCTGGTGGGCGACTCCCTGCACACCGCGGTGACCGTCCTGGTGCGGCTGGTGCCCTCCGGCGCCCTGGCCTTCACTCTGGAATCGGCCCTGACGGGCACGGTCGACTGGTTCGGCGTCGCCGTGCTCGCGACCTGGGGCCTGATCTGCGGCTGGCTCGCGACCCGCCTGTTCCGCTTCAGCTGAACAAGATCAACGACGCGTTGTAGTAGCCCTGCCGGTGGGCCGGAATCGGCGGCCAGTACCATCATGACGTGCTGTATCGCGCCTTCCTGGGACTCGTCGACCGGCTTCCGCTCCCCTCGCTGCGGGTGCAGCGGCTCATCGCCGTCGCGGTGATCCTCAGCCAGGCCGGGATCTCGGTGACCGGCGCCATCGTGCGCGTCACCGCCTCCGGTCTGGGCTGCCCGACCTGGCCGCAATGCTTCCCCGGCAGCTTCACCCCGGTCGGGGTGTCGGAGGTGCCGGTCATCCATCAGACCGTCGAGTTCGGCAACCGCCTGCTCACCTTCGCGGTGACGCTGTGCGCGGCGCTGATCGTGCTGGCGGTCGTGCGCGCCCGGCGCCGCAAGGAAGTGTTGGTCTACGCGTGGCTGATGCCCGGCGGCACGGTCGTGCAGGCGATCATCGGCGGTATCACCGTGCGCACCGGCCTGCTGTGGTGGACCGTCGCGGTGCACCTGCTGGCCTCGATGGCCATGGTGTGGCTGGCGGTGGTGCTCTACGCCAAGATCAGCGAGCCCGACGACGGCGTGGAGACCGTGCAGGTCCCCGCGCCGCTGCGCTGGCTGACCGCGCTGAGCGGCGTCGCGCTGGCGGGGGTGCTGATCGCGGGCACGCTGGTCACCGCCGCCGGACCGCACGCGGGCGACAAGAGCATCGAACGCCCGGTCGAGCGGCTGCAGGTCGAGATCGTCACCCTGGTGCACCTGCACTCGCAGCTGTTGGTCGGCTATCTCGCGCTGCTGGTCGGCCTCGGTTTCGGCCTCTACGCCGTCGGGATGACCCCGGCGATCCGCAAGCGCCTGTGGGTGCTGCTCGGGCTCGTCGTGGCGCAGGCGCTGGTCGGCGTCGTCCAGTACTTCACCGATGTGCCCGCCGCGCTGGTCGCGGTGCACGTCGGCGGCGCCGCGGCCTGCACGGCGGCGACCGCCGCGCTGTGGGCCTCGCTGCGCACCCGCGAACGCATCGACGTCCCCGCCGCGGTGCCCGCCGCCTCCTGACCCCCGAAACGCGAAACAGCCCGCGATCTCGCCGAGATCGCGGGCTGTCGTCGTGAACGGCTAGGCGCCGGGGAAGACGTCGGCGTTGCGCGCCTTGGGGAAGCGGGTCTGGTGGGCCACCCAGCCCGCCATCTTCTTCCAGTGCGACTTCAGCGGGGTGACGATCGAGCCCAGCTCGCGGCTCCACTCGTCGGTCTCGGCGAGGCCGTCGACCTTCTCGACCAGCGCCTTCGCGGTCGCCATATCGGCCACCACACGGTCACCGAGGATGCCGTCGGCGCCGACGAGGGTGATGCGCACCCCCTCCTCACCGATGTACTGCAGCACGGCCGTGCCCGAACCACCGTGCTCGGCGACGAACTTCGCGACGGACTTCTCGACCTCGGCGGGCACCCGCACGGCGGCCGGGGCGTCGGTGGTAGCACTCATGGGCGAGAGTTTACCGGCCGGTACTCGCGAGTCCACCCCCGAGTGGCGTCGAACACGGGGTGTACAAAGGAGACTCATGCGCGCCATTCAGGTTTCCGAGCACGGTGGTCCCGAGGTCCTGCGGTCGGTGGAGGTGCCGGATCCCGAGATCGGCCCCGGTCAGCTGCTGGTCGACACCCAGGCCGTCGGCGTGAATTTCATCGACATCTACTTCCGGACCGGCCAGTACCCGCAGGCGACGCCGTATATCCCCGGCTCCGAGGGCACCGGCGTCGTGGCGGCGGTCGGCGCCGAGGTCACCGAGTTCGCCGTGGGCGACCGGGTCGCCTGGGCATCGGCACCGGGCAGCTACGCCGAGAAGGTGGCCGTCGACGCGGCCGTCGCGGTGCGGGTGCCCGACGGCGTCGAGCCGACCGTGGCCGCCACCGCGCTCCTGCAAGGGATGACCGCCCACTACCTCGTCGAATCGGTGTTCCGCCCCGAGCCGGGCGATCCGGTGCTGATCCACGCGGGCGCGGGCGGGGTGGGCCTGCTACTCACCCAGATGGCCGCCGCCAAAGGCGGGCGAGTGATCACCACCGTCTCCACCGACGACAAGGAGAAGCTCTCGCGCGCGGCGGGCGCCGCCGAGGTCCTGCGCTACGGCGACGACCTGGCCGAGCGCGTTCGCGCGCTGACCGGCGGCGAGGGCGTGGCCGCGGTCTACGACGGTGTCGGCGCGAGCACCTTCGAGGCGAGCCTGGCGTCCCTGCGCGTCCGCGGCACCCTGGCCCTGTTCGGCGCCGCCAGCGGCGCGGTCCCCCCGTTCGATCCGCAGCGCCTCAATGCCGCCGGTTCCGTCTGGCTGACCCGGCCCTCGCTGGGTGCCTACACCCGTGATCGCGCCGAATTCCGCTGGCGCGCCACCGATGTCTTCGACGGCATCGCCGCGGGCACCCTCACCTTCCGCATCGGCGCCACCTACCCCCTCGCCGACGCCGCCCGGGCCCACTCCGACCTGGCGGCCCGCCGCACCACCGGGTCCCTGGTACTGCTGCCGTAAGCCGCCGCGGCTCGCCCGGTCCGAATCGCCGGGCGAGCCGCGGGCGTAATCCGCGTCGGGCGGCGAGTCGGACCGTTAGATTCGCCCCATGAGCACGTCAGCGAGACCGCGCGGCGCCCGACAACTGAGCTATCCCCTGTTCGCCGTAATCGTGGTGGTCTATCTGGCCACCATCCAGCTGGGCGGACTCGCGGTGCAGCACCTGTCCGGCGAGGACGATTTCTTCACCACCCGCGGCGTCGTGTTCGGGATGATCATTCCGCTCGGCGTCGCGCTGGCCTTCACCTACGGCGTGATCGCCTACCTCGGCTGGTTGCGGCCCGTCCTGCGCGACGACCGGCCGACCCGGCCGTGGGTGTGGGTGGTACCGGCGGTGTTCCTGGTCGCCATCGTCCTTGGCATCAATTACAGCGCACTGGCCGACAAGGGGTGGCTCTATGTGCTGGTGCTGCTCGTCGCCACCCAGTTCGTCGGCTGGGGCGAGGAGGGCATCTTCCGCGGCATCGGGGTGACGGTGCTGCGCGAGCACGGCCTCACCGAGGGCCGGGTGGCGCTGTGGTCGAGCATCGTCTTCGGCGCGGTGCACCTGACCAATGTTCTCGGGCACGGGATCTCGGCACTGCCGCAGGCGATCATCGTCAGCCTGGCGGGCTATTTCTTCTACCTCATCCGCCGGGTCAGCCGGGGTAACGCCGCGAACTCGATCATCCACGGCCTGTTCGACTTCACCCTGCTCAGCGGCAGCGCGATCCTGGTCGATCAGACCTTCTACCTCGGCACGCTGCTGCCGATCCTGGTCTACCCGGTGCTGGCGATCGTCCTGCTGATCAAACGCCGCGACATCGAGCCCGCGGCACCGGAGCTCAGCACTCCCGCCCGGTGAGCCCCCGGTAGACGAACCGGGTGAGCGCGTCGATCGCCTCCTCGTCGGTGAGGGTCACCGATCCGTCGCGCACCATCCGCAGCATCCCGTCGATCGCCGCGACCATCATCGCCAGGCTCGCGTCGACCGTGCCCGGCAGCCGCAGCCCGCGCGCGGGGAAATCGGCCACGTGGTCGGCGATATCGGCGCGCTGTTCGGCGCCGAAACCCGCGATGGTGCGCGCGAATTCCGGGCTGACCTGCGCCGCCTCCCCCATCGCCCGCAGCACCGCGGCGTGCTCGCGCGCGAAGGTCCAGTACGCGCGCACGTGGTAACGCACCGCCGCCGGGTCGGTGAAATCGCCGAGGTGCGCGGGGTCGGCCGCCTGCTCGTCACCCGCGGCGGCCAGATCGGCGAGCAGCGCCTGGAGCAGTTCCTCCTTGCCCGCGAAGTGGTTGTAGAACGAGCCCGCCGCTCGGCCCGCGGCCGCGGTGATGTCGGTGATCTTGGTGTTCAGATAGCCGCGCTCGGCGAACAGGGCCCGCGCGGCGTCCTTGAGCGCCTGCTCGGTCTCCGCCGACTTCTCCCGCCTGCTGACTACCACCCGCACCTCCTTGACAGCCGACGGTACCAAGAGTGAAACTGAATTCATATTCACTGAATTCTGATTCATCAATGGTTCCCGAAGGCGGTTCTCATGTTCGACCAGGTAGTTGTCACCGGCGCGGGCCCGACCGGGCTCACCCTCGCGATCGATCTGGCCCGGCGCGGCATCGCGGTCCGGATCGTCGACCGGGCCGCCGCGCCCTTCGTTGGCTCGCGCGGCGACGGCATCCAGCCCCGCACCCTGGAGGTGTTCGACGATCTCGGCGTCCTGCCCGCGGTCCTGGCCGCCGGACGCGATCTCCCGGTCATGCGCGCCTACCTCGGTGGCACCCCGGTCGGCGAACGGCGGATGGCCGAACCGGTCGCACCCACGCCCGATGTGCCGTACCCGAACGCCTGGGTGCTCGGTCAGTCCGACACCCAGGCAATCCTGCGCGCCCGGCTCGCCGAACTCGGCGTGACGGTCGAATTCGGTACCGCCGTCACCGATTTCACCCAGGACGACACCGGCGTCACCGTGACGCTACGGCGCGACGACGGCACGGAGACGATCCGCGCGGCCTACCTGGTGGGCGCCGACGGCGGCGCGAGCACGGTCCGCAAACACCTCGGCATCGCCTTCGAGGGCACCACCGACGACTCCCTGCGCATGCTGCTCGGCGATGTCCGCGCGGACGCCCTCGACCACGAGCACGGCTACTGGTTCGCCGCGGCCGCCGACCGGCCGACCGACGGGATCGCCCTGTCCCCGCTGCCCGGCGGCCGCCTGTTCCAGTTCGCCGCGCCGCTGACCGAGGAGCACGACCCCGACCTGACCACCCTCCAGAACCTGGTCGACCGGCACGCACCGGGCCTGGACATCACTCTGTCCGAGCTGCGCTGGATCACCGTGTGGCGCCCCAATATCCGGCTGGCCGCACAATTCCGGGTGGGCCGGGTCCTGCTCGCGGGCGACGCCGCGCACGTGCACCCGCCGACCGGCGGCCAGGGCCTCAATACCGGCGTCCAGGACGCCTACAACCTCGGCTGGAAACTGGCCGCCGCCCTGCACGGCGACCCGGCCCCACTCGACACCTACGAACCGGAACGCCGCGCGGTCGCCGCCCACATCCTGGGCCTGAGCACCGAACTCCTGGACAAGATGGTCGACGGCGCCGAGGATGCCCTGGCCCGCGGGCCCGAAACCCGCCAGCTCGGCATCAGCTACCGCTCCCCCGCCGACCACGGCCCGCTCGTGGCGGGCGACCGCGCCCCCGACGCACCCCTGCACGACCCGCAGGGCCACCCGATCCGCCTCTTCGACCTCTTCCGCGGCCCGCACGCCACCCTGCTGCGCTTCGCCCCATCGAGTGCCGCCGAGCCGTCGGCCGTCTCCTCGGGCGACAGCCGCGCCGATCAGCACCCGCGCTTCGACCAGCTCCGCATCGTGGAGATCCACCGCCCGAACAGCGCGGGGATCGCGCTCGATGCCCTGGTCGATACCGGCGGACACGCCGCCGACGCCTACGCGGCCGCCCCCGGCACCCACATCCTCATCCGCCCGGACGGTCACCTCGCCCGACGCTGGTGACCCCGGAAACGACCGATGGCCGGGCATCGTGCCCGGCCATCGGTTCGTCTCGACGTATCAGAGCCCGAAGAAGCTGCCCACGGTGTCCCACCCGAGCACCGAGTCCACGGCCAGCCCGCAGAATACCACCGCCAGGTAGTTGTTCGACTGCAGGAACAGCCGCAGCGGCTTCACCGACTCGCCGCGCCGCACCCCGGCGTAGAGCTGGTGGGCCATCAGCAGGAACCACGCACCGGCCACCAGCGCGACCGCCGCGTAGATGACACCGGTCGCGGGCACCAGCGCCAGCGTGGCCAGCACGGTCAGCCAGGTGTAGATGACGATCTGCTTGGTGACCACCTGCTCGGTCGCCACCACCGGCAGCATGGGCACGCCCGCCGCGCGGTAGTCCTCCTTGTAGCGCATGGCCAGCGCCCAGGTGTGCGGCGGCGTCCAGAAGAAGATCACCGCGAACAGCACGAGCGCGGGCCAGCCGATGGTGCCGGTCACCGCGGACCAGCCGACGAGGGCGGGCATGCAGCCCGCGGCGCCGCCCCAGACCACGTTCTGCGAGGTCCGGCGCTTGAGACCCTTGGTGTAGACGAAGACGTAGAACAGGATCGTCGCGACCACCAGCAGGCCGCTGAGCAGGTTGGCCTGCCACCACAGCCAGGCGAAGGAGAGCGCGCCGAGCGAGACGCCGAAGACGAACGCGTTGCGGGTCGGCACCGCGTCGCGGGCCAGTGGGCGCCGCGCGGTCCGCTTCATCACCTTGTCGATGTCGGCGTCGGCCACACAGTTGAGGGTGTTGGCGCTGGCCGCGCCCATCCAGCCACCGAACAGGGTGACCAGGATCAGCCGGATGTCGACGGTGCCGCGGTCGGCCAGCAGCATCGTCGGAATGGTGGCCACGAGCAGCAGCTCGATGACGCGGGGCTTGGTGAGGGCGATGTAGGCCAGGGGCTTGCGCACGATCCGCGCGCCCAGGCTGTCGCCGGCCAGCCGATCGGCCAGCGCCGTCGACGAGCTACCGTGCGCACCGCTACTACCCGGCTGGTGACCGATCCGCACTGTTTCTCCTCGCACGCTGTGCTTCTCATCCGGCAATGGAACGAGCAGCGCGCGGCTGCGGCGCGGCCACTACTACAGACGATGGTAGACCCACGCCCCCACCGCCGAACGCCAGGGCCCTGCCACGGTGTGGGCGGTCACCATCCCCCGCGCGCCGGGATCGCGCCTACACTCACACCCAGGGTTCGCGCCGGTTCGGTATAGCAGCACCTCTAGGGTATTCCTGTACATCGGTACGCACCCCCGGCCGCGTGCGGTCCGTAACCAGACACCATCGCCGCTGCCATGTATCGCCGTCGACGAAACCTAGGTCAGGAGAACCACGGTCGTGTCAGTCACAGACGACATTCGCGCCCTCACTCAGCGGAACTACCCCAGCGACTGGACGGACCTGGACACCAAGGCCGTCGACACGGCCCGTGTGCTCGCCGCCGATGCGGTGCAGAAGGCGGGCAACGGCCACCCCGGCACCGCGATGAGCCTCGCGCCGGTCGCCTACACGCTGTTCCAGCGCACCATGCGCCACGACCCCACCGAACCCCGCTGGGTCGGCCGCGACCGCTTCGTCCTGTCCTGTGGGCACTCCAGCCTCACCCTCTACATCCAGCTCTACCTGGCCGGTTTCGGCCTCGAGCTGACCGACCTCGAGCAGCTGCGCCAGTGGGACTCGCTGACCCCCGGCCACCCCGAGTTCCGCCACACCGACGGCGTCGAGATCACCACCGGCCCGCTGGGCCAGGGTCTGGCCTCCGCGGTCGGCATGGCCATGGCGGCCCGCCGTGAGCGCGGCCTGTTCGATCCGGACGCCCCCGCGGGCACCAGCCCGTTCGACCACTTCATCTACACCATCGCCTCCGACGGCGACCTGCAGGAGGGCGTCACCGCCGAGGCCTCCTCGATCGCGGGCACCCAGCAGCTGGGCAACCTCGTGGTGATCTACGACGACAACGAGATCTCCATCGAGGACGACACCGACATCGCCTTCACCGAGGACGTGCCCGCGCGCTACGAGGCCTACGGCTGGCACGTGCAGGTCGTCGAGGGCGGCGAGGACGTCGTCGCGATCGAGGCCGCCATCGAGGCCGCCAAGGCGGTCACCGACAAGCCGTCGATCATCATCCTGCGCACCATCATCGGCTACCCGGCCCCGAACAAGATGAACACCGGCGGCGTGCACGGTGCCGCGCTGGGCGCCGACGAGGTGGCCGCGGTGAAGCAGGCGCTGGGCTTCGACCCGGAGAAGTCCTTCGACGTCGACCCGGCCGTCATCGAGCACACGCGCAAGGCCCAGATCCGCGGCACCGAGGCCAAGGCGGCCTGGCAGCAGGACTTCGACACCTGGGCCGCCGCCCACCCGTCGAACAAGGCCCTGTTCGACCGCCTGCAGACCCGTTCGCTGCCCGCGGGCTGGACCGAGTCGCTGCCGACCTACGAGACCGACCCCAAGGGCATGGCCACCCGCAAGGCCTCCGGCAAGTTCCTGGCGGCGGTCGCCGACGAACTGCCCGAGCTGTGGGGCGGCTCGGCCGACCTGGCCGAGTCCAACAACACCACCATGCCCAACCAGCCGAGCTTCGGCCCGGAGTCGATCTCCACCGGCATGTGGAAGGCGCAGCCCTACGGGCGCACCCTGCACTTCGGCATCCGTGAGCACGCCATGGGCTCGATCCTCAACGGCATCGCGCTGCACGGCCCGACCCGCCCCTACGGCGGCACCTTCCTGGTGTTCTCCGACTACATGCGCCCGGCCGTGCGCCTGGCCGCGCTCATGCGGGTGCCCTCGATCTACGTCTGGACCCACGACTCCATCGGCCTAGGCGAGGACGGCCCCACCCACCAGCCGATCGAGCACCTGGCCGCGCTGCGCGCCATCCCCGGCCTGAACGTCGTCCGCCCCGGTGACGCCAACGAGACCACCCACGCCTGGCGCACCATCCTCGAGCGCGACTCCGACGAGCACACCTCGCACTTCCACACCTACGACACCCCGCACCAGGACGGCCCGTCCGCGCTGGCGCTGACCCGCCAGGACGTGCCCACCCTCGAGGGCACCAGCTACGAGGGCGTCAAGAAGGGCGGCTACATCCTCGCCGAGGCGTCCACCGGCACCCCGCAGGTGATCCTCGTCGGCACCGGTTCGGAGCTGCAGCTCGCCGTCGCCGCGCGCACTACGCTGGAGGAGCAGGGCGTCCCGACCCGTGTGGTCTCGATGCCGTGCGTGGAGTGGTTCGACGCGCAGGACCAGGCCTACCGCGACGAGGTGTTCCCGCCCGCGGTGCGTGCCAGGGTCGTCGTCGAGGCCGGGATCGCGATGCCGTGGTACCGGTTCGTCGGTGACGCGGGCGAGATCGTCTCGATCGAGCACTTCGGCGCGTCGGCGAACTTCAAGAAGCTCTACAGCGAATTCGGTATCACCGCCGATGCCGTCGTCGCCGCCGCGCAGCGTTCGCTCGACAAGGTGAAGGGGTAAAGACCATGGCACAGAACGAGAATCTCGCCGCGCTCTCGGCCGCGGGGGTCTCGGTGTGGCTCGACGATCTGTCCCGCGATCGGATCGGCTCCGGCAATCTCGCCGAGCTGATCGCGACCCGCGGCGTCGTCGGGGTCACCACCAACCCGAGCATCTTCCAGGCCGCCCTCAGCAAGGGTCACGGCTACGACACCCAGCTGCGCGAACTCGCGGCCCAGGGCGCCGACGCCGATGCCGCGATCCGCACCATGACCACCGACGACGTGCGCGCCGCCTGCGACGTGCTCGCCCCGGTGTTCGAGCAGACCGGCGGCGTGGACGGCCGGGTCTCGATCGAGGTCGACCCGCGCTTCGCCTTCGACGCCGACAAGACCGTCGCCCAGGCCATCGAGCTGTGGAAGATCGTCGACCGCAAGAACCTGTTCATCAAGATCCCGGCCACCGAGGCGGGCCTGCCCGCCATCACCTCGGTGATCGGCGAGGGCATCAGCGTCAACGTGACGCTGATCTTCTCGGTGCCGCGCTACCGCGCGGTGATGGGCGCCTACCTCGACGGCCTGCGCAACGCCAAGATCGGCGGCCACGACCTGGCCAAGATCCACTCGGTCGCCTCGTTCTTCGTCTCCCGCGTGGACACCGAGATCGACAAGCGCCTCGAGGCGATCGGCACCCCCGAGGCGCTGGCTCTGCGCGGCAAGGCGGGCGTGGCCAATGCCCGGCTCGCCTACGCCGAGTACCAGGACGTGTTCGACGGTGGCGCGCACACCTCCACCTACAACCACCTCGCCGCCCAGGGCGCCAACCGGCAGCGGCCGCTGTGGGCCTCGACCGGGGTCAAGAACCCGGACTACCCCGACACCCTCTACGTCACCGAGCTGGTCGGCCCGAACACCGTCAACACCCTGCCGGAGAAGACCCTCGAGGCCTTCGCCGACCACGGCGAGGTCCGTGGCGACACGCTCAGCGGGCACGCGGTCGAGGCGGCCCAGGTCTTCGCCGACCTGACGGCTGTCGGCATCGACCTGACCGACGTGTTCGACCTGCTCGAGCGCGAGGGCGTCGACAAGTTCGAGTCCGCGTGGGGCGAACTGATCGCGGCCACCACCGCCGAACTGACCGCGGCGGCGGGGGGCAACTGACCCGATGGCCGGCAATCCGCTGCGCGACGAACGTGACAAACGGGTCCCCTTCATCGCGGGCCCGTGCTGCCTGGTGATCTTCGGTGTGACCGGAGATCTGTCCCGTAAGAAGCTGATGCCGGCCATCTACGACCTGGCGAACCAGGGGCTGCTGCCCCCTGGTTTCGCCCTGGTCGGCTTCGCCCGGCGCAACTACGCCGACGAGGATTTCGCCGCGGTCGTGCTCGACGCGGTCAAACAGCACGCCCGCACGCCCTTCCGCCAGGAGGTCTGGGACCACCTGGCGGAGGGCCTGCGGTTCGTCCAGGGCAGCTTCGACGACGACGTCGCCTTCGCCACCCTGGCCGAGACCCTCACCGTGCTCGACGCCGAGCGTGGCACCGGCGGCAACTACGCCTTCTACCTGTCGATCCCGCCGAACATGTTCCCGGTGGTGCTCGACCAGCTCTCCGAACACGGCCTGGCCAAGCCCGCCGCCGCCGACGCCGACGGCTACCTGCCGTGGCGCCGGGTGGTGATCGAGAAGCCCTTCGGCCACGATCTCGACAGCGCCAAGGAGCTCAACGCCCTGGTCAACCGGGTGTTCCCGGAGGAGCAGGTGTTCCGCATCGACCACTACCTCGGCAAGGAGACGGTGCAGAACATCCTGGCGCTGCGCTTCGCCAACGAGCTCTACGAACCGATCTGGAACGCCAACTACGTCGACAGCGTGCAGATCACCATGGCCGAGGACATCGGCCTGGGCGGTCGCGCGGGCTACTACGACGGCATCGGCGCCGCCCGCGACGTCATCCAGAACCACCTGCTGCAACTGCTCGCGCTCACCGCCATGGAGGAACCCACCTCCTTCGAGCCGATGCAGCTCACCGCCGAGAAGATCAAGGCCCTCTCCGCCACCAAACTGGTCGAGCCGCTCGACGAGACCACCGCGCGCGGCCAGTACACCGAGGGCTGGCAGGGCAGCGAACACGTCGTCGGCCTGCACGAGGAAGAGGGCTTCGACCCCCAGTCGCGCACCGAGACCTACGCCGCGATCACCCTGCACGTGGAGAACCGCCGCTGGGCCGGTGTGCCGTTCTACCTGCGCACCGGCAAGCGCCTGGGCCGCCGGGTCACCGAGATCGCGGTGGTGTTCAAGCGGGCACCGCACCTGCCCTTCGACCAGACCATGACCGAGGAACTCGGCCAGAACGCGCTGGTCATCCGGGTACAGCCGGACGAGGGCATCACCCTGCGCTTCGGTTCCAAGGTCCCCGGGTCCAGCATGGAAGTGCGCGATGTGAACATGGACTTCAGCTACGGCGAGGCGTTCACCGAGTCCTCCCCCGAGGCCTACGAGCGCCTCATCCTCGACGTGCTGCTCGGGGTGCCGTCGCTGTTCCCGGTCAACGCCGAGGTCGAATTGTCCTGGCGCATCCTCGATCCCGTGCTCGCGCACTGGGCCGCCGAGGGCAAACCCGAACCCTACGAGGCGGGCACCTGGGGTCCCGCCTCGGCCGAGGAGATGCTCGCGCGCAGCGGGCGGGAATGGCGGCGCCCGTGATCGTCGACATGCCCGACACCAACACCGTCGACGTGGCCAAGCGCATGGTGCAGCTGCGCGAGACCAACGGCGTGATCACCCAGGGCCGGGTGCTCACCCTGGTGGTCTGCACGCTGGACTCCTCCGAGGCCGAGGACGCCATCGACGCCGCCAACGACGCCAGCCGCGAACACCCCTGCCGGGTGATCGTGCTGGCCCGCGGCGACCGCGACGCCGAGACCCGCCTCGACGCCCAGATCCGCGTCGGCGGCGACGCGGGCGCGGCCGAGGTCATCGTGTTGCGCCTGCAGGGTCCGCTGGTGAATCACGAGAGCAGTGTGGTCACCCCGTTCCTGCTGCCCGACACCCCGGTGGTGGCGTGGTGGCCGCGCGGCGCCCCGGAGTTCCCGTCCCAGGACTCGGTGGGCAGGCTGGCCAAGCGGCGGATCACCGACGCCACCTTCGCCCCTGACCCGCAGGCCGCCATCAAGAAGCGCCGCTACTCCTACGCGCCCGGCGACACCGATCTGGCGTGGAGCCGGATCACCTACTGGCGGGCGCTGCTGGCCGCGGCGCTGGACGAGCCCCCGTTCGCTCCGGTCACCGCGGTGACCGTGTCGGGGCTGGCCGAGGAGCCCGCGCTCGATACGCTCGCCGGGTGGCTGGCCGCGCGGCTGCGCTGCCCGGTCGTGCGCCGCACGGGCGAGCTGCGGGTGGAGCTGCACCGCGGCACCGATTCGATCGCCATCGCCCGGCCGCAGCTGGGCAGAACCGCTACGTTGACCCGCACCGGCGAACCCGATCAGCGCATCGCGCTGGCGCGCCGGGAAACTCGCGATTGCCTGGCCGAGGAACTGCGGCGCCTGGACGCCGACGAGATCTACGCCGAGGCGCTCGCCGGAATCGAGAAGGTGACCTATGAGTGATCGCATCGACGTGCACGACGAGCTCGGCGCGGAGTTCCCCGCCAACACCGTCGAGGTCCACGACGACCCCGACCTGCTCGCCGACGCCGCCGCCGAGCGCTTCGTCGACGTGATCGTCGCCGCCCAGGCCGAACGCGGCACCGCCTCGGTGTCGCTGACCGGCGGCAGCGACGGCATCCGCCTGCTCGAGCGGGTGCGGCGCAATCCCGGCGCCATCGACTGGTCCCAGCTCTACGTCTACTGGGGCGACGAGCGCTTCGTCCCCGACGGCGACGCCGACCGCAACGAACTGCAGGCCCGCCAGGCCCTGCTGGACCACGTCCCGCTCGACCCCGCCCACGTCTTCCCGATCGCCGCCTCCGACGGCACCTACGGCTCCCCAGAGGCGGCCGCCGCGGCCTACGCCCAACTCCTCCACACCGAGCTCGACGAGCGCGGCGAATTCGACCTCACCGTCCTGGGCATGGGCCCCGAAGGCCACATCGACTCGCTGTTCCCGCACTCCCCCGCCATCCGGGAACAGACCGATTACGTTGTCGCCGTGCACGATTGCCCGAAGCCGCCGCCCACCCGGGTGAGCCTGACCCTGCCCGCGATCCACCGCTCGCGCCACGTCATGCTCGTGGTCAGCGGGATCGGCAAGGCCGCCGCGGTCGCCGCCGCCGTCAACGGCGCCTCCCCCGACGACGTCCCCTCCGCCGGTGCGGTCGGCATCGATTCCACCACCTGGGTCATCGACGAGGCCGCCGCGACCGATCTGCTGGTCGACCACGAGGACGACTGACCCCGAGGTATTCCGGTGCGGGGCCCCGTCGCGGGCCCGGCATCGCTCCTTCTGCACGCACCTCGGCACCCGCCCGGTCAGTGGCTGTCGACGCACTCGGTATGGTCGAGGCTGTTCGACCGGCCGGAAGGTGAGTCCATCAACATGATCCAGACCGAGGCAGTGACCTTCCCCGATCACATCCACGGCTACCCCCGGGTCGCCTTCGGTGGCTACGTCGCCGGCCTGCTGGCCCGCCGCTCCGGCGCCGACACCGTCCGCGTCGACTTCCGCCGCGCCGTCCCCATCGGCACGACCCTCGCCCTCCCCACCGGCGCCCCCGGCCACACCACCCTGGTCGACGCCGACGGCACCCTGCTCGCCCAGGCCGCCCCCGCGACCCTGGACCTCACCCCACCCCCGGCCCCCTCCTGGTCCGTCGCGAGCGCCGCCACCGAGGCCGCCCGCACCAGCCCGAAACGCCCCGTCACCGACTGCTTCGGCTGCGGTGTAGAATGCGCCCCCGGCCACGGCCTGCGCCTGTTCCCCTGGGCCGTCCCCGGCGAGCCCCTCATGGCCGCCGCCTGGACCCCCGACCCCCGCCTCGCCGACGACACCGGCCACCTCCCCCCGGAGATCATCTGGTCCACCCTCGACTGCCCCGGCGGCATCGCCGCCTGGGTCTTCCAGGGCATGGCCCAGGGCGCCGTCACCGCCGCCCTCACCGCCACCCAGCTCCGCCCCACCCCCGCCGACACCGACTACATCGCCCACGCCTGGCCGATCCACCACGAAGGCCGCAAACACACCGTCGGCGTAGCCCTCTCCACCCGCTCCGGCGCCCTCTGCGCCGTAGCCGAAGCCCTCTGGGTCGCCCCGCGCCCCACCTAACTGCCGAGCTACCGCGCCCCCGGAAGGTTCTCGCAGGAGTCGTGGAACGCCTGCCGTGAGTCGGCGACAGCCTGCACCTTCTGCAGCGTGACCGGCAGTTCCGCGTCTGTACGATCCGGGCGGCGAGACCATTCCGCCGCCGCCCGATACGGCGCGACCATCCCGTCGGTCGCCTCCCGCACAGTCCCCGGCGACATGCCTTCCGCTCCTGCCTCGGCGATCTCGGCAAGCCGCTCGTAATCGGCCGCCACCTCCGCGTCCCGGGCCGCGCGATCCGTCTCCGGCACGTAGTTGTCATAGTTCATCGCCACGTCGATGCGCCCGAGAACCACCGCGCTGTCCCGATCCACCCGCTCGGCGATTCCGCAGTCCGACAGGTCGCCGCCGGTCCACCGCAGGCGACCACCAGCCCGAACACCGCCAGTACCAGCGGAATCCGCGCACATCGAGTCGCGGCCCGACCGCCGACATACCTCGTCACGCGCTCAGCCTCTCGACAGTACGATCGAAAACCGTTCGCAGAACCTCGGATTCGGCCTGAACCTGCCCGTCGGTCACAGTCTCACCCGGCCGCGACAGTATCGTCACCCCGGCAGTGACCAGCCGATCACCGACCCGCCCTACCAACCGCTCCTGCACCATCGGCGTCTCCGCCATCTGGTCACCATCACCGCGCATTCCTTGCGTCCCGGAATACCGGTAGCCGACGGCATCCCCGTCCCCACCCGTCTCCGGCGCTACGCCCCGTACCAAGGCCAGCGTCTGTTCATCCGAACGCGCCTCGACTCGCGCACACCGCTGGACGGCCTCCGCGAACTCGGATACCCCTTGATCCGACTCCACGATGTACACGAGAAACACCGCCCAGTGAACCCCCACTGTGGGCGTACGCGAGCGAGCTCGACTGGACAGCGAAGATTCTCGCAACGCCGGATACCTTCGGATGGTATCGATAGGCGACTGGTGGCGGCATGAACCGTTCACGGGGCGAGAGCCCGAATTCAACGACGGCGGAAAGTGGCTGCTTCAGCCGCGGTTCTGGATCGCCGATACGGAAGTTCCAGAGATTCGTGACATCAGGTTCAGGAGAGGAACATCTGCCGCAGCGGAGTTCGTTCGTTCCGCTGTGCCAGAACGCTTTCGAGACAGCGTGTTCGAGTGGGATGGTCCGAGCGGACGGGATGAAGCCGACCTCAGCGAACGTGTGTATGTGAATCCAGCCGCGCTCAGCAGACCGCTCGGGGCTCGGGGAGGTAGAGGCGGGCTTTGCCTTTGACGCTGCCCCACATGGCCAGGCCGATCATCGGGGTGTTCTGGGCGATGAGGAGGTGGCGGGCGGTGAGGTCGATGACGGCGGGGACTACTACCGTGCCGAAGCTCATGGGTTTGTTGGTGACGGCGGGGATGGCTGCGGGGTGGACTCGTTCGGAGATGAGGGCGGCTACGGCGCAGGCGCCGCCTTTGACGGCGAAGGCGCTGGGGCGGCGGATGGAGCGGGCGAATTCGTCTACCTGGCGAGTGAAGCCAGCGACGGTGGCTGGGGAGATCTCGCCTGCGTAGCCGACGCAGACGGCCAGCTCGATCGGGTTGAGGGAGCTTTTGATGACTGCCCCGATACCGATCGTGGACCAGACGGGGCCCAGCCAGTTCTGGCTCACCTGGAGGCCGCCCATGGCCATGTGCTGGGCGACGGCCGCGCGGTAGGCCTGGACTGCGGGGCCTTCCTCGGGGCCTGCGGGTGAAGGGGGCTGCGGGGCAGCGTGATTCGGCTGCGCGGGTGCGCCGGAGGGGGCGGGGTTCGGCTGGCCGTAAGGCTGCTGGGAGTACGGCTGCGGGGTGCCATAGGGCGCAGGTTGATACGGCTGGGGCGCTCCGTAGGGGACGGGCTGTCGTGGTGGCGCGCCGTAATGGCCCGGTTGCTGCGGCGGGTACGGCTGGGGTGCACCGTAGGGGCCGGGCTGCGGCGTTCCGTATTGACCCGGCTGCTGCGGATAACCGAACTGAGCTCCTGGCCCCGCTGATGTCATGTCCCCTCCTCCACCGAACTTCCCCGACTACCGGACCCTACCCGCCTCGGAGATGACAACCCCGGGGTGGTCCGAAGCGATCACCACCCACGCCGTTCGCGTCTCCCGACGGAGGGCGAGGCCACCCCACAATGCTAATAGTGCTACTTTTTGCTCGATAAGTAGCACTATTAGCTGTCATAGCTAGCAAAGTATCACTACAGTCCACGAGTGATACTTTTCGAGGAAAAAGTATCACTACCTAGATTTCAGGGGTGACGCCAGATGAAACTCGAGGACTTCTCCCCCGCTCAGCGGACACATGTGGTCCGGGCGGAGCGCGGTTATCAGGCGTTCGTACCGCCGCCGCTGCCCCCGGTGGTCGCGCTGGCGCCCTCGCTGATCCGGCAGCTGTCCACGGCAGATCGCGCGGTCGGTGAGCTGGCCGGACTCGGGCGCAGTCTGCCCAGCCCGGAGCTGTTCGGGCGGGCGCTGGTCCGACGCGAGGCGGTGCTGTCGAGCCGGATCGAGGGCACCGTCGCGTCGCTGTCCGACGTCGCGATGTACGAGGCCGAGCGCCCGGCCCGGCCCGCCGGTGACGTGCAGGAGGTGTTCAACTACATGAGCGCCATGGACCACCTGCTCGACAAGGATCGCAGGCTGCCGTTGAGTCTGCCGTTGCTGCGCGAGGCACACCGGATCCTGATGACCGGCGTGCGCGGCGACCATGCCACGCCGGGCGAGTTCCGGCGCAGCCAGAACTGGATCGGGCCGCCGGGGTCCACGCTCTCGACTGCCACGTACGTTCCGCCACCCACGGAGCAGATGTGGTCGGGGCTGGATTCGTTCGAGAAGTATCTGCACGCGGACGGGGAACTGCCACCGCTGCTGGCGATCGCTGCGGCGCACTACCAGTTCGAGGCGCTGCATCCGTTCATCGACGGCAATGGCAGGATCGGGCGGCTACTCGCAGTGCTGTTGCTCGTGGAGTGGGGGCTTCTTCCCGCGCCGCTGCTCGACCTCTCGTCCTACATCGAACCGCGGCGCAATCGCTATTACGAAGGCTTGCTGCGGGTGTCGACCGAGGGGGATTGGCACGGGTGGTTCGAAT
This sequence comes from Nocardia sp. SSK8, assembly GCF_037034205.1. Lineage (NCBI taxonomy): Bacteria > Bacillati > Actinomycetota > Actinomycetes > Mycobacteriales > Nocardiaceae > Nocardia > Nocardia sp. SSK8. The sequence continues at coordinate 242,269 of NZ_JBAGKD010000004.1, forward strand.
TCTTCCTCGAGGTAATCGAGAAGCAGGCGCGCGACAGCCTCGCCCGGGCGGTGCGACTGGACGCACTGCGTTCGGACCTGCGTGCGCGAGTCGCCACGGCGCGCTCGTCGGGGCTGCTGCCGGTGCTGGTGGACGAGCTTTTCCGGTCGCCGGTGATCAGTATCAATATCGCCAAGGCGGCGCTCGGTGTCACCCATCGCGCGGCGACCGCGAATATCGAGAAGTTGGTGGCCGCGGACATTCTGGTCGAGGTGACGCGGGGGCGGCAGCGGTTCTTCGCGGCGCCGGAAGTGCTCGATGTCATGGGTGGCAGTTGAGTCTGCGGGGCGAGCCGCGGAACCAGCACTAGCATCGGTTTCTCGGCACGACGACTCGACGGTAGGCGAGGAGTGAGGGCGATGGGCGAGGCAGGGCGTGGGGGGCTCGATCTCGATGCGGCGTTCCGGGACGCGCTGGCCGAGATGTCCGCGGCGGGGCGGGTGGACGCGGCGGATGCGATCGATGCGGCATTCGGGCTGGAACTGTTCGATTCGCAGGTCACCAGCAGGCATCTGGATCTGGTGGCGCGGCGGTTGGGGGTGACGCGGCAGGGGTTCTACAGCATCGGGTCGTCGGGGCATGAGGGGAATGCGGCGGTGGCGGCGGCGCTGCGGGTGGATGATCCGGCGCTGCTGCACTATCGGTCGGGGGCGTTCTTCGTGCAGCGGTGTCGGCAGATCGACGGGCTGGATCCGGTGCGAGATGTGTTGCTCGGTGTGGTGGCGGCTGCGGCGGATCCGATTTCCGGTGGGCGGCACAAGGTGTTCGGGAGTGCGAGTGCCTCGATCATTCCGCAGACCTCGACGATCGCTTCGCATCTACCGCGGGCGGTCGGGTTGGCGTTCGCGTTGGATCGGGCTGCGCGGCTGGGGGTTTCGTGCCGGTGGGCGTCGGATGCGGTGGTGGTGTGCAGTTTCGGGGATGCCTCGGCCAATCATTCGACGGCAGCCGGGGCGATCAATGCTGCCGTGCACGCCTCGCATCAGGGTGTGCCGATGCCGGTTCTGTTCGTCTGTGAGGACAACGGGCTGGGGGTCAGTGTGCCGACTCCGCCGGACTGGATCGAGCGGGCGTACGGGCCGCGCCCCGGGCTCACCTATCTGGCGGCCGACGGTACCCATCTGCCCGATGTGCTCGGTGCCGCCGAGGACGCGGTGGAGATGGTGCGGTCGTGGCGGGTGCCGGTGTTCCTGCATCTGCGGACGGTTCGGCTCGGTGGGCACGCGGGGTCCGATGTCGAGGCCTCCTATCGTCGTCCGGCGGAGATGGCCGCCGATCTCGCTCGCGATCCGCTGCTCGGCACCGCGCGATACCTGATCGCGGCAGGTATCGACGACGCGGCCGGCCTGCTCGCGCGCTACGACCGGATCGGTGCGCGGGTCCGGGAAGTCGCTGATGAGGTGGTCCATGAGTCGCGGCTGGACTCCGCAGCCGCGGTGATCGCCCCGCTCGCACCGGCTCACCCTGAGGGTGTCCGGGCCGACGTCGTGCGCTCCAGCCATACCACCGACGCGAGGACACGAGCGGCCGTGCCTGCGCCCGAGCCGATGACTCTCGCCCAAGCGATCAACCACACACTCGGTGAACTGCTCGAGCGGGATCGCGATGTGCTCGTGTTCGGCGAGGACGTCGGCCGTAAAGGTGGGGTGTACGGGGTCACGAAGGGGCTGCGGAAGCGGTTCGGCAGCAGGCGGGTGTTCGACACCTTGCTGGACGAGCAAGCCGTCCTCGGTACGGCACTCGGCACCGCGCTGGCCGGATTCGTGCCGATCCCGGAGATCCAGTACCTCGCCTACGTGCACAACGCCGCCGATCAGATCCGGGGCGAGGCCGCCACGCTGCAGTTCTTCTCGAACGGGCAGTTCCGCAATCCGATGGTGGTGCGGATCGCGGGGCTCGCCTACCAGAAGGGGTTCGGCGGGCATTTCCACAACGACGATTCCCTTGCGGCACTGCGTGATATCCCCGGGGTGGTGGTGGCCGTGCCCGCCCGTGCCGACGATGCGGCGGCCCTGCTCCGGACGTGTGTGTCGGCAGCCCGGGTCGACGGGCGCGTGTGCCTGTTCATCGAGCCGATTGCGCTGTATCACACGCGGGACCTGTATCCGGGGGATGAGTCCTGGATGACCGCACCCACCGGCGAGCATGTGCCGATCGGCAGGGCGCGGGTCTACGGGGACGGCACGGATCTGACCATTGTCACCTTCGGCAACGGCGTGCCGATGAGCCTGCGGGCGGCGGATCACCTTGCCGCCCAGGGCATTCACGCACGCGTCGTCGATCTGCGCTGGCTGAATCCGCTGCCGGTCGAGGACCTGATCCAACAGGCCGGAGCGACAGGTCGCGTGCTGGTCGCCGATGAAACACGACGCAGCGGCGGGGTTTCGGAGTCGGTGTTCGCGGCGCTGATCGACGCCGGATACTCCGGCGCGCTCGCCAGGGTCACCAGTGCGGACAGTTTCGTCCCCCTGGGTCCGGCCGCCGACACCGTCCTGTTGAGCGAAGACGCGATCGAGGACGCGGCCCGGCGCCTGCTCGGTTGAATCAGGTGGAGAAACAGCCCACGGCGACCAGACCCGCGATCACCCACCCCACCAGGTCGGCCGCCCGGCTGCGCGTGCGCGGTGACGGTAGCTGCCCCGCCCTGACGTCCGAAACCACTCCCCCGGGTATGCATGACGACACCCTACCGGCAACCCCGAAAGGTGCCGGTAGGGCGCGAAGGAAGGGAGAACGCGGCCGGATCAGCCGAACTTGATCTCCAGGCCGATGCCGAGGATCGCGATGAGCCAGACCAGGCCGACGAAGATGGTGATGCGGTCGAGGTTCTTCTCGACAACCGTGGAGCCCGACAGGCTCGACTGCACGCCGCCACCGAAGAGGCTGGACAGGCCGCCGCCCTTGGCGCGGTGCAGCAGCACCAGCAGCACCAACAGCACGCTGGTGATCACAAGGAGGATATCGAGGAACAGCGACATGGCGTTCATCCTAGGTGGTCTCCCGCCAACTGGTCTAACCAGGCTCGACGGCGACCAGGTGGGAGACGGTGTCGGGACCCGCCGAATAATGCGCGACGGTCTCCTCGATCTCCCGGTCGCGGGCGGTCAGGCGGACCTGGTGCTGGTGCATGTGCTCGGCCCAGGAGCGCACCACGAACGCCTCCACATAGCGGTCGACGACGCCCACATCCCGGTAGAGCCGCCATTCCATCGCGCCGGTGCGCTGCCGGGACCGCCCGACCATGGCCATGGCCGCGGTGAACGCGGGCACCTCGGCGGGCGGCACGTCGTAGCCGCGCATGACCAGCACCGGGCCGTCGGCGGCGTCGGGTTCGACCACCAGCTGCGGTTCGGGCCAGAAGGCCGCGGGTGAGAGGTCGATGTCCTCGACATTGTGCCGGATCGGCCACCACACCGTGCTCACCGCGCAGGCGGCCAGCAGGCCCGCCGCGATCAGCAGCGCGGTCACCGCGCCGTAGGCACCGGCGACCAGACCCCACAGCAGCGAGCCGATCGCCTGACCGCCCATGAACACCAGCATGTAGACCGACAGCCCGCGCGCCCGCACCCAGGCGGGCAGTAGCAGCTGCATGGTGGAGTTCAGCGTCGCCATGGCCAGCAGCCAGGCCAGTCCCGCGCCGACCAGCAGGATCAGCACGATCACCACGCTGTGCACGAGCGCGGTGGCGACCGCGCCCATCCCGAACAGCACGGCGGCCAGCGCGAGCCGCTGGGTCGGGGTGAACAGCACCCGCAACCGGGACAGACCCAGCGCCCCGCAGACCGCGCCGAGCCCGAGCGCGCCGAGCAGCAGGCCGTAGCCGTCGGAGGCCAGGCCGAGCCGGTCGTGCGCGATCACCGGCAGCAGCGACCACACCGCGCTGGCGGGGGCGATGAACAGGATCGCGCGGAACAGCACCCGCCGGATCGCCGGGGCCGCGCGGATGAAACGGGTGCCCGCCTGCAGGGCGGCCAGCGGGCGTTCGGTGGGCAGGGTGTGCGGGCGGGTCTGCCAGGTCGACACCAGCAGCACCGCGACGATCCCGACGAAGGAGAGCGTATTGAAGGCGAACACCACCGTCGGCCCGGCGACCGCCACGATCACCCCGGCCACCGCGGGCCCGACCGCCCGGCCGATATTGACGCTCATGCTGCCCAGCGCCGCGGCCGACGGGATCTGCTCGCGCGGGACCAGCTCCGGCTGAATGGCCTGCCAGGCGGGCCCGGTGAGCGCCTGCCCGCAGCCGAGCAGGAACAGCAGCGTGAGCAGCACCGCGGGCGTGGTGTGCCCGGTCGCGGTGAAGACGGTGAGGGTGAGCGAGGCCAGCGCCATGCCGGTCTGCGCGCCGAGCAGCAGCCTGCGCCGGTCGACCAGATCGGCCAGCACCCCGGACGGGATCGACAGCAACATCACCGGCAACGCCAGCGCGGTCTGCACGAACGACACCAGCGCGGCCGCGTTGGGCTGGTCGACCAGGATCCACTGGGCGCCGACCGTCTGCATCCACGTGCCCAGATTCGACACCAGCTGCGCGATCCACAGCGCCCGGTACACCGGCGAACGCAACGGCGCCCACGTGGAGATCGGCTTCCCGGGCGCGCTGGTCACCCGCCGAGCATATCCGCGGCGACCACCGTCGAGCGGCCGCGAACGGCCCCGCGTCGCCGTGACATCACCCGATGGATTCGCCGCACACCGCGCGAATCTCCGTGCCCCGGCCGACGGCACGCGAGCGCCGGCGCGGACGGATCGGGATCATGGCGGCGAGCACGGCACGCCGCCTCGCCGTCATCGCGTGCCCCGATGCCCGGATCCCGGCACGTACGATGACCCCATGTCGGCAATCCCGCTCCGCCTCGCCGCGCTGTGTGTGCTGGCCGCCGTCGCGGCCACCGCGTGTTCGTCCGCCGATTCCGGGGACACCACCGAGGACACCGCGAGCCCGATGGGCCACACCTACGTCTCGACCGAGGTCGACGGCGACACCATCCCCGGCGGCGGCCCGATGACGCTCACCTTCGCCGACGGGCGCATCTCGGCGAACTCCGGCTGCAACACCAGCAGCGGCACCGTCGACCTGAGCGACCACATCCTGCGCACCTCCCAGCTGGCGGGCACCCTGATGGCCTGCGCGGGCGGCCGCGAACGCGCCGACTCCTGGCAGAACACCTTCCTGGAGTCCGGTCCGCGCTGGCGCCTCGACGGCGACGAGCTCACCCTCACCGGCGAGACGGTCACCGTGCACCTCACCGACAAGAAGGTCGTCGACCCGGACCGGCCGCTGCTCGGCACCACCTGGATCGTCACCACCATGCTCACCCCCGAGGGGCAGATCCGTTCGACCGTGCTCGACGAGGTGAGCCCGAATCTCACCATCGGCGAGGGCGGCACGGTGGCCGGGATGGCGGGCTGCAACCGCATCACCGGCACCGCGGGCGTCGGCCCGGGCGACGCGGTGAATTTCGCCGTGGCCACCACCCGGATGATGTGCGCGCCCGATGTGATGGAGGTCGAGCAGAACGTGCTGCAGGCCCTGGACGGCCGCACCACCGCCACCATCGACGCCGACCAGCTCACCCTGCGCAACGACAACGGCTACGGCCTGGTGCTGCGCGCCCAGTAGGCACGGAAAACGAAGGGCCGGACACCGATTCGCGGTGTCCGGCCCTTCGGCGTTCGATGCCCGGTCAGGGCAGCGGGCCGCCCGCGGCGATCGCCGACAGGGTGGCGAACTCGTCGCCCTTGAGCGAGGCCCCGCCCACCAGCGCGCCGTCGATGTCGGTCTGGCCGACCAGCTCGCCGACGTTCTTGGCATTGACCGACCCGCCGTAGAGCACCCGCACGCCCGCGGCGACCTCGGGCGTGGCGAGCTTCTCCAGCTCGCCGCGGATCGCGCCGCACACTTCCTGCGCGTCGGCCGCCGAGGCCACCTTGCCGGTGCCGATGGCCCAGACCGGCTCGTAGGCGATGACGACCTTGGCGATCTCCTCGGCCGAGAGCCCCTTCAGCGAACCGCGCAGCTGCTCGAGGTTGTATTCGACGTGCGTGCCCGCCTCGCGGACGCCCAGGCCCTCGCCGATGCACACGATCGGGGTGATCCCGTGCTTCAGCGCCTGCTTGGTCTTGGCGAGCACGGTCGCGTCGTCCTCGCTGTGGTACTGCCGCCGCTCCGAGTGCCCGACCACCACGAAGGTGCAGCCGAGCTTGGCCAGCATGGCCGCGCTGACCTCACCGGTGTAGGCGCCGGACTCGTGGGTCGACACGTCCTGCGCACCGTAGGTGAGCAGGAGCTTGTCGCCCTCGATCAGCGACTGCACGCTGCGGATGTCGGTGAACGGCGGGATGACCGCCACGTCGACCTTCGCGAAGTACTTGTCCGGCAGCGCGAAGGCCACCTTCTGCACCAGCGCGATGGCCTCGAGGTGGTTGAGGTTCATCTTCCAGTTGCCCGCGATGAGCGGTTTGCGTGCGGCCATCGCTCAGTCCTCCAGCACCGAGATACCGGGCAGCTCTTTGCCTTCCAGGTACTCCAGGGAGGCGCCACCGCCGGTGGAGATGTGCGAGAAGCCGTCCTCGGGCAGGCCGAGGGTGCGCACGGCCGCGGCCGAGTCGCCACCGCCGACGACCGTGAACGCGCCCTTACCGGTGGCGGTCACGATGGCCTCGGCGACGCCACGGGTGCCCGCGGCGAACTTCTCGAACTCGAACACGCCCATGGGGCCGTTCCAGAACACCGTCTTCGCCTCGGTGAGCAGCGCCGAGAACCGGGCCACCGACTCGGGGCCGATGTCCAGGCCCATCCAGCCGTCGGGGATCTCGGTGGCGGGCACGGTCTTCGACTCGGCGTCGGCGGCGAACTTGTCGGCCGCGACGATGTCGACCGGCAGGTGCAGCACGTCGCCGAAGCGCTCGAGCAGACCCTTGCAGGTGTCGATCATCTCTTCCTGCAGCAGCGAGGTGCCGACCGAAAGGCCCTGGGCGGCAAGGAAGGTGAAGCACATGCCGCCGCCGATGACCAGGGTGTCGACCTTGGGGGCCAGCGCCTCGATCACGGCGAGCTTGTCGGAGACCTTGGAGCCGCCGAGCACCACCGCGTACGGACGGGCCGGGTCCTCGGTGAGCTTGCGCAGCACCTCGACCTCGGCGGCGACCAGCGTGCCCGCGTAGTGCGGGAGCTGCTGGGCGACGTCGTAGACCGAGGCCTGCTTGCGGTGCACCACACCGAAGCCGTCGGAGACGAACGCGCCGTCGTCGCCGACCAGTTCGACGAAGGCGGCGGCCAGCTTGGCGCGCTCCCCCTCGTCCTTGCTGGTCTCGCGCGGGTCGAAGCGCACGTTCTCGAGCAGCATGACGTCACCGTCGGTGAGGCCCTCCGAGCGCGAGAGCGCGTCGTAGCCCACCACGTCACCAGCGAGCTGGACATTGCGGCCCAGCAGCTCGGCGAGCTTCGCGGCCACCGGGGCCAGCGAGAACTTCGGGTCGGGCTCGCCCTTGGGGCGGCCGAGGTGTGCCATCACGACCACCTTGGCGCCGGCCTCGACCAGCGCCTGGATGGTGGGGACCGAGGCGATGATGCGGCCCGGATCGGTGATCTGCCCCTGCTCGTCGAGCGGCACGTTCAGGTCGGAGCGCACGAGTACGCCACGGCCTTCGACGCCGTCGGACAGGAGGTCTTGGAGTGTTTTGACAGTCATATTTTCAGAGAGACTTACCCACGAGGTCGACAAGGTTGGCCAGACGGTTGGAATATCCCCACTCGTTGTCGTACCACGACACCACCTTGACTTCGTTACCGATGACCTTGGTCAGCGGCGCGTCGTAGATGGACGAGTGCGGGTCGGTGACGATGTCACTGGAGACGATGGGGTCCTCGTTGTACTTGAGGATGCCCCGCATCGGCCCTTCGGCGGCAGCCTGCATCGCGGCGTTGACCTCCTCGACAGTAACCGGCCTTGACAGGGTAGCGGTGAGGTCGGTGACCGAACCGGTCGGGACCGGAACGCGCAGCGCGTAGCCGTCGAGTTTGCCCTGCAGTTCGGGCAGTACCAGGCCGATCGCCTTGGCCGCGCCGGTGCCGGTGGGCACGATGTTCAGGGCCGCGGCGCGGGCCCGGCGCAGGTCCTTGTGCGGCGCGTCCTGCAGGTTCTGGTCCTGGGTGTAGGCGTGCACGGTGGTCATCAGGCCCTGCTCGATCCCGAAGGCGTCGTTGAGCACCTTGGCGATCGGGCCGAGGCAGTTGGTGGTGCAGGAGGCGTTGGAGATGATGTTCTGGGTGCCGTCGTACTTGTCGTCGTTGACGCCCATGACGATGGTGATGTCGTCGCCGGTGGCGGGGGCGGAGATGATGACCTTCTTGGCACCCGCGGACAGATGCCCCTTGGCCTTCTCCGCGGCGGTGAAGATGCCGGTGGACTCGACCACCACGTCCACGTTCAGATCCGCCCAGGGCAGCGCCGAGGGACCTTCCTTGATGGCCAGGGCCTTGATCCGCTGCTCGCCCACCACGATGGTGTCGCCGTCGACCGAGACATGCTGCGGTAGCCTGCCCAGGATCGAATCGTATTTCAGCAGCGTGGCAAGGGTGTTGATGTCGGTGAGGTCGTTGACCGCGACGATCTCGATGTCGGTCGCGCCGACAGTTTTGAGGGCCTCCACGGCGCGGAAGAAATTCCGGCCGATCCGGCCGAAACCGTTGATACCTACCCGGACAGTCACTTGTCGCTCCTCACCTGTAGCGGATTCGTTCCGACTGTTCCCAGACTAGTAGCCAGAGCGATCGTGCATGACCGCTCTGGCACAAACGTCGGATTCGCCACAGCCAGTGGCGAATCCGGTTGTTACGCGTCGTCGAGAAGTTCGGCCGTGACCGCCGACTCGGTATCGGGGATGCCGAGGTCCTTGGCGCGGCGATCGGCCATCGACAGCAACCGCCGGATCCGGCCCGCCACCGCGTCCTTGGTCATCGGCGGATCGGCCAGCTGACCGAGTTCCTCGAGCGAGGCCTGCCGGTGCTGCACGCGCAGCTTGCCCGCCGCGGCGAGATGGTCCGGCACGTCGTCGGCCAGGATCTCCAGCGCCCGCTCCACCCGGGCCGCCGCGGCCACCGCCGCGCGGGCCGACCGGCGCAGATTGGCGTCGTCGAAGTTGGCCAGCCGGTTGGCGGTGGCCCGCACCTCGCGGCGCATCCGCCGTTCCTCCCAGGTCAGGCGGGTGTCCTGGGCACCCATCCGGGTCAGCAGGGCGCCGATGGCCTCGCCGTCACGCACCACGACCCGGTCGGTGCCACGCACCTCGCGCGCCTTGGCGGTGATCCCCAGCCGCCGGGCCGCGCCGACCAGCGCCAGCGCCGCCTCCGGCCCGGGGCAGCTCACCTCGAGCGCCGAGGACCGCCCCGGCTCGGTGAGCGAGCCGTGCGCCAGAAACGCGCCGCGCCAGGCTGCCTCGGCGTCACCGATGCTGCCGCCGACCACCTGGGCGGGCAGCCCGCGCACCGGCCTGCCGCGCACGTCGAGCAACCCGGTCTGGCGCGCCAGCGCCTCGCCCTCCTTCGACACCCGCACCACGTAGCGGGAGGTCTTGCGTAGCCCACCCGCGCCGAGCACGTGCACGTCGGAGCCGTATCCGTAGAGCTCGAAGATCTCCCGGCGCAGTCGCCGGGCGATCGACCCCATGTCCACCTCGGCTTCCACGATCACCCGGCCCCCCACGATGTGCAGACCGCCCGCGAACCGCAGCAATGCCGACAATTCCGCCTTGCGCGAGCTGACCTGCGACACCACGAGCCTGCTCAGCTCGTCCTTCACCTCGGCTGTCATCGCCACGAGACGCGCTCCTTTCCCACCGACCCGGAACGCACATCCGATCCCGTGTGCCGTCCCTCGACTCGAAGCCCTGCCAGTTGCGGCCGCGGCGACCGGATCACCTGATCCAGTGCGGCGGCAAGTTTTCCGGGATGATGCCGATCCGTTCCCGGCTCGGCGACATCGCAGAACGTTACCCGTGCACGCAACTGTTCGGCGGCTCTTGCCACATGTTCCCGCTGCCGTCCCTCGGGCACCGACGCCGAGTCGACTAGCACGTCATCGACCGCGAAATCCGGTGCGTGCTGGGACAATACATGCAGATGACGCTCGGCGGAAAAGCCGGCGGTCTCCCCCGGCTCGGCCGCCAGATTCAGAACGAGTACCTTGCGCGCCGCGGTGCGCACCAGGGTGTCGCGCAGCTCGGGCACCAGGACATGCGGAATCACGCTGGTGAACCACGAACCGGGGCCCAGCACAACGACATCCGCGTGCTCGATGGCCGCGGTCGCCTCCCGAGCGGCAGGCGGATCGGACGGAATCAGCCGCACCCGCCGGACCTTACCCGGCGTGGTGGCGACCGCAACCTGACCGCGCACGCACCGGCCGATCCGCGGATCCGATTCCAGCCCGGACACTTCGGCCTCGATGTCGAGCGGAATCGGCGACATCGGCAGTACCCGGCCGGTGATCCGCAGCAGCGCGCCCACCGCGTCCAGCGCGGCGATCGGGTCGCCGAGGACATCGGTCAGCCCGGCCAGGATCAGATTGCCCACCGAGTGCCCGGCCAGCGCGCCGGTGCCGCCGAAGCGGTGCTGCACCGTGGTGGTCCACACGTCCTCGGCGTCCTCGGACAGCGCGGCCAGCGCCATCCGCAGGTCACCGGGCGGGAGCATGCCGAGTTCGCCGCGCAGCCGGCCCGACGACCCGCCGTCGTCGGCGACGGTGACCACGGCGGTGATCCGCCTGGTCAGCCTGCGCACCGCCGTCAGGGTCGCGTACAGCCCGTGTCCGCCGCCCAGCGCGACGACGGCTGGGTCGGTGTCGTCTCCACTCATTCGCGCCCCAGATCCCGATGTACCACGCGCACGACGTCGACCGCCGTGTGCGCGGTGTCGGCCCCGATGCGCTCACCGAGCGCCTCGGCGATCGCGACGCTGCGATGTTTACCGCCGGTGCAGCCCACTGCCACCGTCATGTATCGCTTCCCCTCTTGGCGGTATCCCGTCGTGGTCAGGTCGACCAGGTGCTTGCCGGTCTGCAGGTAGTCCTGCGCACCCGGCCTCGACAACACGTAGTCGCTGACCACCGATTCCTGTCCGGTGTGTTCCCGCAGTTCGGGAATCCAATGCGGATTGGGCAGGAATCGCACGTCCAGCACCATGTCGGCGTCGAGGGGAACACCGTACTTGAAGCCGAACGATTGCACGGTCAGTTGCAGTGCCGCTGGCGCGCCAGCCCCGTAGGCCTCCTCCAGCTTGCGGTGCAGCTGGTGGATCGACAGCTCGGTGGTGTCGATGACCAGGTCGGCGGCGGCCTTGACCGACGCGAGCCGGACCCGTTCGGCGGTGATCCCGGCCGAGAGCGTGCCGTCGGGGCTGTCGCTCTGCAGCGGGTGCCTGCGCCGGGCGAAACCGAAACGCCGGATCAGCACGTCGTCGGAGGCCTCGAGGAACAGCACGCGAGTGCGGATGCCCGCCGAACGTAGCTGTTCGGTGACCCCGGACAGCTCACCGGTGAAGAACCGGCTGCGCACGTCCATCACCAGCGCCAGCCGCCGGATCGGCGGCTCGGCCGCGGCGCCGAGCTCGATCATCCTCCCGATCAGTTCGGGGGGCAGGTTGTCGGTCACGTACCAGCCGAGATCCTCCAATACCCGCGCGGCGGTGCCGCGGCCCGCGCCGGACAAACCGGTCACGATGACCACTTCTACTGGTTGCTGTGTGTCGGTGACCGGCCCGGCCTGTCCCGGTGCCGCCCCCGAGTTGTTGTTCGATTCGACGCGTGTCATGTCCTACCGGATCCGTTTCTGGGTGCCTTTCGATCATCCCGCACCGGTTCGGGTATCGGGCGCAGACACACAACGTACGGCACTCGCAATATTGCGTGACGGTGATGCGCCCGGCCCGGCTACGGGGAATTGAGCGCTTCGAGCACCGCTTTCGCGGTGGAGACCCCGATTCCGGGCACCGATGTGATCTCTTCGACAGTCGCGTCCTTTATCCGGGCGACCGAGCCGAAGTGGGTGACCAGCGCGGTGCGCCTTGCCTCGCCGAGCCCGCGCACCGAGTCCAGCGCCGACGCCGTCATCCGGCGCGAGCGTTTGCTGCGGTGGAAGGTGATGGCGAAGCGGTGCGCCTCGTCGCGCACGCGTTGCAGCAGGTAGAGGGCCTCGCTATTGCGCGGCATGATCACCGGGTCGGCTTCGCCGGGCACCCACACCTCCTCCAGGCGCTTGGCCAGGCCGATCACCGCGACATCGGTGATGCCGAGGTCGTCGAGCACCTCGGCGGCCGCGGCGACCTGGGGCGCGCCGCCGTCGACGACGTAGAGATTGGGCGGGTAGGCGAAGCGGCGCGGCCTGCCGGTGGTCGGGTCGATGCCAGGACGCGAGGCGGGCTCGTCGGTCTCGTCGGGTTCGATGTCGACGGGCTGCTGCCTGTCGCGGGCCAGCCTGGCGAAGCGGCGGCGGGTGACCTCGGCGATGCTGCCCACGTCGTCGGAGCGGCCGTCGCCCGCGGCCTCCTTGATGGCGTAGTGGCGGTAGTCGGACTTGCGGGCCAGCCCGTCCTCGAAGACGACCAGCGAGGCGACCACATCGGTGCCCTGGACGTGGCTGATGTCGACGCATTCGATCCGCAGCGGCGCGCTGTCGAGTTCGAGCGCGTCCTGGATGTCCTGCAGCGCTTGCGATCTGGAGGTGAGATCACCGGCGCGCTTGAGCTTGTGCTGGGCCAGCGCCTCGCCCGCGTTGCGCTGGACGGTCTCGGCGAGGGCCTTCTTGTCGCCGCGCTGGGGCACCCGCAGCGAGACCGCGGCGCCGCGCAGCCTGCTCAGCCAGTCCTGGATCTCGGCGGCGTCGGCGGGCAGTTCCGGGACGAGCACCTCGCGCGGGACCACCACCGCGGCGTCGCCCTCGGTGTTCTGCTCGGCCAGGGCGGCCTGTTCGCCGTAGAACTGGGTGAGGAACTGTTCGACCAGCGCGGCCAGCTCGGTGCCGGATTCGGCGACGTCGAGCGCGTCGCCGGACTTGTCGACCACCCAGCCGCGCTGGCCACGCACCCGGCCGTCGCGGACGTGGAAGATCTGCACCGCGGCCTCGAGCTCGTCGGTGGCGAAGGCGATCACGTCGGCGTCGGTGCCGGTGCCGAGGACGACGGCCTGCTTCTCCAGTGCCCGGCGCAGGGCCTGGACGTCGTCGCGCAAGCGCGCGGCGGTCTCGAAGTCCAGGTCGTCGGCGGCCTCGTGCATGCGCCGTTCCAGCGCGCGCACCATCCTGTCGGTCTTGCCGGAGAGGAAGTCGCAGAAGTCGTCGACGATCTGCCGGTGTTCGGCGGCGTCGACCCGGCCGACGCACGGCGCCGAGCACTTGTCGATGTAGCCCAGCAGGCAGGGGCGCCCGATCTGGCTGTGCCGCTTGAAGACTCCGTTGGAGCAGGTGCGCGCGGGGAACACCCGCAGCAGCAGGTCGAGGGTCTCGCGGATGGCCCAGGCGTGGGCGTAGGGGCCGAAGTAGCGCACGCCCTTCTTGCGGGCGCCGCGGTAGACGAACAGCCGCGGGTACTCCTCGTTCAGCGTCACCGCCAGCACCGGGTAGGTCTTGTCGTCGCGGTAGCGGACGTTGAAGCGCGGATCGAATTCCTTGATCCAGTTGTATTCGAGCTGGAGCGCCTCGACCTCGGTGGACACCACCGTCCACTCCACGCTGGCGGCGGTGGTCACCATCTGCTTGGTGCGCGGGTGCAGGGACAGCACATCGGCGAAATAGGAGTTCAACCGGCTGCGCAGGCTCTTGGCCTTGCCGACGTAGATGACCCGCCCGTGCGCGTCCCGGAACTTGTACACACCGGGTTCGACGGGAATGGTGCCCGGCGCCGGCCGGTACGTCGCGGGATCTGCCACTCGTCAAGCCTATCGACCCCGTCCGACAGAACCCATCGAGCCGAGCGGACGGGCCCGTGTACCGTCAATGTCCGGATTCCGATCCGGGGCGCGCTCCGGACCCGCACGGAAAGGATGTCCGATGACCTCCCCGGTAGTACCGCCCCACGAGGCCGACCTCGACGACGCCCCACCGCCGTGGCTGCCGCCCGGCACCGTACGCGGCGCCCGGCTCATCGCCGCCGTCTCCGCCGCCGTCGGCGTGGTGCTGATCGCGATCACGCTGGCCCTGGGCAACGACGGCTCGCTCGTTCCACTGCTCGCCGGTTACCTGCCGACCTTCGCGCTGGTCCCGCTGATCCTGCTGTTCGGGCGCGGTGGCGACCGGATCCGGCAGGCCGCGGTGGGTGTCGCCGCGCTCGGCGGTCTGGTCTCGTGCACCGGCATCCTCACCGGGCTGCCGCCGGGCGCGGTCGGGATCGTCGCCAACGGCGCGATCGCCGTGCTGCTGCTGCGGCCCTCGGCACGCACCTGGTTCACCCGGCAACGCTGACCTCCACCCGGCTCGGGTGACGGCGCCCGCGTGCGGCGCGCTCAGCCGGTCGTGTCGATGCCGTGCGCGGCCAGCGCGTCGAGGAGAGCACGTGGGCGCTCGGTGGTCGGTAGCGGGTCGACCAGGGCGAAGCGCGCGCCCAGCGCGGTGGCGCCGCCGTCGGCCTCGGCGCTGTCCCCGACCATGAGCACGCGGGCCGGATCGGCCCCGAGCCGGTCGATGGCGTCACGGAAGACGCGGGCGCTGGGTTTGATGGCGCCGATCTCGTAGGACAGCGTCATAGCGCCGATCAGCGTGTCCCAGCCGTGCCGGGTGAAGGCGGGGCGGATGTCGAAGGCGATATTGCTGACGATGCCCACCGGAATGCCCTGGGCCGACAGCGCTTCCAGCGCGGCGCCGGTGTCGGGGTACGGCGTCCAGGCCAGCGGATCGATGAGCCGCTCGTAGAGGCGGGCGGCCTGGGTCTCGGGCACGCCCGACCCGCGCAGCACCTCGAGGTAGGCGTGGCGGTGCAGGGCCGGGTCGAGATCGCGATGGTCCCAGGCGTGCTGACCGGCGGCGTCGAAGGTCATGAACTGCTCGACCGGGGCCGTCATCCGCCGCAGCACTTCGGCTTTCGCGGCCACGTCGAACGGGGTGCCGTCGTCGCCGACGAGCTCGTCGGCCCAGGTCCGGTCGTCCTCCAACCGGAAGACCGTGCCGGAGAAATCGAACAGCACCGCGTCCACTGCCATGTCGCCAGGGTAGCGAGAACGCGGCCGGTCCCGGCCCGGAAAGCGTTACGCTGCCAGGATGACGCCAAGGCGACAGACGTGGATCGGGGCCGCGGCGGCCGGAGTCCTCACGATGGGTCTGCTCACGGGCTGCGCGTCCGACGACACCGCGGCGCCCGAGTGCACGAGCACCCCGAACGGCACCCCGGTCACCGCCGCCCCCGCGACCGACGGCGCGCCGACCTCGCAGAACCTCAGCCTCAACCCCGAGATCGCCTCCGGCTACCGCACCGGCATGACCGCTGTGCGCACCAGTACCTACGCGGTGTCCACCGCCAATCCGCTGGCCACCGAGGCCGCCTGCCGGGTGCTGCGGGCCGGTGGCACGGCGACCGACGCGCTGGTCACGGCGCAGGCGATGCTCGGGCTGGTGGAACCGCAGGCCTCCGGCCTGGGCGGCGGCGCGTTCCTGGTCTACTACGACGCCAAGTCACGCATGGTCGAGGCCTACGACGGGCGCGAGACCGCGCCCGCCGCGGCCACCGAGAACTACCTGCGCTGGGTCAGCGACACCGACCGCACCGAACCGGCGCCGAACACCCGGGCCAGCGGCCGTTCGATCGGTGTGCCCGGCGTGCTGAAGATGCTCGAACTGGCCCATCGCGAACACGGCCTGACCGCGTGGCGGGAACTGTTCGACCCGGCGATCGAGCTGGCCGACAACGGTTTCGAGATCAGCCCCCGGCTGGCGGGCCAGATCGCCGAATCGGCGCAGGACCTCGCCGTCGACGCGGGCGCGCGCGGCTACTTCCTCGAAGCCGACGGCTCCCCCAAGGCCGCGGGCACCGTGCTCACCAATCCCGCGCTGGCCAAGACACTGGGCGCGGTGGCGACCGACGGCGCCAAGGCCTTCTACGGTGGGGCCGTCGCCGAGGACATCGTCGCCGCGGCGGGCAGCACGGCGGGCGGGCGCACGCCGAGCCTGCTCACCACCGCCGACCTGGCGAACTACGAGGTCAAGAAGCGCACCGCGCTGTGTACCGGCTACCGCGCCTACGAGCTGTGCGGGATGCCCGCGCCGTCCTCGGGCGGCAGCACGGTGGCGGCGACCCTGGGCATCCTGGCCAATTTCGACCTGGCCGCCCTGCGTCCCGCCGACCCCGATGCCGACGGCGGCGTGCCCGACGCGCGCGCCGTGCACCTCATCTCCGAAGCCGAGCGGCTGGCCTACGCCGACCGCAACAAGTACGTCGCCGACCCGGATTTCGTTCCGCTGCCGGGCAATTCGGTGCTGTCGCTGGTGCACCCGCAGTACCTGAAGCAGCGCTCGACGCTGATCGACCCGCAGCACAGCATGGGCACCGCGCAGCCGGGCGATCTCGGTCCGGTGCCGCTGGGCAATGGCCCCCAGCCGCCCGAGCACGGCACCAGCCACATCTCGGTGGTCGACAAGTATGGCAATGCCGCCGCCATGACCACCACCGTCGAATCGGCATTCGGCTCGTTCCACTTCGTCGACGGGTTCCTGCTCAACAATCAGCTCACCGATTTCGCGGCCGACCCGCTCGACCCCGACGGCACCCCGGTCGCCAACCGCCTGCAGCCCGGCAAGCGGCCGCGCAGTTCGATGGCACCCACCCTGGTGTTCGACCGCGACGAGCAGGGCAATCGCGGTGAGCTCGCCCTGGTGACCGGCTCCCCCGGCGGCGCGGTGATCATCCAGTTCGTGGTGAAGACGCTGGTCAACATTCTCGACTGGGGCCTCGATCCGCAGCAGGCGGTCTCGGGGGTGTCTTTCGGCGCGGGCAACACCCCGGTCACCGGGATCGGCGGCGAGCATCCGGCCATCGACGCCACCGACAACGGCGACCACGACGCCCTGGTCCAGCAGTTGCGGGCGATGGGCCACGAGGTATCGGTGGCACCGCAGTCCAGCGGCCTGAGCGCGGTGCAGCGCGACGGTACCGACGGCTGGGTCGGCGGCGCCGATCCGCGCCGGGAGGGCGCGGTGCTCGGCGACATCCGCTAGTGGTCAGTCCTGGGCGGTGTAGTGCGCGCCCAGGGCACGCAGGCGCTCGATGGCGTCGGCGGCGTGCGCCTTGTCGTTGGAGCGGATGGCCAGCATGGGCACGTAGTCGTCGTCGGCCAGCTCGAGCCGGGCCCAGGACTTGCGATCCGGGAAGGACGCGCCGCGCACATAGGCCCACGGGTACTCGTGATCGCCGAGGATATTGCGCACCGACACCCCGCGCGCGCCCGCGCGCACCCGCGGCCGGGTGAGCAGCAGCACCGCACCGGCACCGAGCACGCCGATCAGGATCATCGCGACCTGGTCGGCGACCCGGAAGTTCACGCCGGTCGAGCCGGTGCGCAGCAGCAGGCCACCGGCGGTGAAGGCCACCACGATGACGATCGCGACGACCACGGCGGTCCGGACGGCCCGGCGGGGCCGCACCTCGAACTCCCAGTCCGGCCCGGGTTCCGGTGCGCCCGCACCCCGGCGCCAGGTCCGCACCACCGGCACGGTCACGCCGATCGCAGCGCGCGCAGGGTCAGCGCGGCGTCCAGGGCGGCGGCGCAGGCCTGCTCGCCCTTGTCCTCCGAAGACCCCGGCAGCCCGGCCCGGTCGCGCGCCTGCTGCTCGTCGTTGGTGGTGAGCACGCCATTGGTGACCGGGGTGGCCGCGTCGAGCGACACCCGGGTCAGACCGGCGGTCACCGCGTCACAGACATACTCGAAATGCGGTGTGCCGCCACGGATCACGACACCGAGCGCGACGACGGCGTCGTGCGTGCGGGCCAGCTCCTGGGCCACCACCGGCAGCTCCATGGCCCCGGCGCAGCGCACCACGGTCACCTGCTCGACGCCCGCCTCCTTCGCCACCCGCTCGGCGTTGGCGACCAGGGTGTCGCAGATCTCGGTGTGCCAGCGCGAGGCGACAATGCCGAGTTTGACGTCTTTGGCCTGCGCCAGCGCGAAGGACGGGACACCGGTGCCGCTCATCGTTGCTGCCTTTCGGAGAAGTCGGGAGAGATCACTGCGCGGTTTCGCCGAGATCGAGATCGTCCAGCCCGACCAGGTCGTGGCCCATCCGGTCCCGCTTGGTGCGCAGGTAGTGCAGGTTCTCGGCATTGGCCCGCAGCGGCATCGGCACCCGCTCGGTGATCCGCAGCCCGTAGCCGTCCAGGCCGACGCGCTTGGCCGGGTTGTTGGTGAGCAGGCGCATCGACCGGATGCCCAGGTCCACCAGGATCTGCGCGCCGGTGCCGTAGTCGCGGGCGTCGGCGGGCAGGCCGAGATCGAGATTGGCGTCGACGGTGTCGCGGCCGGTGTCCTGCAGCTGGTAGGCCTGCAGCTTGTGCATCAGGCCGATGCCACGGCCCTCATGACCGCGCATGTACAGCACCACACCCCGGCCCTCCCGGTCCACCATCTCCAGCGCGGCGTCGAGCTGCGGGCCGCAGTCGCAGCGCAGCGAGCCGAACACGTCGCCGGTCAGGCACTCGGAGTGCACGCGGACCAGCACGTCCTCGCCGTCGCCGATGTCCCCGCGCACCAGCGCGACGTGCTCGGCCTCCTCGAAGACGCTCTGGTAGCCGACGGCCTTGAAGTCGCCGTGCGCGGTGGGGATGCGCGCCTCGGCCACCCGGGTGACGTGCTTCTCGTGCTTGCGGCGCCAGGCGATCATGTCGGCGATCGAGATCATCGCCAGGTCGTGCTCGTCGGCGAAGACGCGCAGCTCGTCGGTGCGGGCCATGTGCCCGTCGTCCTTCTGGCTGACGATCTCGCAGATCACGCCCGCGGGCCGCAGCCCGGCCATCCTGGCCAGGTCCACGGCCGCCTCGGTGTGCCCGGGCCTGCGCAGCACGCCGCCGTCCTTGGCGCGCAGCGGCACCACGTGGCCGGGGCGGGTGAACTCGTCGGCCTTGGCCTCGGCGCTGGCCAGCAGGCGCATGGTGACGGCGCGGTCGGCGCCGGAGATGCCGGTGGTGATGCCCTCGCGCGCGTCCACCGAGACGGTGTAGGCGGTGCCGTGCTTGTCCTGGTTCATCGCGTACGCGGGCGGCAGGCCGAGACGGTCGCAGTCGTCGCCGGTGAGCGGCACACAGATGTAGCCCGAGGTGTAGCGGATCATGAACGCGACCAGCTCCGGGGTGGCCTTCTCGGCCGCGAAGATGAGATCGCCTTCGTTTTCCCGGTCCTCGTCGTCGACGACGACAACAGCCTTGCCGGCCGCGATATCGGCGACCGCGCGCTCGATGCTGTCCAACCTGGTCACGTCTGCGTACTCCGTATTCTTGGCGGCCGGGGCCGCGGGTTTCTCGGCCCTGGGGGCCTCGATTCTTCCCTCCCGGCGGGCACTCCTTCGTCGCACCCGCTGGTCAGTCCAGAATCGAGGCGGCCGAGAAACTCCCGGGGGATGGTATCGACTTCTACAGTACGACTCCGGGTCCTCGGTTCCGAGGACCGGTTGCCGTCTGTTGGGTCACCCTCGCTGGGCGAGCCGTTCGACGTACTTCGCGATCACGTCGACCTCGAGATTCACGGTGGTGCCGACCGGGGCGGTGCCCAGCACGGTCAGCGCGAGGGTGGTCGGGATGAGCGAGACCTCGAACCAGTCACGGTTGCCGTCGGCGGCGGGCTCGTCGGCGCGGCCGAGGCCGGAGACGGTGAGGGAGACACCGTCGACGGTGATCGAGCCCTTCTCCACCACATAGCGGGCGATGGCGTCGGGCAGCGAGATCCGCACGACCTCCCAGTTCTCCGACGGGGTGCGCGAGAGCACGGTGCCGGTGCCGTCGACGTGGCCCTGCACGAGGTGGCCGCCGAGGCGGCTGTTCAGGGCGGCGGCGCGCTCGAGGTTGACCCGGGAGCCCGCGGTCAGCGCGCCGATGCTCGACCGGTTCAGCGTCTCGGCCATCACGTCGACGGTGAAGCTGTCGCCGTCGATCACGTCGACCACGGTGAGGCAGACGCCGTTGACGGCGATCGAATCGCCGTGTCCGGCATCGGAAGTCACCAGCTTGCCGCGGATCGTCAAGCGGGCGGCGTCGGCCAGCTGCTCGGTGGCCACGATCTCGCCCAGCTCTTCGACGATGCCTGTGAACATGCCTGACTCCCTGTGTCGCGTGGTTCGTACCCATCGGGCCCAACAGCAGCCGGGCGACCGCTATTCCCGGCGGTACCCGTGCGTCGCACAGCCTAGTGGCGGGGCGGGTGAGACCCGGCAGCGGTCCGGGCCGAATCCGACCGCGCGCACGTCACGGTCACCGGAAGCGAACGCGGACGCATCGAATCGGCGGCGAAAGCATCACGACACGACTGAATACCGCCGTTAATGGATTCGGCGGTATTTGTTGTCTCCAGTTTTCCGCGAACCGGTCCGGAAATTCATCCGGCGACTCTATTCTGGAAATACCCATCGATCATCATCCGGAAACACGGTGATTCGAATGCTTGCGCCCATAGAGGCATTGAAGCAATATTGTTATGTCACCGACCCCGGCTGTTCAACTTGCGTGTCTCCGCTGGTCGGCGGCATGTTCACCCCAGGGACAGATCACCACTTCAGGAAGTCGGACAACACTGTGGGTCACACCAGTTCCGAAAACAGCGGGGGTGCCGCGTGAGCACGACCATCGATTCCACGCTGGAAACCCGGTGCGTCCGATACCGGCGCGAACTCCACCTTCCGGCGACCATCGATCCCGATTCCCGGCGCATTCTGCTGGCCATCGGCGCGCACCACGGCGCGGTCACCATGCCCGGCGAGCTGGGCGAGCGGGTGCAGGCCCGGCTGCACGCCGCGGGCATCGCCGGACCGGTCGTCGCGCACCCGCGAGCCCGCCGCTGGACCTTCCTGACCGGACCGTGCCACCCCGAGGACCTGGACCCCACCGAATCAGCCGAGCTGTTCCGGCTCTACGCCACCGTCGCCTGCCACGGCAGCCGGATCGTGCTGCCCTCCCCCGACGACGAACGCACCGGCTACCGCACCTGGGTCCGTATACCCGAGGCCGAGGACCGGCGACCGCCGCTGGACGCGGTGATCGAGGCCGCGCGGGCCCTGGGCACGCCCAGAACCCGCACGCCGTAAGCGAATTCGCGGGCCGCTACAGCCAGGCCGCCGTCGCCATGCTGCGCAGGGTCTGCACGGCGGCACCGGGGTCGGCGGTGTTGTAGACGGCCGACCCGGCGACGAAGCAGTCGATCCCGGCCGCGGCGGCCTGCTCGATGGTGTCGGTGTTGATGCCGCCGTCGATCTCCACGACCAACCGCAGTTCGCCCGCGTCGACGAGGTTGCGCACGACGCGGGCCTTGTCGAGCACGCTGGCGATGAACGACTGGCCGCCGAAGCCGGGCTCCACGCTCATCACCAGCAGGGTGTCGAACTCGCGCAGGATCTCCAGGTAGGGCTCGATCGGGGTGTTCGGCTTCACCGAGAGCCCGGCCTTGGCGCCCGCGGCCCGGATGTCGCGGGCCACCGCGATCGGGTCATCGGTGGCTTCGGCGTGGAAGGTGACGTTGTAGGCGCCCGCCTCGGCGTAGCCCGGGGCCCAGCGGCCCGGGTCGTCGATCATCAGGTGGCAGTCGAACGGGATGTCGGTGGCCTTCAGCAGGCTCTGCACGACCGGCAGCCCGAGTGTGAGGTTCGGCACGAAATGGCCGTCCATCACGTCGACATGGAGCCAGTCGGACCCCTCGACGGCGGCGGCCTCGGCGGCCAGGTTCGCGAAGTCCGCGGACAGGATCGACGGGGCGATCATCGGCTGGGCGGGACGGGAGAACGTCGGTGTGGACACAGCGGGCAAGTGTAGCGACCAAATGGTGATTGCCCTGTGGGGATGTGGGTAGCCTGCATAGGGTGACCAATATTTCGGCGGAACATGGGCTTTACAGCGCCCCGGTGGAGATTCGCGTAGCAGCATCGCTGACCCAGCTGCCGATCCTGCGCGGGCTGGCCGAAACCCTGGTCCTACTCAGTGATTTCACCCTCGACGAGGTCGCCGACGTGCGCCTGGCCGTGGACGAGGTGTGCTCGACCCTGATCGCGATCGCCGCCCCCGATTCCCACCTGACCTGCGAATTCGTCGTGGGTGATAGCGAATTGCGCGTGCGCGTCGACGGGATCGCGGCCACCGAGGGCATGCCCGATCAGCGCAGTTTCGGCTGGCACGTGCTGCGCACGCTCAGCGACGAAGTGACCGCCGAGCAGCAGGGATACGACCTCGCACTGGGCGGGTTCCCGACGTCTGTCCGATTCCGTCGGGTGCGGGGGAAGGCGTAGTGCACGGCGAGGACAACACCGAAGACCAGCCCGACCAGCAAACACCCGACAACCCCGCCACCGAGGCGAACAGCCCCGAGGCGAACACCGGCGCGGACGCGGCCGAGACCACCGACGAGGAGCAGGCCGAGGAGCCGGTGTCGGGGTACGACGACGTCAGCGGGCTGTTCGAGCGGCTGGCCGCGACCGAGCCGGGCAGCGCCGCGCACGCGATCGCGCGGGACGCACTGATCAACCGGTGCATTCCGCTGGCCGACCATATCGCCCGCAAGTTCAGCGGGCGCGGGGAGCCTTTCGACGATCTGTCCCAGGTGGCGCGGGTCGGCCTGGTGCACGCGGTCGACCGGTTCGACCTGAGCCGTGGCTCGAACTTCCTGTCCTTCGCGGTGCCCACGATCATGGGTGAGGTCCGCCGGTACTTCCGCGACAACACCTGGGCGATGCGAGTCCCGCGGCGGGTCAAGGAGACTCATCTGCGGATCGGCTCGGCGGTGGATCAGCTCTCGCAGCGGCTCGGGCGCGCGCCCACGGCCAAGGAGATCGCGGCCGAGCTCGAGGTGGATCCCGACGAGGTCACCCAGGCGGTCATCGCGGGCAACGCGTATCAGCCCACCTCGATCGACGCGGCCTCGGTCGGCCGGGACAACGACGCCTCACTGCTGGACACCCTCGGCGAGGAGGAATCCCAGTTCGATCGGGTCGAGGAGTACATCGCGGTGCGGCCGCTGCTGGCCGGGTTACCCGAACGCGAACGCCGCATCCTGACCATGCGGTTCTTCGAATCGATGACCCAGACCCAGATCGCCGCGCAGCTGGGGATCTCGCAGATGCACGTCTCCCGGATCCTCGCGAAAACCCTGGCCCGCCTGCGGGAACTGTCCGAGCGGGACTGACGCCGCCGGGACAACGACGTCCCTACGCGCGCGTCCGTGCGCGCCGCAGCCGCGCGGGTGCGCGCAGCCACCAGGCACCGTCGATGAGCTCACCGACCTGCTCGGGATCGGCCACGGTGAGGTCGATCAGGATCCACGGATGTCCGTCGTAGTGCGCGGTGGTGTAGAACGCCGGGTCGCCGGAGGCCAGCAGGGCTTCCTTCTCCGCCGGTTCACACAGCAGCGCCAGGCCACCCTCGGCCTCGACCCGTAACCGGGCGAACCCCTTGCCCGCGACCTTCAGCCCGGGCGTGCGCCACCAGGTGCCTTCTTCGACCTCGGGCAGGGCGGTCGCCGCCGCCACCACGTCTTCCCATGTCATCGCCATACCCCGATTCTGCGCCGGTGGCCGAACCGGGGCTTGGACGAATGTCACCTCTCGCTAACCGGCGGGTTTGCGCAGGGCCGCGAGGAACATGGCGTCGGTGCCGTGGCGGTGCGGCCAGAGCTGGGCCGAGGGGCCGTCGCCGAGGTCGGTGACGCCGGGCAGGTACTCGCGGGTGTCGAGTTGTTCGGCGCCGGAGCGACGGGCGAAATCGCCGACGACGCCGACGGTTTCGGCCAGGTGCGGAGAGCAGGTCGAGTAGACCACGACCCCGCCGGGGCGCAGCAGGTCCCAGGCGGCGGCGAGGAGTTCGCGCTGCAGGGTGACCAGATCCGGCACGTCGGCGGGGGTGCGCCGCCAGCGGGCCTCCGGGCGGCGGCGCAGGGCGCCGAGGCCGGTGCAGGGGGCGTCCACCAGGATGCGGTCGTAGCCGGGGGTCAGGCCGCTGTCGCGCCCGTCGGCGACGTGCACGGTGACCGGCAGGCCCCGGGTGGAGGTCCGTACCAGGTCGGCGCGGTGTTCAGCCGGTTCGACGGCGTCGACGGTGAACAGGTCGATGGCCGCCAGGGCACCCAGCAGGGCCGCCTTGCCGCCGGGACCGGCGCACAGATCGAGCCAGCGGCCCTGGTCGGGGCCGGTCAGCGGGGCGCGGGTGAGGGCGAGGGCGACCAGCTGGCTGCCTTCGTCCTGCACGGCGGCGATGCCCTCGCGCACCGGTTCCAGCAGCCCGGGGTCGCCGCCGTCGAGGTAGACCGCGTACGGCGACCAGCGGCCCTCGTCACCGCCGGTGACCAGGGACAGTTCCTCGGCGGTGATCTCGCCGGGCCGCGCCACCAGGTGCACCACCGGGCGTTCGTCGTCGGCGGCGAGCAGGTCGCCGAGTTCACCCGCCTGCGCTCCGAGCGCGTCGGCGAAGGACTGGGCGATCCAGGCCGGATGCGCGTATTCGAAGGCGAGTTTGCCGACCGGGTCGGCGGGCGCCAGTTCGGCCACCCACTCCTCGGCCGTGCGCTCCCCCGCCCGGCGCAGCACCGCGTTCACGAAACCCGCACGCCCCTGGCCGAATTCGGCCCGCGCCAGATCCACGGAGGTGTCGACGGCCGCGTGCGCGCCGGTCCGGGTGCGCAGCAGCTGATAGACGCCGAGGCGCAGGATATCCAGGATCGGCCCGTCGACCTCGCCGACCGGCCTGCCCGCGCACGCGGCGATCACGGCATCGAGCTGCCCCTGCGACCGGCACGCCCCGTAGGTGAGCTCGGTCGCGAACGCGGCGTCGCGCCCGCTGATCTTGCGCTCCCGCAACAACTTCGGCAGCACGAGGTTCGCGTAGGCGTCACGCTCCCGCACCGCCCGCAACACGTCGAGCGCCACCTCCCGCGCCGGATCGCCGCTCTCGCGCCGCTTGCGCGGACTGGGCACACTCGGATCGTCCCGCTCACCGCGCCGCCGATCCCCTTGCCCGACCGTCTTGCCCCCGCGGACCTCGTCGGCCCGGCGTCCCCCACCGGACCTGGTGCCACCACGAGTGTCCCCGGCCCGGCCGTCGTCACGGGCACGGCCACCCCCGGACCTGCTGTCGCCGCGAGTGCCACCGCCGGACCCGCCGTCGCCGCGAGCACCACCGGAACGTGGCACACGATCGTCGCGGCGTTGCGTTCCACTGCCGAACCGGTCGTCGGCCGAGCGGCTGGCGCCGGAACGCCCTGCGGTGCCACTTCCACGATGATCGGCGCCCTGGCGGCGGTCGTCGTCGCGGCGGCGATCACCGCCCGATCGGCGGTCGTCCGACCAGCGTCGCTGGGATGCCCCGCGGTCGGCGTCGTCGCGGGGCGGGCGCGACCACGGGGTGGAGCGGTCGTCATTGCGGGAGGTGCCGGGGTTTCGGTTGTCGCGGCCCTTGGCGGCGCGGGCGGCCCAGCCGCCGTCGACGTTCTTGCCGGTGACCTTGCGGTCGTCGCGGGGGGCCGCGCCGCTGCGCTGGTCGGCTTCGCGGCGGCGGCGGCGATCGGAGGCGCTCATCCGATCACCGTGCCCTCGGCGAGGCGGGCGCCACGGGCCCAGTCGAGCGCGTTCATCATCTTCTTGCCGGGGGGCTGGACCTGGCCCAGGCGCACCGCCGTGGTCGACGTGCCGACGAAGACGCCGGATTTGCGGACCTCGATCACCCGCTCGGGCAAGGTTTCCTCCACCAGTTCCACCGGGCCGAGTTTCAGGCGCAGCCCGTTCACCTCGGTCCAGGCTCCGGGCGCCGGGGTGACGGCGCGGATGCGGCGGTGCAGGGCAAGGGCCGGTTCGTCGAAGCCGATCCGGCCCGCCTCCACGGTCACCTTGGGCGCGTAGGACACCCCCTCGGTGGACTGCGGAATCGCTTGCAGTGTCCCGTCTTCCACGCCGTCGAGGGTCTTCTCCAGCAGCACCGCACCCGCCTCGGCGAGCCGGGCCAGCAGTTCACCCGCGGTGTCGGTGTGGCCGACCCGCTCGGTCATCACGCCGTACACCGGGCCGGTGTCCAGGCCCGCTTCGATGAGGAAGGTGGACGCGCCGGTCATCTCGTCACCGGCGGCGATGGCCGCCTGTACCGGCGCGGCGCCGCGCCAGGCGGGCAGCAGCGAGAAGTGCAGGTTGATCCAGCCGTGGGCGGGGATGTCGAGCACCTGCTGGGGCAGCAGCGCGCCGTAGGCGACGACCGGGCAGCAGTCCGGGGCCAGTTCGGTGAGCGCGGCGACGAATTCGGGCTCGCTGGGCTTGCGCGGGGTGAGCACGGGGATGCCGTGTTCGTCGGCGAGCTGACCCACCGGCGAGCGCATGATCTTGCGGCCCCGCCCGGCGACCGCGTCGGGGCGGGTGACCACGGCGACCACCTCGTGGCGTGGGCTCTCGATGAGCGCGCGCAGGGACGGCACGGCCGGTTCGGGCGTTCCGGCGAAGACGACGCGCATCAGCGGCCACCGCCGACACCGCTGGACTCGCGCACGGTGACCCCGGCGCGGAACCAGTCGGATTCGCGGATGGTGCGCATCGCGGCCTTGCGGTCCTCGGGCGCGAGCTTGTTGACGAACAGCACGCCGTCGAGGTGATCGGTCTCGTGCTGCACGCAGCGCGCGAGCAGCGCCTCGGCCTCGAATTCCACCGGCGCACCGGCGCTGTCGACGCCGGTGACCCGCACCCGCTGGGCGCGGCGCACGTCGTAGCGCACGCCCGGAATGGACAGGCAGCCCTCGGGACCGACCTGTTCCTCATCGCCGATCGCCGACCATTCCGGATTCACCACGTGTCCCGCGGCGTCGCCGGTGTCGTAGACGAACACCCGCAGCCCGACCCCGATCTGCGGCGCGGCCATGCCGACCCCGCCGTCGTCGTGCATGGTCTCGGTGAGGTCGGCGATGAGCTGGGTGAGCTCCGCGCCGAACTCGGTGACCGCGTCGGCACGCGAGCGCAGAATCGGATCGCCGAAGAGGCGAACGGGCTGAATGGTCACGGCGGCTCCCGGCTGGACGATGTGCGGTCGTCCCATTCTACGGAGCGCCGTCACGCGTTCCCGACCGCCGGGTCCGGCGCGGTTCTCAGGAGTTCCCGGCGATGATGACCTGCGGAATCCCGGTGCCCAGCGGCACCGCCGCGCACACCGGTTCCGGGCCGCGGACCGGATCGAGCACCCGCTGGAGCAGCTGCTGCACGAACGGGTCGTAGACCATGTGGAAGTGCCCGGTCAGGTCGTCGGCGCAGAGGTCCTGCAGGACGAGGTTCTGCGCGCCGGGGCCGTGCAGGGCGATGTTGTCGAAGGGCTGGATCATCTCGTCGACCCGGCTGCCGACGGTGACGTAGCGGACCCCGGGCACCGTGTCGCCCCCGGCGTTGAGTTCCACCATCAGCGGTTCACCCTGGGCCTGCTGGACCGCCGCGGTGGAGGTGACCTTCGCGTACACGTCCATCATGCCGGGCACGGCCTGCCCGACCGGGACCAGCCCGTACATCACGCCGCCGTAGCTGGGCGAGGCCAGCCCGACCCAGGTGCCGACCTTGGGGGCGCCGCCGAGCTTGTTGATGTAGAACCGGCTCACGGTCGCGCCCTGGGAGAAGCCGACCAGGTCCACCTGCGCGGCGCCGGTCGCGGCGAGGACGTCGTCGACGAAGGCCGCGAGCTGGGCGAAGCTGATCCGCATGTCCTCGGTGCCGTAGGTGCCCGCGCCGGGTGCCCCGCCGTAGTTCAGCGCGAAGACGCAGTAGCCTGCCGCCACGAGTTGCGGTCCGATCCCCGCCCAGTCGGAGTACGCGCTGGAATCGGTACCGTGGACGAGCACGATCGGCCGGGGGTGTTCGGCGCCGGGAACACAGCCGAAGTCGTTGACGCCCACCGGAACCGCGTTCGGATGGGTGTCGAGATAACGTGCGGCGGCCAGGTGGTCCGACTGCGGTGGACCCGGCTCACTCGGCACGACCGCGGGCCGGTAGCCCGCGGGTTCACCGGCGGCGATCGGCGCGAACGCGACACCGATCGCCGCCGTACAGGCCAGTGCCGCGACCGACACCGCTCTGCGCGTTTGTGATGCTCCCCAACCCCACATACCTCGCGGCTGTTCCATATCTCAAAGATTTACTCCTCCGAGCCGGAAACCGCACGTCGACCAGGGGGTTCACGACGCCCTCACTTCTCGGGGGTTGCGTCGTCACCGGGAGTGACATCGTCCTCGGCGAGGATGCGGTACAGGGCCCGGCGGGTCTCGGTGAGCACCTCGGCCGCCTTGGCCGCCTGCTCGGGCGTGCCGACCTGGGCGACCTGCCCGACCGCGCCCATCACCTGACCGACCAGGCCACGCAGGTCCAGCGCCTGGGCGCCGATGTCCTCCTTGACCTCGGCCCACGGGTCGCCGAGTTCGGCGCGCTCCGCCTCGACGTAGGCCTTGCCCGCCTCGGTGAGCTGCGCGGTCTTACGACCGGCGACCTTCTCGATGAGCACCAGCCCCTCGTCCTCGAGCTGGGCCAGGGCCGGGTAGATGGACCCCGGGCTCGGACGCCAGAGGTCGTCGCTGCGCTCGCGGATCCGCTGGATCAGCTCGTAGCCGTGCATGGGCCGGTCTTCGAGCAGCAGCAGGACCGCGGCGCGCACGTCGCCGCGCCTGCCGCGACCGCCACGGCCGCGGCCGCGACCGAAGCCGGGTCCGAAACCCGGGCCGAACCCGGGACCGAAGCCCGGTCCGAACTCCGGACCGTGACCGTGCCGTCCACCGCGGCGGAACTCCCGCCGGTCGGGACCGAATTCCGGGTGGCCGGGTCCACGACCGCGGCCGAAACGGGCGAATTCTCGCTGTTCTGGGTGACGCATGATTGCCTCCTCAGGCTTCGTCGTTGCTCTTGACAATATCG
Source organism: Nocardia sp. SSK8 (assembly GCF_037034205.1). Classification (NCBI taxonomy): domain Bacteria; kingdom Bacillati; phylum Actinomycetota; class Actinomycetes; order Mycobacteriales; family Nocardiaceae; genus Nocardia; species Nocardia sp. SSK8. The sequence goes on from NZ_JBAGKD010000004.1 coordinate 271,384, forward strand.
ACGATATATCGGCAATGCATCGAGCGCAAGGGGTCGCCCCGGATTCCCGACGAATTCGGGACTACTCTCCCGCCAGGTCGGCGATCCACCGTTCGAGCCGGGCACCCTCGCGCACCATCAGCTCGGGATCGCGAAAAGTATTGGTGAGCACGGAGATTCCCTGGTAGGCGGCGACAAAGGCGATGGCGAGGTCGTCGGCGTCGGGGCGGTCCAGTTCCGCGAACTGGGTGTGAGCCCAGTCGACCAGCACTCCCATGACCCGGGCCGGTTCACCCCGGAATCCGTCATCGCGCTTGTCCAGCTCGACCGCCAGGGAACCGAACGGGCAGCCGAAGCGGGCGGCCATCTCGCGCTGGTCGACCCAGCCGCGGACCATCGTCCGCAGCCGTTCGGCCGGGCCGGACAACGGCGCCAAGGTGGCCAGCGTGTCCGCCAGCACCCGCTCATGCCCCGCGATGACCGCCTCGACGAACTGATCCTTGGTCTTGAAGTAGTAGTAGACATTGCCGACGGGAACGTCGGCTTCCCGCGCGATGTCGGCGATGGTCGTCTTCTCGACGCCCTGCTCGTAGAACACCCGCATCGCCGCGTCGATCAGCCGCTCCCGCTTCCCGATCTTGCCCTCGACCTGCGTTTTCGAGTTAGTCATACAGCTAACTATAGACAAAAGTGGGACCTGTGCGATACAGTCGGCATCGCAATTTAGTCAGCCAACTAACTAAGGACACATGATGATCGTTGTCACCGGCGCGACCGGCAATATCGGCACCTCGCTCGTCGGCCTGCTGGCCGCCTCCGGCACCCCGGTCCGGGCGGTCTCGCGTGGTTCGCGACCCGCCCACCTCCCCGCCAACGTCGAGCACGTGGCGGCGGATCTGGGCGATCTGGACAGCCTCGCTCCCGCGTTCCGCGACGCCGACGCGCTGTTCCTGCTGATCACCGGCGAGCAGTTGATCACCGGGCCGGAACCGGCCGATCTGCTGAAAGCCGCGGCGGCGGCGGGCGTTCGGCGGGTGGTGTTCGTATCCTCGCAGGGTGCGGTCACCCGGCCCAGCTCGGACGGGTACGCCAGGACGATCGCCTTCGAGCGCGCGCTGGCCGAGTCCGACCTCGCCTGGACCGTGCTGCGCCCCAGCGGGTTCTTCTCCAACACCTTCGCCTGGATCGAACCGGTGCGTGCGCAGCGGATGGTCGCCGCACCGTTCGGCGAGATCGGGCTGCCCGCCGTCGACCCGGCCGATATCGCCGCGGTCGCGGCGGCGGCCCTGACCGAGGACGGGCACAGTGGCCGCGCCTACACGCTGACCGGCCCCGCCCCGATCACCCCGCGCGCACAGGCCGCCGCACTCGCTGCGGCCGTCGGCACGCCGATCACGTTCGTGGACCTCACTCCCGAGCAGGCCATGGCGAATATGGTGCGATTCATGCCCGAATCCGTCGCCGAGCACACCCTCGCGATCCTGGGCACCCCGACCGCCGAGGAACTGCAGGTCAGCGGTGATATCGAGACGGTACTGGGGCGTCCGGCCACCCCCTACGAGGAATGGGCACTGCGCCATCGCGCGCTGTTCGGCTGAGCGTGTGGCGTGCCCGCACCGCAGCCGGGGCGGGGTGGCCCGCTACTCGGCCCCGGCGGCGACGCGGTCGCCCGGTGCCGTGACACGGATCTGGCGGGCGTCGTTGGCGACGGCGGGTTCGTCGGCGATCAGCCGATGTCGACCGGGTCGATCTGCACGCGGAGGGGCGCGTCGGAGCGGTGGGAACTCCGCACGGCCTGGGCCGCGGTGAGGGCGCGGGCCAGGGGGGCACCCGCGGTCCGGCCAACGCGCAGCAGCATGCGCTCGACCTCGGCCGGGCTGTCGCCGCCGGAGAAGGGTTTGCGGGCCGTGGGTGGCAGGGGCACCGGGCCCAGGACTTCGGTGCCGTCGGGAAGGACCGCGGCGTCGAGCAATTCGGCGATGGAGGCGGTGGTGCCGTCGATGGCGGCGAGGCGGACGGCGGGCGGGAAGCCGACTTCGGCGCGGGCTTCCAGTTCGGCGGCGGCGTGGTGGACCGGGTCCCAGCGCACCAGGGCCTGGACGGTGGGCAGCCCGGGGTCGGCCATGACGATGACCTGGCCGCGCGGGCGGACCAGGGCGGCGGCGCCCATCCAGCGGCGCAGGGTGTCCTCGGTGGCGCGCAGATCGGCGCGGCCGAGCAGGGCCCAGCCGTCGAGTAGCAGCGCGACGCCGTAGCCGCCCGGTACCAGGGGTTCGGCGCCGACCGTGGCGACGACCACCTGGGCGCCCGGTTCGACGGTGTCGAGGACTTCCCCACCGCCGGAACCGCGGATCGGGACGCCGGGGAAGGCGCGGCCGAGTTCCTCGGCGGTGCGGGCCGCGCCGATCACCATGGCGCGCAGGGCTCGCGCCCCGCAGGCCTGGCAGCGGAAGGCGGCCTCGGTGATGCCGCACCACTTGCATTGCGGGCTCGCCGCCTCGCCCGTGCCCGCGTGGGGCAGGGACAGGGGGCCGTTGCAGTGCCTGCAGCGCGCGGGGGTTCGGCATTTCGCGCAGGCCAGCGACGGGACGTAGCCGCGCCGTGGCACCTGGACGAGCACGGCGGCGTTCTCCTTGAGTGCCGCGCGCGCGGCGGCGAACGCGACGCCCGGCATGCGGACGGATCGCGCCAGCGCGTCCCGTTCCAGCGCGAAATCGGTGTCGCCGGGGGCGCTGATCCGGGGCATCACTTCGCGCAGCATCGGCCGTTCGGCGATCAGATCACGGGCCCACCCGGATTCGACGACCGCCTGGATCTCCGCCGTCCGGGCGAATCCGGCCGCGACGAAGGCGGCGCCGGTCTCGTGGGCGCGCAGCATAGCGACTTCGCGGGCGTGCGGATACGGCGAGCGCGGTTCGGCATAGGTGTCGTCGCCGTCGTCCCACAGCGCGATCAGACCGAGGTCCTTCGCCGGGGCGAACACCGCCGCCCGCGTCCCGACCACGATCCGCGCCTGCCCGCGCAGCACCGCCAGCCACCGCCGGTACCGGGCCGCCGGACCCAGCCCCGCCGACAACCCGACCGCCGAATCCCCCACCAGCCGAACACATTCCGCCAGCAGCCGATCCAGATCCCGCTGATCCGGCACCATCAGCACCGCGCTGCGCCCGGCCGCCACCACGGTCGCCGCCAGCTCCGCCAGCCGCGCCGCCCAGTCCTCCCCCGGCAGCGCCTGCCACGCCGCCCGCGGCCCTCGCCCCTCGGCCAGCGCCGCGACGAAAGCGCCACCGTGCAGGTACCGCCCCCAGGCGGTGGTGTCGACCGTCGGCTGCTCGTCGCTGCCCGGAACCATACCGGTGCCCGAAACAGTCCCGGGCGCAGTGGAGTTCACGTCGTCCAACGACGAGGACGCACGCTGCGTGCGGACCGGGTCGACCCTTGCGGAGGCGGGATCTCCCACCGGTGATGGACCCACCCCACCGGGACCGGCGGATGCCCGCTCGCTGGGTGCGGCCATCATCCGATCACCTGGCGTGACCGTGTCCCGATCGCTGGGCGCGGTTGTCACCCGATCGCCCGCCGAGTCGACCGGCGGATCGGGCGAGACTGCTTCGAGGCTGAACGATTCCGGTGTCGCGGCGGCGGGACCGGCATCGGATCGGGTGGTGACGGTGAAGGAATCGGCACCCGGCGGTGGCGTCACGTGATGTTCGGCCGACTTCTTCGGGGCCGCCTTCTTTTTCGCCCCACCGTTTTCGGTACTCGCGTGCCGGGGTGGGATCGCCAGGCGGAGGACATCGGCGCGGGTGCCCGCGTAGCGGGCGGCGACCGTGGTGGCCAGGCGGAGGACGTCGGGGGTGAGGACTCGTTCGGCGGAGACGACGCGTTCGAGGGGCATCATCTTGCCGGTGTGGTCGGTGCGTGGGAGACGGGCCAGGAGGTAGCCGTCGACCAGCCGACCGGCGAAGCGGACGCGGACGCGGACGCCGGGCTGGGCGATCTCGTCGAGGTCCGGGGGGACCAGGTAGTCGAAATCGCGGTCCAGGTGTGCGGGCGACAGCAGCGGGAGCACCCGGGCGATCGGGTGTCCCGCTGCTGTCGTCGGCTCGTCCGCTGTCACGCGGGCGGTGGATACTACAGGCCGACGGCCGCGCGCAGCTTGTCGGCGCGGTCCGTGTGCTCCCAGGGCAGGTCGACATCGGTGCGGCCGAAGTGACCGTAGGCCGCGGTCGGCGCGTAGATCGGGCGCAGCAGGTCCAGATCGCGGATGATCGCGCCCGGACGCAGGTCGAAGACCTCGGAGATCGCGGCGGAGATGCGGGTCGGGTCGACCTTCTCGGTGCCGAAGGTCTCGACGAACAGGCCGACCGGTGCCGCCTTGCCGATGGCGTAGGCGACCTGGACCTCGACGCGCTCCGCCAGCTCGGCGGCCACCACGTTCTTGGCGACCCAGCGCATGGCGTAGGCGGCCGAGCGGTCCACCTTCGACGGGTCCTTGCCGGAGAACGCGCCACCACCGTGGCGGGCCATGCCGCCGTAGGTGTCGACGATGATCTTGCGGCCGGTCAGGCCCGCGTCACCCATCGGGCCACCGAGGACGAACTTGCCGGTGGGGTTCACCAGCAGACGGATGTCGGAGGTGTCCAGGGTGGGCAGGTCCAGATCGCCGATGACGGCGTCGACGACCTTCTCGCGGATATCGGGGGCCAGCAGGTTGTCCAGGTCGATATCGGCCGCGTGCTGGGTGGAGATGACGACCGTGTCGAGACGGACCGGGCGGTCACCGTCATATTCGATGGTGACCTGGGTCTTGCCGTCGGGACGCAGGTAGGGCAGCACGCCGGACTTGCGGACCTCGGTGAGCTTGCGCGAGAGCCGGTGCGCCAGCGCGATCGGCAGCGGCATCAGCTCGGGGGTGTCGGTGGTGGCGTAGCCGAACATCAGGCCCTGGTCACCGGCGCCCTGACGCTCGATGGCGTCGTCGGAACCGCCGACGCGCGCCTCGTGCGAGGTGTCGACACCCTGCGCGATATCGGGCGACTGGGCACCGATCGCGATGTTGACACCGCAGGAGTTGCCGTCGAAACCCTTTGCGGAGGAGTCGTATCCGATCTCGAGGACCTTCTCGCGGACGATCCGCGGGATGTCGGCGTAGGCGGAGGTGGTGACCTCGCCCGCCACGTGGACCTGACCGGTCGTGACCAGGGTTTCCACCGCGACGCGGCTGCCCGGGTCCTCGGTGAGCAACGCGTCGAGGATGGAATCGCTGATCGCGTCACAGATCTTGTCCGGATGGCCCTCGGTCACGGACTCACTGGTGAATAGCCGACTGCCTGTCGTACGCACAGTTATTCCCTCTCCCTCAACGGGTTACTTCGTTCTCTTCAAGACTATTCCAAACCACCGACGCGGTGGCGAGTTCATACCAAGCCACGCCGCGATCACCTACCCCGGCGGTACACTGCGCGATCCTTGTTGGCGCGCAACGGTTTTCGTGTGAAATCGGTGGATATGCCCGGTCAGCGCAACAGCGGGACGAGCGCGTCGAGCACCCGGCTGGCCAGCAGCGCCTTCGATCCGTGATCGAGGGCCTGTTCGGTGCCGTCGGCGCCGAGCAGCCAGCCGTCGTTGGTGTCGACCTCGAACGCCTTGCCCTCGCCGACCGCGTTGACCACGAGCAGATCGCAGCCCTTGCGGGCCAGCTTGGCGCGCGCGTGGGTGAGCACGTCACCGTTGTCGTCGCCGGTCTCGGCGGCGAAACCGACGATCGCGGTCCCGGCCAGCTTGCCCTCGGTGCGCGCGTCGACCAGTCCGGCGAGGATGTCCTCGTTCTTGGTCAGCGGGATCACGTCGGGTTCGTCGGCGCCCTTCTTGATCTTGGCGGCGGCGACGTGGGTGGGCCGGAAATCGGCGACGGCGGCGGCCATGATGACCGCGTCGGCGCCGAGCGCGTGCTTGTCGACCGCGATCTTGAGCTGGTCGGCGGTGGTGATGTGGACCAGGTCGACCGCCGCGGGCGGCGCGAGCTCGATGGTGTTGCCCGCGATCAGCGTCACCTGGGCGCCGCGCTGGGCGGCCACCCGGGCCAGGGCGTAGCCCTGCTTACCGGAGCTGCGGTTGCCGAGGAAGCGCACCGGGTCGAGGGGTTCCCTCGTGCCCCCGGCGGTGATCACCACCCGGCGGCCGGTCAGGTCGCGGGGCAGCGCGTCGGCGCGTTCGAGCAGCAGCGACGCCAGTCCGAAGATCTCCTCCGGCTCCGGCAGCCGTCCGGGGCCCGTATCGGTGCCGGTGAGGCGGCCCGACGCGGGTTCCATGACATTGGCGCCGTGCGCGCGCAGGGTCGCGACATTGGCCACCGTCGCCGGATGCTCCCACATCTCGGTGTGCATCGCGGGCGCGAACAGCACCGGACATCGGGCCGTCAGCAGGGTGGCGGTGAGCAGATCGTCGGCGCGGCCCTGGGCGGCGCGGGCCATCAGATCGGCGGTGGCGGGGGCGATGACGACGAGGTCGGCCTCTTGGCCGATCCGGACATGCGGCACCTCGGGCACGTCGGCGAACACGCCGGTGTGCACCGGCTGGCCGGACAGTGCCTCGAAGGTCGCCTTACCGACGAACTGCAGGGCCGACTCGGTGGGGATGACCCGCACCTGATGGCCGGTCTCGGTGAACCGGCGAACGAGGGCACACGCCTTGTAGGCGGCGATGCCCCCGCCGACCCCGACGACGATCCGCATGGTCTCTACGCCTCCGGAAAAGAGATTGTCACTCGCCCTCGGTGTGCTCGAGCAGGTCGGAGTGGATTTCGCGCATGGCGACCGACAGCGGCTTCTCCTGCAGGCCGGGCTCGACCAGCGGGCCGACGTACTCGAGGATGCCGTCGCCGAGCTGGTTGTAGTAGTCGTTGATCTGGCGCGCGCGCTTGGCCGCGTAGATCACCAGGGCGTACTTGGACGAGGTGCGCTCGAGCAGTTCGTCGATCGGCGGGTTGGTGAGGCCGATCGGGGTGTCGTACGCGGGCGCTGCGGTGATGTCCGTGCTCACTAGGGGAGGCTCCTGGGTGGTTAGTGGGTCAAGAACTCGAATTTGTGCTAACGAATAACGATACCAACTGCTCGCAGGCCGTCGTCACCTCGGCGTTCACGATCACCGTGTCGAACTCGTCACAGGCCGCCAATTCGACCCGGGCGGTCTCGAGCCTGCGCTCGATCACCTCGGGGGTCTCGGTGCCGCGCGAACGCAGCCGCGCGACCAGTTCGTCCCAGCTCGGCGGGGCGAGGAACACCAGCAGCGCCTCGGGCATCGCCCGCCGCACCGACCGCGCGCCCTCCAGATCGACCTCGAGCAGGACGTGATGTCCGGCCGCCAGTGCTTCCCGCACCGGGGCCGCGGGGGTGCCCGAACGCTGCAACCCCCCATGGATGTCTGCCCATTCGAGCAGTTCGTCCGCCTCGATCATGGCGTCGAACTCGGCCCGGGACACGAAGCGGTAATCGCGGCCGTCGACTTCCCCGGGCCGGGGGGCCCGGGTCGTCGCGGACACACTGAAGACCAGTTCGGGCAGGCGTTCCCGCACGCACCGCACGACCGTGGATTTACCCACGGCCGAGGGGCCGACCAGTACAACCAGCCGACCCTTCCGCGTGTGTTCGACCACCTGGATCAGGAGTCGAAGTCGAAGCGAGCCAGCAGCGCCTTGCGCTGACGGTCGCCCAGGCCGCGGAGACGCCGGGTGGGGGCGATCTCCAGCTCGGTCATGATCTCGGCAGCCTTGACCTTGCCCACCTTCGGCAGAGCCTCGAGCAGCGCCGACACCTTCATCTTGCCGAGAATCTCGTCGGACTCGGCGTCGGTGAGGACCTGCTTCAGGTTGGTGCCGCCTCGCTTCAAGCGCTCCTTGAGCTCTGCCCGAGCGCGGCGAGCGGCAGCCGCCTTCTCCAGAGCAGCGGCGCGCTGCTCGTCAGTCAGCTGGGGAAGGGCCACGGGTTCCTCCGTCTCATCGTTCATTGCTAGATCTACCGCCGGTTACCCGGACGGTCTGTGCGACCGTACCCACGGCGCGCGCCGATTGCGAACCCGACCCCCAGGTCAGGGCAGGAATACGGATGCCGTATGGCACGCGCGGACCAGATGCGGTGACACCGGATTCCGCTGCCCCGATCCTACCGACCGAACGGTAAAACAAGCTCCCACCTGCGGTGATACCGAATTGGGCGATGTTAGCCACCGGGTAGCGACTGCAGCCGTCGGCACCCGGGCAAACTCGGTACCGCGCGACCAGGGGGTTTCCCGAAAATCCCCGCGTGTCGCGCGATTTCGTACCGCGTGTCGTCACGATCGGGAACGAAAGCGGTCCAGAACCGCACCCGAGGCGGTGACGGTGACCTCGTCGATCCAGGCCGGGATCGGGGCGGCCCTGGCGATGTAGTCGCGCACCAGGCCGTTCGGTCTGGGGCTGGCGATGATCGAATTGGAACGCGCCCGCGGGTTCGTGCCGGGGCCGGTCCTGGTCGTGCTCGCCGTGACCGTCGTCTTCGGTCTCGTCTTCGAACCGGTGTCCGGCTTCGTCACGCTGCTGGTTCCACTCGGCTTCGGCGCGCTCAGTTGGTGGCGAGCGCGGAATCGGCAGGCGACGGCGGCCTGAGCGGCCTCACACACCCGCCTGCAGGTGCTGCAGGATCGCGAGCACACGGCGGTTGTGTGCCTCGCCGACCGGCAGGTCCAGCTTGGTGAAGATGGCGTTGATGTGCTTCTCGACGGCACTGCGGGTGACGAACAGCTGGGCACAGATGGCGGCGTTGCTCAGTCCCTGCGCCATGAGTTCGAGCACTTGACGTTCACGCTCGGTCAGCCGGTGCAGTGGAGAATCGGCGCGATTGCGCAGCAGGAGTTGGCGCACCACCTCCGGGTCGAAGGCCGTGCCGCCGGTGCCGACGCGCTCGACCGCGTCGAGAAAGGCACCGATCGCGGCGACCCGGTCCTTGAGCAGGTAGCCGATCCCGCCGGTGCCGGTCAGGAATTCCGCCGCGTGCCTGCGCTCGACGTACTGCGACAGCACCAGCACGGCGATGCCGGGCTGTTCGCGGCGGATCTCGAGCGCGGCCCTGATCCCCTCGTCGACATGGTCGGGCGGCATCCGGACATCGGCGATGACGAGGTCGGGCGGCCGCACCCGGACCGCGGCGAGCAGTTCGGTCGCGGTACCGACGGAATCGACGATCTCGTGCCCCTCGGCGGTGAGCAGCTGGGCCAGGCTCTCGCGCAGCAGCGCCGAGTCCTCGGCCAGGGTTATCCGCACGGGACCTCCACGGTGATGATCGTCGGACCGCCCGGCGGGCTGTCCACCGCCATCGTGCCGTCCAGCGCGGTGACGCGGGTGGCGATGCCGGTCAGCCCGTGTCCGGCCGGGTCGGCGCCGCCACGGCCATCGTCGGTGACGCGCAGCCGCACAAGTGGTCCATCGCGAGCGACGTCGACCGCGATCGCGGTGGCGCCGGAGTGCTTGATGGCGTTGGTGATCGCCTCGCTGGCGGTGAAGTAGCAGGCCGATTCGACTGGACGGGGTGCGCGGTCGTCGAGGGCGCAGTCGAGGCGGGTGGGGACCGGGGTTCTGTCAGCGAGTGCTTCGAGCGCGGCGTGCAGGCCGTCGCGGGCGAGCATGGCCGGATAGATGCGCCAGGACACCTCGCGCAGTTCGTCGAGGATGTGCCCGGTCTCGGTGATCGCGCGGCGATGCAGGTCGGCGCGGCGGTCCGGGTCGGCTTCGCGCTCGACCCGGCCGAGCAGGATCGACAGGGCGACCACCCGCTGCTGAACACCGTCGTGCAGGTCGCGTTCGATGCGGCGGCGTTCGTCGTCGATCACCTCGACCACCTCCGCGCGCGTGGTGGTGAGCTGGGCGACCCGCTGCGCCAGTTCCTCCGGTCCCGGTCGCGTGCTCCGCCGGAGGCACCAGGCGTCGGCGCGCACCACCCCGAGCAAGCCGTGGACGGCCAGGAAGCACAGCACCGCGCCCGGCAGCGCCAGGGCCACGACGGTCCCCCAGCTGACCTGCCCCGGTTCGGTCGCGTCGACGATCGGCACCGCCGCGCCGGTCGCCGCGCCGTAGACCAGGGCCACCGCCACCACGACACCGAGCCCGGACAGGGCCAGGACCAGCGCCGCGAGCACCCCGACGAGCGCGCGGGCCGCCAGATAGCCCGCCGCGCGCGGACCGTGCGGCGCGCCGGTGTCGCGCACGCCGAGCAGCCCGGTGAGCCGCCGCCGTTCGAGATCGGCGATCCGGTCGGTCAGTCCGATCGCGAACGGGGCGAGCAGGACACCGAGCAAGTCCAGCGGCACGGCGAGCACACCGAGCAGGTAGCCGACGACGGCCCGCAGCGCGGTTCGGCGCGGCGACGGTCTGGAGCTCATCATCCGATTGTCGCCCGTCGCTCACCGCGCAGCTGACGCAGTCGCAGCACGAGCCACACCGTGAGCCCGGCCAGCACGCCGACGATGACCAGTTTCTGCAGCACCCCTGCGTAGTCCTCGACGCGGTGCCAGTTCTCGCCGAGGATGTAGCCGGCGAGTACGAACACTGTGTTCCAGAGCAGGCTGCCCGCAGTGGTGAGCAGCGTGAATCGGCCCAGTGGCATGCGTTCGACACCGGCCGGGATGGAGATGAGGCTGCGGAAGATCGGGATCATCCGGCCGAAGAACACGGCTTTGTCACCGTGACGGGCGAACCAGGCCTCGGTGCGATCCAGGTCGGACAGGCGAACCAGCGGCAGCCGGTCGACGATGCGGCGCAGCCGGTCCCGGCCGAGCGCGACGCCGACGCCGTAGAGCGCCAGCGCGCCGACGACCGAGCCGAGGGTGGTCCACAGCAGCACCTCGGCCAGGCTGAACCGGCCGCGGCTCGCGGTGAATCCGGCCAGCGGGAGGATCACCTCGCTGGGCAGTGGCGGAAAGAGGTTCTCCAGTGCGATGGCGATGCCCGCGCCGAGGCCGCCGAGTCGTTCCATCAGCTCGACCGCCCACCCCGCGATGCCGGTGAGTTCGGTCGAATTCCCTGTCGTATCCATGGTTTCGACGCTAGGAATCCGGGCGCCGGGGATCCGTAGCGTCAGCCACCCGGTCGGTGCCGGGTCACCGCAGTGTCGGGGTGGGGTTTTCCGCACCCCGGTCGCGGGGCGTGCATCCTCGCGGGCGGTGGGAGGGGTGCCTAGCGTCGAAACGCATGCGACAGAAGATGTTTCGGTTCACCGTGGTGGTCACGGGGACCGTGCTGGTTGCCGTCCTGGTGGCCGCCACCGTCCTCGTGACGGCACGATGGCGGGTGGTGGAGGGTGTGGTCGAGGCCTCCGCGCGATGGGCGGACGCCGACGTCGTGCTGCGGATCTCCGATGGGGAGCAGCACCGCGACTGGTACCACGGCGCCGGTGCGGCCGAGCAGACGTCCGAGCCGGGCCCGCTGAGCCGGTTCCGGATCGGCAGTGTCACCAAGACCTTCGTCGCCACGGTGGTGCTGCAGTTGGTGGACGAGGGCAGGATCACCCTCGACGCCCCCATCGCGGCACAGTTACCCGACGCGATCCCCGGCGGCGATCGGATGACGGTGCGGCAGCTGATGAACCACACCAGCGGGCTCTACGACTACATGAAGGAACCCGGCCTCTCGACGAACCGGTGGCGCGGCGCCGACCGGTTCCGCCACCACGAGCCCCGCGATCTGCTCGCCGCCGCGGTGAGTCACGCACCGTACTTCGCACCGGGCGAGCGCTTCCGCTACTCGAACACCAACTACATCGTGCTCGGCCTGCTGATCGAGCACGTGACCGGGCAGCGATACGGCGACGAGATCCGCGAGAGAATCCTCACCCCACTCCGGCTGACCGCGACGTCGGTTCCCGGCGACGATCCACAGGTCCCGGCGCCCGCACTCACCGCGCACCGCGACATCGACGGCATGGGCCGGGTGGAGGTCACCGAGATGAACCCCTCGCTGGACTGGGCGGCGGGCGAGATGATCTCCACGATCACCGATCTCGACGCCTTCTTCGCCGCGCTCCTGGGTGGGCGGCTGACCAGCCCATCGTCCCTGGAACAGATGCGGCAGGCGGTGCCGATGGGAATGGGATTCCATTACGGCCTCGGCCTGCAACGCTTCGATCCGCCGTGCGGCGACGAACTGTGGGGGCACGGCGGTGAGCTCCTCGGCTACGTGACCTCCGCGTTCCGGTCCACCGACGGTCGTTCGCTGACGATGGTCGTCGGTTCGGCGGCCTCGTCGGATGCGCTCACCCTGTTCGCCACAGCGACCGCGACCTTTTGTCTCGCCTGAAAGGTGCCGACAGCCCTGGCTCGCCGAGCACCGGCGCGGCGAACAACGAGGCCGGGGAAGCGTCTCGCTCCCCCGGCCTCGTCTCGGTGTCAGTTCTGCAGGAAGGCGAATTCCTCCTGCAGCTGAGCCATCTTGTCGCACAGCGCCGTCACCGACGGGCCGACGCCGAGGAGCTCGCGTGACACCGCGGGAATGGCGGCCGCGTAGTTGGCCTCGGTGACCAGGGCGCGAATGGAATCCGCTCCCCCGCCCTGCGCGCCGACGCCCGGCATCAGGATCGGGCCGTTGAGGGTCGACAGGTCCGGCGCCTCGGTGAGGGTGGCGCCGATGACGACACCGACCGAGCCGAAGCCGGGTCCGGCATTGCGGGCCGCGGCCTCGTCGACCATCGTCTGCGCGATGGTGCGACCGTCCGGCGCGGTGATCCGTTGCAGTTGCGCCCCTTCGGGATTCGAGGTCGCCGAGAGGACGAACACGCCACGGTGGTTGGCCTGGGCCAGGCTCAGCGCCGGGTCCAGCGATCCGAACCCGAGGTAGGGCGAGACCGTCACCGCGTCCGAACCCAACGGCCCGTTGCCGAGCCAGGCCTGCGCGTAGGCGTCCATGGTGGACCCGATGTCGCCACGCTTGGCGTCGGCCAGCACCAGGGTGCCCGAGGCACGCAGCACCGAGATGGTGCGTTCCAGGACCGCGATGCCGCCGGAACCGTAGGGCTCGAAGAAGGCGACCTGCGGCTTGACCAGGGCGACGCGCCCGTCGAAGGCTTCGACGCAGATCTCGGCGAAGGTCTCCAGTCCGTCGACGTCCTCGGTCAGGCCCCAGGCCCGCAGCAGGCCGGGATGGGGATCGATGCCGACACACACCGGACCGAACTGCCGCATGGCCTGCTGCAATCGGCTGCCGAATGTCGTCATCGATCCCGCTCCTTCGTTGTCCTGATCAGCCACGCAGCACCGAGTGCAGTTCCTGCAGCGAGCGCACGCCGATGCCGCCGTTGATGCTCGCCTCGATGCCCTGCACCGCCGCGGCCGCGCCCTGCACGGTGGTGATGCACGGGATGTTCGCGCCCACCGCGGCGGTGCGGATCTCGTAGCCGTCCACGCGGGGGCCCGAGTTGCCGTAGGGGGTGTTGAACACGATGTCGATCTCGCCGTCGCGGATCTGCTCGACGATCGAGGCCAGCGGGGTGCCGGTCTCGGGGTCGACCGCGTCCGGGTCGGAGTGCTTGCGCACCTGCTCGCACGGAATGCCGTTGCGGCGCAGGGTTTCCGCGGTGCCCTCGGTGGCGAGGATGCGGAAGCCCAGGTCGTGCAGGCGCTTGATCGGGAACACCATGGCTCGCTTGTCGCGGTTGGCGATCGAGACGAACACGGTGCCCTCGGTGGGCAGCGAGCCGTAGGCGGCGGCCTGGCTCTTGGCGAAGGCGGTGCCGAAATCGGCGTCGATGCCCATGACCTCGCCGGTGGACTTCATCTCCGGGGAGAGCAGCGAGTCCACGCCGGAGCCGTCGGCGCGACGGAACCGGTGGAAGGGCAGCACGGCTTCCTTGACCGCGACCGGCGCGTCGAGGGGCACGTGGCCGCCGTCGCCCTCGGGCGGCAGCATGCCTTCCTTGCGCAGGTCGGCGATCGAGGCGCCGAGCATGACGCGCGCGCAGGCCTTCGCGAGCGGGACCGCGGTGGCCTTGGAGACGAACGGCACCGTGCGGCTGGCGCGCGGGTTGGCCTCGAGGACGTAGAGCACGTCGTCCTTGAGGGCGTACTGCACATTGAGCAGGCCCTTGACGCCGATGCCCTTGGCCAGCGCGATGGTGGAGCGGCGCACGGCCTCGATGTCGCTGCGGCCCAGGGTGATCGGAGGCAGCGCGCAGGCGGAGTCACCGGAGTGGATACCGGCTTCCTCGATGTGTTCCATCACGCCGCCGAGGTAGACCTCCTCGCCGTCGCACAGGGCGTCGACGTCGATCTCGATGGCGTCTTCCAGGAAGCGGTCGACCAGCACCGGGTGCTCGGGGTTGAGCTCGGTGGCGCGGGAGATGTAGCCCTCGAGGGACTTCTCGTCGTAGACGATCTCCATGCCGCGACCGCCCAGCACGTAGGACGGGCGCACCAGCACCGGGTAGCCGATGGTGGCGGCGATCTTCTTGGCCTGCTCGACCGTGGTGGCGGTGCCGTACTTGGGCGCGGGCAGTCCGGCGGCGACGAGCACGTCACCGAATTCGCCGCGGTCCTCGGCCAGGTCGATGGCGGCGGCGGAGGTACCGACGACGGGCACGCCCGCGTCGGTGAGCCGCTGCGCCAGGCTCAGCGGGGTCTGCCCGCCGAGCTGCACGATGACACCGGCGACGGTGCCCGACTCGGCTTCGGCGTGGTACACCTCGAGGACGTCCTCGAAGGTGAGCGGCTCGAAGTAGAGACGGTCGGCGGTGTCGTAGTCGGTGGAGACGGTCTCGGGGTTGCAGTTGACCATGACGGTCTCGTAGCCCGCGGCCGAGAGGGTCTGCGCGGCGTGCACACACGAGTAGTCGAACTCGATGCCCTGACCGATGCGGTTGGGGCCCGAGCCGAGGATGATCACCTTGTCGCGCTCGTGCTGCGGCGCGACCTCGGACTCGGCGCCGGGATCGAGCTCGTAGGCGCTGTAGTGGTACGGCGTCTTGGCCTCGAACTCGGCGGCGCAGGTGTCGACGGTCTTGAAGACCGGGCGCACCCCGAGCCGGTGGCGCAGCGAGCGCACGCCCGACTCACCGGCCAGCTCGGGCCGCAGGGCGGCGAGCTGACGGTCGGACAGGCCGTAGTGCTTGGCGCGGCGCAGCAGGTCCTCGTCGAGGACGGGCGCGTCCAGGATCTCCTGGCGCAGCTCGACCAGTCCGGCGACCTCGGCGACGAACCACGGGTCGACGCCGGAGGCCAGCGCGGTCTCCTCGATGCTCGCGCCGTAGCGCAGCGCGCGCTCGACCTGGTAGATGCGGCCTTCGGTGGGCACGCGCAGGTCGGCGAGGATGGCCTCGATCGCCGCGCGCACCGACGCCGGGTCGCTGGGATCCTTCGGCGCCCACTGCCCGTCGTCGAGGGTCCAGAAGCTGGTGACCTTGGTCTCGAGCGAGCGCAGTACCTTGCCGAGGGCCTCGGAGAAGTTGCGGCCCATCGACATGGCCTCACCCACCGACTTCATGGTGGTGGTGAGGGTGTCGTCGGCGCCGGGGAACTTCTCGAAGGCGAAGCGCGGGGCCTTGACCACGACGTAGTCCAGGGTCGGCTCGAAGCAGGCCGGGGTCTCGCCGGTGATGTCGTTGACGATCTCGTCGAGGGTGTAGCCGATGGCCAGCTTGGCGGCGATCTTGGCGATCGGGAAGCCGGTGGCCTTGGAGGCCAGCGCCGAGGAGCGCGAGACGCGCGGGTTCATCTCGATGACGATCAGGCGACCGTCCTTGGGGTCCACCGCGAACTGGATGTTGCAGCCGCCGGTGTCGACGCCGACCTCGCGCAGGATGGCGATGCCGAGATCGCGCATCTTCTGGTATTCGCGGTCGGTGAGGGTCATGGCCGGGGCCACGGTCATCGAGTCGCCGGTGTGCACGCCCATCGGGTCGACGTTCTCGATCGAGCAGACGATGACCACATTGTCGCGGCCGTCGCGCATGAGCTCGAGCTCGTATTCCTTCCAGCCGAGGATGGACTCCTCGATCAGGACGTTCGCGGTCGGCGAGGCGGCGAGGCCGCCACCGGCGATGCGGTCGAGGTCCTCGTCGTTGTAGGCCATGCCCGAGCCGAGGCCACCCATGGTGAACGAGGGACGCACGACGACCGGGAAGCCGAGTTCGGCGACGGTCTCGCGGACCTCGTCCATGGTGTAACAGACCTTGGAGCGGGCGGATTCGCCGCCGACCTTGGCGACGATGTCCTTGAACTTCTGCCGGTCCTCACCGCGCTGGATGGCGTCGAAGTCGGCGCCGATCAGCTCGACGTTGTACTTCTCCAGCACCCCGCGCTCGTGCAGCGCGACCGCGGTGTTGAGCGCGGTCTGGCCGCCCAGGGTGGCGAGAATGGCGTCGGGACGCTCCTTCTCGATGACCTTCTCGACGAACTCCGGGGTGATCGGCTCCACGTAGGTGGAGTCGGCGAACTCGGGGTCGGTCATGATGGTCGCCGGGTTGGAGTTCACCAGCGATACGCGCAGTCCCTCGGACCGCAGCACCCGGCACGCCTGGGTGCCGGAGTAGTCGAATTCGCACGCCTGGCCGATCACGATCGGTCCGGAACCGATCACCAGGATGTGCTTCAGATCCTCGCGGCGAGGCATCAGGCTCCTTCCATGAGACCGGCGAAACGGTCGAACAGGTATGCGGCGTCGTGCGGGCCTGCGGCGGCCTCGGGGTGGTACTGCACCGAGAAGGCACGACCGTCGATCAGTCGCACACCCTCGACGGTGCCGTCGTTGGCGCAGATGTGGGAGACCTGGGCCTTGCCGAAGGGCGTGTCGAACACCTCGCCCTTCTCGCCCTCGAGGGCGAAGCCGTGGTTCTGCGCGGTGATGGAGATGCGGCCGGTGCCCTCTTCCACGACGGGGATGTTGATGCCGCGGTGGCCGAACTTCATCTTGTAGGTGTTACGGCCCAGCGCCCGGCCCAGGATCTGGTTGCCGAAGCAGATGCCGAACAGCGGGATCCCGCGCTCGAGCACACCCTGGGTCAGCGCGATCGCGCCGGTCTGGGTGGCCGGGTCGCCGGGGCCGTTCGAGAGGAACACGCCGTTGGGGTTCAGCGCGAGGATGTCGTCGAGGGAGGTGTTCGACGGCACCACGTGGGTGCGTACGCCGCGCTCGGCGAACATGCGCGGGGTGTTGGTCTTGATGCCCAGGTCGACCGCGACGACGGTGAAGCGGTGCTCGCCGACCGGTTCGATCGTGTACATGCCATCGGTGCTGACCTCTTCGGCCAGGTCGGCGCCGAGCATCGAGGCCTGGCCGTTGACCCGGGCCAGCAGTTCGTCGTCGGCGGCCAGTGCGGCGCCGGAGAAGATGCCCGCCTTCATCGAACCGCGGGTGCGCAGGTGACGCACCACCGCGCGGGTGTCGATCCCGGCGATGCCGACCACGTTCTGGCGGTCGAGCTGGTCCTGCAGGGTGCCGTTGGCGCGCCAGTTGGAGGACACGCGCGAGGGGTCGCGCACGGCGTAGCCGGCGACCCAGATCTTGCCGGACTCGTCGTCCTCGTCGTTCCAGCCCGTGTTGCCGATCTGCGGGGCCGTGGCCACCACGATCTGGCGGTCGTAGCTGGGGTCGGTCAGGGTTTCCTGGTAGCCGGTCATGGCCGTGCAGAACACGGCCTCACCGAGCGTCTGTCCCTCGGCGCCGAAGGCGGTACCGCGGAACACGCGGCCGTCCTCCAGCACCAGAGCCGCTTTGGTCTTGCGCCCGCCCGTCACCCGACCGCCGCCCCCCACGGAATCGCGCTGCGATGCTTGTGTCATTCCTCGTCTCCCGTCGTCACCCTGGTCGCATCCGCGGTCCATGCCGGGTACACCGTCTTGTCGTCGCCGCGGAAACCGGTATCGATCTCGGTTCCGCTCGGCAGTGTCCAGCGAATCACCAGCACACCATTGTTCGTCATCACCTTGCCCGCGTGACCGCGCTCGGTGCGCACGGCCGTCACGGATTCCTGCGGGATCCAGATCGGCGTGGCCCCGTCGCGCTCGAGCAGGATTCCGCGCTCGAACCGGGTCAGTTCGGCGGTCGCCCGGAAGCCCAGGTCACCGACCGCGATCCGGTCCTGCCAGCTGGGCGCGATGGTGCTGCCCAGGTAGAGGCCGGTGGTCGGCTCGAGCAGCTGCGCGCCCAGTTCGGTGGGTACCGTCGGCAGTTCGCCGATGCGGTCGCGCTGGCGCGCGGCCTTCTTGTGCCACGCCCGGTACATCAGCCACAGGCACAGCAGGAACAGGGCCAGACACCCCACCACCCACAGAGCTCTATCCACGTTCCTGGCCTCCTCGGATCCCGACCGCTTTGCCCTCGCGGGCAGTCACCCGGCCGCGCAGCACGGTGGCTGTCACCTGGGCCGGGAACGTCATGTCCTCGAACGGGGTGTTGTTCGAGATGCTGGCGAGTTCGGCGCCGCGCACCGTCCACTCGGCGTCGGGGTCGATCAGGGTGAGGTTGGCCGGTTCGCCGACGGCGATGGGGCGGCCGTGGTCGTCGAGGCCGACGATCGCGGCGGGCTTCTCGCTCATCACCTTCGCCACGCCGCGCCAGTCCAGCAGGCCGGGCGCCACCATCGTCTGCACGATGATCGACAGCGCGGTCTCCAGGCCCAGCATGCCGGGGCGGGCGGCGGCGAACTCGCAGCACTTGTCCTGCTCGGCGTGCGGGGCGTGGTCGGTGGCGACGCAGTCGATGACGCCCTCGGCCAGTGCCTGGCGCAGCGCGGCCACGTCGGCGGACTCGCGCAGCGGCGGGTTCACCTTGTTGACCGCGTCGTAGGTCTCCAGGCGGGTGTCGTCGAGCAGCAGGTGGTGCGGGGTGACCTCGGCGGTGATCGAGATGCCCTGGGACTTGGCCCATTTCACCAGTTCGACGGTGCCCGCGGTGGAGGCGTGGCAGATGTGCACGCGCGCTCCGGCGTCGCGGGCCAGCAGCGCGTCGCGCGCGACGATGGACTCCTCGGCGGCGCGCGGCCACCCGGCCAGACCCAGGCGGGCGGCATTGGGGCCCTCGTGCGCGACGGCGCCCTTGGTCAGGCGGGGTTCCTCGGCGTGCTGGGCGATGAGCACGCCCAGGGAGTTCGCGTATTCGAGGGCGCGGCGCATGATCAGCGGGTCGTAGACGCAGTGGCCGTCGTCGGAGAACATCCGCACCCGGCCGACACCGGCGGCCATGGTGCCCATCTCGGCGAGCTGCTTGCCCTCGAGACCCACGGTGACCGCGCCGACCGGGAACACGTCGACCAGGCCGACCTCCTGGCCGCGCCGCCACACGTGATCGGTGATGACGTGCGAGTCGGCGACCGGGTTGGTGTTGGCCATGGCGAACACCGCGGTGTACCCGCCCAGCGCGGCGGCGGCGGAACCGGTTTCGATGGTCTCGGTGTCTTCGCGGCCGGGTTCGCGCAGGTGGGTGTGCAGGTCGACGAAGCCGGGCAGCAGGATCTGCCCGCCGCCCTCGATGACCTCGGCGTTCGCGGCGTCGAGGCCGGTGCCGATCGCGGCGATCACGGTGTCGCGCACCAGCACGTCGACCGGTTCGCCCTCGCCGTAGGGGCGGACGTTCTTGATCAGCAGCTCACTCATACCGTTTCCTCCTGGCCCACGAGCAGCCGGAACAACACGGCCATCCGCATGTGCACTCCGTTCGAGACCTGCTGCAGCACCGCCGCCTTCGGCGAATCGGCGACCGCCGAGGCGATCTCCATACCGCGCAGCATCGGACCGGGGTGCAGCACCACGGCGTCGTCGCCGAGCAGGGCCAGCCTGCGCTCGGACAGTCCGTAGTTGATCGAGTATTCGCGCGCCGACGGGAAGAAGCCGCCGTTCATCCGCTCGGCCTGCACGCGCAACATCATCACCGCGTCGGCGCCGGGCAGTTCCGCGTCCAGCGAGGTGGCGATCCGGCACGGCCAGGACTCCACGCCCACCGGCAGCAGGGTGCGCGGCGCGACCAGCACCACCTCGGCGCCGAGGGTGTTCAGCAGCACGACGTTCGAGCGGGCGACCCGGCTGTGCAGGATGTCGCCGACCAGCACGATCCGCTTGCCCTCGATGTCGCCGAGGCGCTGACGCAGGGTCAGCGCGTCGAGCAGCGCCTGGGTGGGGTGCTGGTGGGTGCCGTCACCGGCGTTGATGATCGAGGGCGCGGCGCGGTTCTCCTCGCGCGCCCACTGTTCCATCCAGCGCGCGATCTGATGCGCGGCGCCGGAGGCGGGGTGGCGCACGATCAGCGCGTCGGCACCGGCGGCGTGCAGGGTGAGCGCGGTGTCACGCAGCGATTCGCCCTTGGAGACCGAGGAACTCGACGCGCTCACATTGATCACGTCGGCGCTCATCCACTTGCCCGCGACCTCGAAGGACACGCGGGTGCGGGTGGAGTTCTCGTAGAACACCGTCATCACGGTGCGACCGCGCAGGGTCGGCAGTTTCTTCACCTCGCGGCCCAGCAGGGCCTGTTCGAAGCGCTCGGCCTCGTCGAGGAGTTCGGTGGCGGCGCCGCGATCGAGATCGGCGACCGTCAACAGGTGTTTCACGCCTGAGCCTCCTGATGCAGGTACACACCGTCGTGGCCGTCGTGTTCGCTCAGCAGCACCGAGATGTCCTCGGCGCGCGAGGTGGGCACGTTCTTGCCCACGTAGTCGGCGCGGATCGGGAGTTCGCGATGTCCGCGGTCGATGAGCACGGCCAGCTGGACGGCGCGGGGGCGGCCGAGGTCGCGCAGGCCGTCGAGGGCCGAGCGGACGGTACGGCCGGAGAACAGCACGTCGTCGACGAGCACGACCAGGGCGTGCTCGATGCCGCCGTCGGGCACGGAGGTGCGCTCGAGCGGGCGGTGCGGACGGCTGCGCAGGTCGTCGCGGTAGAGGGTGATGTCGAGCGAGCCGAGGGCGGGCCGGACACCGGAGAATTCCTCGATCTTGGCGGCGAGCCGGGTGGCGAGGGTGGTGCCGCGGGTCGGGATTCCCATGAGAACCACCCGCGGTGCGTCGGCGTCGCCGGAATCCAGGGCGGTCTTCTCGATGATCTGGTGCGCGATCCGCGCGATGGTGCGTTGCACATCCGAGGGCGAGAGCAGCTCACGTCCGCCCGCCACCCATTCCGGGGTGTGCCGCTGCGACGTTTCGCTCACCTGGCCACCTCGCTCGGCGGACAGCCGCGCGATGCGCGCTGCGTCGCTGGTTGGCTCGCATGCTCGCTCACGCCGGATCCGGCCGCCCGTTCGGGCACAGCCATGCCGACCTCCTTCCCCGCCTCACCGGACGGTCCGTTAAAGGATGCCTAACTCGCCCGTCAGCTTATCAGCGCCGGGAGGGCACTTTGACCAGGTGATGGCGCCTGTGAGCGCCGCCACCCCGGCCGGTCGGGGGCACGGTCGTGCGGCTGCGATCACACCAGGTCCCGAAAGCCCTGCGAGCGCGGGAATTTCCGGTCGCCGAGCGCCGGGATGGCGGCTGTGGCATGCCCGAGCGGGTGACCACATTCACGAACGGGGGCGATCTCGACGGCGGGAACGAACACCGGGCGTTCGTGCCCGGCCGACCGCGGTGCTACGCGGGCGACCCGGTTCGCTCGGCGTCATCCCCAGGTGGCCGTCGCGATCCCCAGGTGGCCGTCGCGGGATCCACGCCGTTGGCCTGGGCATTGGCGGCGATGACGTCGGACAGCCAGACGGTGAGGCCAGGGGCGAGGGAGTCGTAGAACTCGGTGTAGCCGGGGTCGGTGACGAAACGGCGGGCGAGGCAGACGTGCATGGCGTGCGTGCAGTCGAAGTAGGGGGTGAACGAGGCGCGGTGTCGTTCGGCCAGGGCGTTCGCCGCGGGGGTGCCGGGGCGCAGGCCGGAGCGGCGGGCGGTGGCGAGGTCGGCGTGCAGGGTTTCGGTGTCGGCGGTGAGGCGTGCCCACTCGGCGTGGGTGCGGCCCGCGGCGCGTTCGGCGTACTGGGCCCACTGCTCGGTCTCGCCCCAGCGGTCGCGGGCCTGCTCGACCCAGGTGGGCTGCCAGTGCGGGCCGAACAGGGCGAGCTGTTCCTCGTCGGTGAGCGAGATGCCGGACTGTCTCGCCTCGATCATCCGGTCGACGGCGTCGGCCATCCGCTGGAGGCGGTCGATGCGGGTGCCGAGTTGCGCGCGCTGGGCCCGCAGCGCGGCCAGTCCCGCGTCGGCGGTGGCGTCGAGCAGCGCGGCGATCTCGTCGAGCGGCACGCCGAGTTCGCGGTAGATCAGCACGCGCTGGGCCCGGGCCAGGTCGGCGGAGGTATAGAGGCGGTAGCCGACGGCGGAGCGGTCGGACGGGCAGACCAGGCCGACCGCGTCCCAGTGGTGCAGTGTGCGGGTGGTGACGCCGAGCAGTCCGGCCGCGGCGCCCACCGTGCGGTGATCGGAGACGGGCACGTCGACCAGTCTGCCGTGCCCGGACCCGGTCACGGCGCGTCGATACCCATCGACCGCAGGTGCGCGGCCGCCGGACTGTCCGGATCGTAGGGACGGGCCGCGGTCATGATCACCCGCGTGTTCTCCGGGGTCCGGACCTCGAGTTCCAGCGAACCCCACGGCATGGACCGCGGGCCCGCCGTGCACCCGGGAACCAGAGCTTCACACGCCGTGGCGATGGCGTCGATCTCGCCGAGCACACAGGAGAAGCTGACCGTCAGGTCGCTGCCTGCCTGCGGTTCTCCGGGCACCAGCAGCACGTCCTGGAACGCCCAGCGGCGCAGGTGCGTCACCTGATCCGGGACCGAGAACAGATCGAAGAAGCCCAGGCCGCGCGACCAGAAATCGAGTGAGGCGGCGAGGTCGGGTGTCGGCACGGTGACGAACATCGGCATGCCGTAGATGCCGCGGAAGAGCTCCGGCGCGACGGTGTCGGGCCCCGGCGCGGGGACGGGGCTGATATCGAAGGCGGGGAAGGTTTCTGTCATGGGGTGATCGTCGACCCTGACGTCGCGTCAGGGTCAAGGCCGTCGTCGCCGCGGGCCCACGGCGACGACGCGCACCGGAGATCAGCCGGCGAAGGCCTCGAACATGCCCGGCTCATAGGATCCGGCGGGCATGCGGACGATCACGTTCATCCGGTTGGCGGCATTGACCAGGCCGATCAGCGAGATCAGGGCGGCGATCTCGTCGTCGGTGTAGTGCTCGCGCACCGCCGCCCAGGTCTCGTCGGAGACCCCGCGATGGTGATCGGCCAGCCGGGTCGCCTCCTCGGTGAGCGCGAGCGCGGCCCGCTCGGCCTCGGTGAACACGAGGGCCTCGCGCCAGGCGGCGACCAGGTTGAGCCGCACCGCCGACTCCCCCGCCGCCGTGGCGTCCTTGGTGTGCATGTCGGTGCAGAACCCGCAGCCGTTGATCTGGCTGGCCCGCAGGCTGACCAGTTCCTTCGTGGTCGTCGGCAGCGGGGACTGGTCCAGGACCAGGGCCGCGGCGGCGAAGCGCTTGGCGAACCGGGTGGCGAGGGCATTGCCGAGCATGTCGAATCGGGCGTTCATGATGTCGTCCTCATTTCGTGGTGTCGGTGCGTGGTCGAACACAAGACGCTCGATCCGGCCCGCCCGTGACAGCTCGCGATCGTGACGTGTATCACCGGACAGAGGTGTCACAGAACACCGGGCACCGGCGTCTGATGGGCGACCACTCCCGCGACAGAAGGACCGAGCATGAGCACCGACACGGCCACCGAGGCGTTCGTCGCCCACCGCAACCTGCTGTTCACCGTCGCCTACGAGATGATCGGCTCGGCCGCCGACGCCGAGGACGTGCTGCAGGAGACCTGGCTGCGCTGGGTCGATGTCGACCACGCGACCGTGCGCGACGCGCGCGCCTATCTGGTCCGCATCACCACCCGCCAGTCGCTGACCCGGCTGCGCACGTTGGGCCGCCGCAAGGAGACCTATGTCGGCCCGTGGCTGCCGGAACCGCTGCTGACCACGCCCGATGTGGCCGAGGACGTGGCGCTGGCCGACAGCGTCTCGATGGCGATGCTGCTGGTGCTCGAGACCCTGGCCCCGGTCGAGCGCGCGGTGTTCGTGCTGCGCGAGGTCTTCGATCTGGGGTACGACGAGATCGCCGAGGCGGTGGGCAAGTCCCAGGACGCGGTGCGCCAGATCGCGCACCGGGCGCGGGCGCATGTGGCGGCCCGCAGGCCGCGCGGGACGGTGACTTCCGCGCAGAGCCGCGATGCCGTCGCGGCCTTCGGGCACGCGGTGCGGACCGGCGATCTGCAGGGGCTGCTCGATCTGCTCGCGCCGGATGTGGTGCTGCTGGCCGACGGCGGCGGGATCGTCAAGGCGGTGGTGCGGCCGGTGGTCGGCGCGGACCGGGTGGCGCGGTTGCTGTCGCGGGGTATCCCGCGCATTCCGGGGGCGGTGACCACCGAGCTCGTGCAGGTCAACGGCGGACCGGCGATCACCATCCGGGTCGACGGGGTGCTCGACGTGGTGGCCGCGCTGCGCATCGACGACGGCGCGATCACCGGCCTCTACCTGGTCCGCAACCCCGAGAAGCTGGCGCATCTCGACGACGCGGTCACCGTCACCCGCTGAGTGTTCGAACATTCGTTCGAACACGCGCTAGACTGGCTCGCATGTCGCTGCCCCTGCAAGGTTCGCTGTTCGACGGTGACGCGGTGGCGCTGGGTCCGATCGAGGCGATCCGGCGCACCCAGCTCGACGCGACGGCCTGGGTCGACGTGCTCCCCGGCTGGCTCGGCGGCGCGAGCACGGTGTTCGAGCGGCTGGCCGAGCGGGTGCCGTGGCACGCCGAGCGCAGGCCGATGTACGACCGAGTGGTCGATGTGCCGCGGCTGGTCTCGTTCTACGGCGAGCACGATCCGCTCCCCGACCGGATCCTGGTGGCGGCGCGCACCGCACTGAGCGCGCACTATGCCGCCGAGCTGGGCGAACCGTTTCGCACGGCGGGCCTGTGCTTCTATCGCGACGGCCGCGACAGCGTCGCCTGGCACGGCGACACCATCGGCCGTGGCGCCACCACCGACACCATGGTCGCCATCGTGTCGGTGGGCGCCGCGCGCAGCCTGCTGCTGCGCCCGCGCGGTGGCGGCGCCAGCCTGCGCTTCACCGCCGGGCACGGCGATCTGCTGGTGATGGGCGGGGCGTGTCAGCGCACCTGGGAGCACGCGGTACCCAAGACCACGCGTCCGGTGGGGCCGCGCATCAGTATCCAGTTCCGGCCGCGCGACGTGCGCTGAGCTCAGCCCGCGCGCAGCACCGAGCCGACCAGTTCGCGCACCGCCGCGCGCAGACGTTCGGCCTCACCGGCCCTGGCCATCCGCTGCCCGGCCTCCCCACCGACGGCCGACAGCAGCAGCGCGCCGACGGCCTCCGCGTCGATATCCGGCCGCGCCTCCCGCAGCAACGAGGCGATGTGCTCGGCCCAGAAGGCGTGGAATTCGGCGCTGCGCGGATGCGGGGGCATGGCCTGATAGGCGGCGATCAGCTCGACGTCGTCGGTGAACAGACGCGTGATCGCGTCGAAGAAGGCCAGCAGCCGGTCGGCCGCGGGCGCGCCGGGACCCAGCGGCGGCGGCCCCTCGGTGACCGCCGCCATCAGGGCGATCGCCCCCTCGGCGACGAGTTCGTAGAGCAGGCCGGAGCGGCTGCCGAACCGGTGGAAGATCGTGCCCTTGCCGACACCCGCGGCAGCCGCGACGCGCTCCATCGTCACCCCGGCGGCACCATGTTCGGCCAGCAGCGCGGCAGTGGCATCGAGGATCGCGCGACGGTTGCGCGCCGCGTCGGCACGTTCGGTGGGACGGCGCCCGGTCATCACACCCGCTTTCCCGGCAGCCGCCGATCCGTTGACAAGTTGACCGCCGGTCCATATCGTCGTCGTGAAACGATACCTGGACCGGCAGTCAACTTATGGAGTTCTGATGCAGGCAATCGTAATGACCGAGACCGGCGACCCGGAGGTGCTGGTCGCCCGGCAGGTGGAACAGCCCCGTCCCGGCGCCGGGCAGGTGCTCGTGCGGGCCGAGGCGATCCCGGTGCTCTACCCCGAGACGAAGATGCGCGCGGGCACCTTCCCGTTCCCGGCGCCGCTGCCCGCGGTGTTCGGCTTCCAGGTCGCGGGGACCGTGGTGGAGGTGGGCGAGGACGCCGATCCAGCCCTCGCGGGGGCCCGGGTGGCCGCCTCGACCAGCGGCTTCGGCGCCTACGCCGAATACGTCGCCGCCGACACGGATTCGGTGACCGTGATCCCCGACGGCCTGGACACCGACCGGGCGGCCGCGGCCCTGATGCCGGGTTCGGTGACGCTCGCCCTGCTGCGCGCCGCGCGGGTCACCGCGGGCGAGACCGTCCTGGTCGAGGCCGCCGCGACCGGCATCGGCAGCTACCTGACCCGGCTGTGCGCCGCCGCGGGCGCGCGCGTCATCGGCACGGCGGGCGGACCCGAGAAGGGGCGGCTGGCACGCGAACACGGCGCCCACGAGGTGCTCGACCACACCGCCCCCGACTGGGCCGACCGGCTGGCCACGCTGCTCGCCGGGCGCACTGTCGACGTGGTCTTCGATTCCCTCGGCGGCGAGTCCCTGACTCCCCTGCTGGACCTGATCACCCCGCTGCGCGGCCGCATCCTCAGCTACGGCTGGCTCACCGGCGCCCCCGCCCAGCTCACCGCCACGGACCTGATCCTGCGCGGCCTCACCCTCACCGGCTGCGCGGGCCCGGCCTGGCTCGCCGAGGTCGCCGCCCAGCAGGCGCCTGCCCTGGCCGCCGCGGCCGACGGCACCCTCGCACCCCGCCTCGACACAGTGCTCCCCCTGGCCGAGGCCGCCCGCGCGCACCGCAGGCTCGAGGACCGCCGCGCCCTGGGCACGGTGCTGTTGCGACCCTGACCAGACCCAGGATCATCCGAAATGCCCTCTGCTGCTTGCCCTTTCGCCGACAATGGACACGACGCTGCAGTACGGACCAAGCGGGGTGGCCGGATGACGTCCAGCAATGACCGGGAGATTCAGCGCCTGCGCGCGGAGCGGGCGATCACCGAGACGGTGCGGGGCCCGGTGCCCGGCGGGCTCGTCACCGTCTTCGCCGCGCTGCTGCTGCACGGGCGCGGGCAGTGGCGGCTGCTGCCGCACACCGTCCAGCCCGCACCGGCGCCGCGCTGTGCCGCACTCGCCATCGGTCCCGGTGGGGTGCTCGCGCTGCACGTGGTCGACGAGCTTCCCGACGAGGCGACCCTGCGCCGCGCCCGCGCCCAGGCCGAACACCTCGTCACCGGGATCGCCCTCGGGCCGCACGGCACCGAATTCGTCCGGGAGACGGTCGATCTGGTGTTCGTCCTGCCCGCCGGGCGACATGTGGACAC
The DNA here is from genome assembly GCF_037034205.1 of Nocardia sp. SSK8. Taxonomy (NCBI): domain Bacteria; kingdom Bacillati; phylum Actinomycetota; class Actinomycetes; order Mycobacteriales; family Nocardiaceae; genus Nocardia; species Nocardia sp. SSK8. Next base: position 298,713 of record NZ_JBAGKD010000004.1, read on the forward strand.
CGACGGACGCTTCGTCGTCACCACGGCGGCGCGGCTGGGGTCCCTGCTCCGAGGCGTCGGCCAAGCCGTTTCCCACCTGGATGACATTTCTGGACCCGGCGCAGAACGCGCTGGTCGCCCGCAACTACCAGGGCCCGGCGCGGATCGCGGGACCGGCGGGCACCGGGAAGACGGTGCTCGCCCTGCACCGCATGGCGTATCAGGCGCGCCGCTCCACCGGCCCCCTGCTCTACACGACGCTGGCCAAGAACCTGCCGCCGTATCAGCGGGCGGCGTTCACCCAGATGGCACCGCCGGTCGCCGCGCGCGCCGAGTTCACCAATCTGCACGCCTGGGCGCGTGATCTGCTCGCCCGGCGCGGTGTGCCGTTCGAGATGGATCTCGACCGTGCCGACACCGCCTTCGCCCGCGCCTGGTCCCGGGTGCGCGCGCACGGTCCGCTGGCCGGGATCTCGAGCGATATCCGCTACTGGCGCGAGGAGATCGACCGGGTGATCAAGGGCCGCGGGCTCGGCGTCGACGACTACCGGCAGTACCGGCGGCTGCTGCGCCGCGGGCGCAAGGTGGCCCTGCGTGACGGCGCGCGCGAGCAGGTGTGGGAGTTGTACAGGCAGCACGAGGCGATCCGCGCCGACATGCGCTGCCACGACGCGAACGATCTGATCACCGCCGCGCTCGACCAGGTCCGGCGGCGTCCCTTCGACCGGCCCTACGCGATAGTCGTCGTGGACGAAGTACAGGACATGACCGTCCAGAGCCTGCGGCTGGTCCACGCTCTCACCGGCGACGCGCCGAACGCGTTGCTGCTGGTCGGCGACGGGCGGCAGCGCATCTACGCGGGAGGTCGGGACGGCCCACCGCGCCAAGGGATTGGACTTCCGCGCGGTCCTGCATCCGTTCACCGAACCGGCCGCCGCACGCACCGACGCGGATCGCGAGCGCTACGAATTGATCATGCGGCAGCAGTTCTTCGCCGTCACCCGGGCGCGCGACGCGGTGTGGCTGGGGGTTGCCTGCGTGGACGGACCGGCCCGCGACCGGCCGGATGTCGGTGGTCGGCCGTAGGATCCGGGGCATGGGGAGTTCAGTGACGCCAGGTGTCCGGTCGGCCAATGCGCTGACGGGACGGTGGTGCGCGACATTCGGGGGCGAGGACAGTGTCGTGTCGGCGGCGGGGGTGTGGCCGTTGCTCGCGATCCTGGCCGGATGCGCCGACGGGCCCGCCCGGGCGGAATTGGCTGCGGCAGCGGGCATTCCGGCCGAAGACGGGCACGCGAACGGGCTCGAGCTGCTGAAGATCCTCGACGCGTCGCGGGAGGTGCGCACGGCGATCGGGGCGTGGGTGCGCCCGGAGATCGGCTTGCGCGCGGAGTGGGTGCGCAGCATGCCCGCCGGAACCGTGGGCACGCTGGGCGATCCCGCGGAACTGGACGCGTGGGCGCGCGAGCACACCGCCGGGCTGATCCAGAAGTTCCCGGTGCGGATCTCGGAACAGACGCTGTTCGCCCTCGCGACCGCGCTACTGGCCCGTACCCGCTGGACCGAGCCGTTCATGGAGGTGCTGTACACCCCGGAATCCGGCCCCTGGCAGGGACACCGGGGTCCGGGTCTGTACCGCCGGAGCTACCCCGACGGTTCGGTGTCGATTCTCGACGACACGGTCACCCGGGTGGTCGTCACCGGGCGCGGGGAGCTGGACGTGCACCTGCTGATCGGGGCCGAGGGGCCCGGCCGGGCGGTGGCCACCGGGCTCGCGGCCCTCGACGGCGCGGTCGCGGTGCGCACCGAACTCGGCCCGGGTACGGTCGCGCCCTGTCTCACCGTGGAGCGGCGCGAGGCCTTCGGCGGTGATTCCGTGTCGCTCACGCTCCCGCCGTTCGAGGTGCGCTCGACACACGACCTGTTCGATCAGGCGGCACTGTTCGGTCTCGTCGCGGTGCGGGACACGACCCACGGGCACTTCCCCGGCCTGTCGCCGCAAGCGCTCGCGCTCGACGCCGCCGCGCAGGAAGTGGTCGCGCGGTTCGACGCGGCCGGGTTCGAGGCGGCCGCCGTCACGGCGATGGCGGCGGTCGCGGCGGGCATTCCGCAGCCGGAGATGGCTACCCTCACCTCAGTGCGGATCGACCGCCCGTTCGGCTTCCTCGCGGTGGACCGGCCGAGCGGGCTGGCCCTGGTGGCGGGGCAGGTCACCCGGCCGCCGCGGGAGTGGGCCACGCCCACCGGAACCGGCGACTCCGGCCGAATACCGGGTGGCCCGTGGTGAGTCCGGTAATTGTTCTTGTCGATCACGTTGTTCAGCAACAGGATTCGGTTTCGACACGACTAGCGGAGGTCGTATCCTGGTAGGAGTCCGCACAAGGTTGCACAGGGGGTCGTGGTGATCGTCGTCGTCGCGGACGAGACCGAACTCGAAGGCGCAGAACAGATCGTCGGCGCGGCGATCCGTGATCAGATGTCCGACGCGGGCGGGATCGCCGTCTTCCGCTGCCATGTGGCCGAGAGCCGGGGCGGGTCCGTCGAGGTCGACGCGCTGGTGTGCACGCCACAGGGGGCCACGGTCGTGGAGGTGAAGGGATTCACCGAACGCCAGGCAGGCATCCTGGCCACCCCGCCCAACGGCCCATGGACGATCGATGGCGAACCGGCCGCGCTGTATCACGCCACCCGCGTACCCAATCCGTTCGTGCAGGTGCGGCGCCAGGTCTTCGCGGTGAAGAACATGCTGCAGCAGGCGGGCATCTTCGGCTGGGTGAACGCGGTGATCGCCCTGGTCCCCCAGCCCGGCTCGGACATCACCCTCGAAGAGACCCGCATCGCCGACGGGTACCGCGCCGTCCTCGTCGACCGCGACGACTCCACCCCCCTGCACGACTACTTCCACGCCGAGACCGGCCGCACCGTCCGTCTCAGCGTCCACGACGTCGCCCGCGTCTTCACCGCCCTCAACCTGCGCCACCTCCTGCCCACCCCCGCCGCACTCGCCGCCCAGGGCTTCCCCGCCGACCTCGACGTGGCAGGCACCAGCCGCCCCGCCACCCCACCCCCGGTCGACATCACCACCCAGGAACCCACCCCCGAGCCCACCCCCGGCTCCCGCCTGACCTCCAGCATCGGCCAGTCCGCCACCCCCGCCTTCCTCGCCGCCATCGACCGCCTCGCCCACCGACCACCCGCCCTCGACACCCACGGCCCCGCGGCATCGACCGGCGAACCCACCCGGACCACCTCATCCCGGCAATCCGCGACCACCGAGCCCGGCCCGGGCGAGTCCCCCGAAAGCCCCCACCGCACCGACACACCACCGAGCACAGTGCTCACCGCCTCCGGCGAACCCGCCGACGACCCGGACGCCCCGACGGAACCACAGCCCCGCATCGCCCGAGACAACACCCCGGAACCGCCTCCGAGCGACCCCGCGGAACCACTCCCCACGGCGACAGGCCCCACGGACCCCACCCGAGCCGAAGACGAGACCCCTTCACCGACGGCATCGCCCGAGGCGGGCGCACGGTCCACCCGAGGTGCGTCAGCCATCGACGACAACACACCGTCCGACCCCAACGCGGGCTCGAAGTCCGCGGACGGCACAGCCGCTGAAAGCAACACGGCCACGGACAGCAGCGCGGCGGACGAGACCACTTCATCCCCCGCCAGCGACGCAACACCCAAGAGCGACGCAGCGGGCGCGACCGGTGCCCCGAACGAGAACAGCACAGCCGCCGAGAACGCAGTGGGCGATGGCAACACAGCTGCTGAAAGAGATACGGCGGACGCGAGCTACACAATCATCGATAGCAGCACAGTGGATGCTGGTAGCACAGCCGCCGGGGCCAACGTGGCGAACGAGAGCGGTGTGGTGGGCGAGAGTGGCGCGGTGGGTGGCAGCCATGCGGCTGGCGCCGAATCCGGCACGCGGACACATGGATCCGGGAACGCGGGCATGGATTCCGGCGATTCGGATGATATGGCTGCGGGGCATGGTGTCGGCTCGGGCGACGAGGAGGTGTCGGCGACATCGGGTGAGTGGGTTTCCGCGGCGGACGGGGATCTGTCGGCCCATGATCCGGACGAGGACTTCCCTGGCGATTCGGCTACCGGCACGATCTCGCTGATCAAGTCGCTCGCACCCGGGTCGCCGAGTTCTAGCAACCTCAGTTCTTCGCTCGAGGGCGGATCGGGTGGTGCGGCGCGGACCGATGCGGCCGACCGGCTCGATCGCGTGGCGGCCGAGGCGGGCGAGCACTTCAGCGGGGTTCGGGCCGAATCGCGGTGGGACGACGGGGACGAGTGGGATCGGGACGGCGACGACTGGGACGAGCGGGAGCGCTACGGCGAGGACGATTCGCCGAGTGAGGGGGCTTGGGTCGGGGACGGTCCTCCGCGCGAGGGCGTGTGGGGCGACGACGAGTCTCGGGGGGCCGGTTATGGGCGAGCGGCCGGGTTTGTCGGGGCCGCCGCTGCGGGGGTCGCGGTGGGGAGTGCCGGACGGGGGCGGGAGAGCGCGGAACCTGCTGGGGAGCGGGGGAATACCGAGCATTGGAGTGACTGGGTCGAGCGGGATCGATCGGCGCGGGAGTCGATCTCGCAGACGAGTCGTTCCGGTGGGGGGTCCTGGCTCGATCGGTGGCGGAACCGACCGGTGCGGGAGCGGCGGGAGTCGCCGTTGCGGCGGGTGCGGATCGGGCCGGGGGTCGGGCTACTGTTGTTCATCGCCCTGTTCGGGGCGGGGTTCTTCACGATCACGGCGGTGCACGCGAGCCGGTTCGAGATGTCGGACTACGACCGCATGTGTGGCGACAACCGGACACCGTTCCCGAACGCGGCCGCCTACGAACGCGACGGACCCAGCCCCATCTATCTGTCCGGTGACCTCGGCAGCATGGTCACCCGCGACGACGCGCGCGCCTGGCGCCCGACCGACCCGTCGACGGTGCAGCTCATCGCCTGCATGAAGCAGCGGGAACTGCGCGACCTCGTCCAGACCTGCCAGTACGCCCCGGCCCCGGGTGAACCGATCGGCCGGACCGTCAACCTGTTCCAGGCGAGCTACGAGGTAGTGGTCTACGAGCTGCAGACCGGCCGCGAGGTGGCCAGGGCGATCATGTTCGGCGACCGCTATTCCGCCGATCCGTCGAACACCGACCCCGACCGGTGCCGTGCCGCCGCCGATGCCCCCGATGTCCTCGGCCGTCGACTCGGTCAGCCCTCGGCAGCCCAGGTCACCGGATTCCTCACCCCGGTGGTCCATCCCGACCGCTGAGTTGACCTCGAGCGCACTCGAGGTTGCAGGATCATCGGTGTGCCTCGCGCACACCCCGACACCGCGCCACCCAGGCGCCGGTCGCGCCTCCGCCGGGCCACGTACACCCACCGGCGGAGGCCGTCGGGAGCACGCCCACCCGGCCGAGTTCCGTTGTGGCTCTTGTGGCGTCACCCGGCGCCGGCTGCGGACGAAAACGCCGACAGCCGCAGATCCGGAAAGGATCTGCGGCTGCCGGAGAACGGGGATCACGCCGAGGCGGTGATCTCCCATTCGTAGATCGTCAGTGCCGAGGCACCGGTGGTGTGCACCGGGTCGGTGTGCGCGATCGCCGTTGCGGCGGCGAGGCTTTCGGCCAGGATGACGTAGGCGCCACCGCTGCCGTCGGTGAACTTGCCGCTCTCCTGGAGCTGACCCTTGTCGATCAGTTCCTGCAGGAACACGCGGTGCGGTTCGATCACGGACGCGTCGAAGCGCGGCGTGCGCATGACCATCACCAGGTACTTGTTCGCCACGGATCATGCCTCCGGGTCCGGGCGCGGGGCCCGGGTGGCGGCCGCGGCGGCGCGCACCTGCGGCGCGACCTGCACGACCTGGCCGAGCACCCCGTTCACGAACGACGGCGAGTCGTCGGTGGACAGCTCCTTGGCCAGCTCCACCGCCTCGTCGACCGCCACGACCGGCGGCACATCGGTGGCGTGGAACAGCTCCCAGACCGCGATGCGCAGGATCGCCCGGTCGACGGCGGGCAGCCGCGACAGCGTCCAGTCCTGCAGGTACGACTCGATGGTGCCGTCGACGCGATCGAGATCGTCGGCGACGCCTTCCACGAGGGTGCCGGTGTAGGCGTGCACGGGGGCGACGCTCTGATCGCGGGTCGCGAGCTCGGCACGTTCGGCGAGCAGGTCGGAGACGTCGACGTCACGCGCCTCCGCCTCGAACAGCAGGTCGACGGCCCGGCGGCGTGCCTTGTGGCGTGCGCCGAGCTTCTTGTACGAGCCCTTCTTGTCCGGGGAGTCCGCCACGATCAGGCGTTGACGCGGCCGAGGTAGCTGCCGTCGCGCGAGTCGATCTTCAGCTTGTCACCGGTGTTGATGAACAGCGGGACCTGCACCTCGGCGCCGGTCTCCAGGGTGGCGGGCTTGGTGCCGCCGGTGGAGCGGTCGCCCTGCAGGCCGATGTCGGTGTGCTGCACGACGAGCTCGATGGTGACGGGGAGTTCCACGAACAGCGGCGCGTCCTCGTGCACGGCCACCTGCACGCCCATGTTCTCCAGCAGGAAGCGCGCACCGTCACCGATGGTGGCCTCCGCGATGGAGATCTGGTCGTAGGTGTCACCGTCCATGAAGATGTAGTCGGTGCCGTCGTGGTACAGGTAGGTCATGTCGCGACGGTCGACGGTCGCGGTCTCGACCTTGACACCGGCGTTGAAGGTCTTGTCGACGACCTTGCCGGACACGACGTTCTTCAGCTTGGTCCGCACGAACGCGGGGCCTTTGCCCGGCTTCACGTGCTGGAATTCGACGATCTGCTGGAGCTGACCGTCGATCTTCAGCACAAGGCCGTTCTTGAAGTCGCTGGTGTCCGCCACTGTCCTCGGATCTCCTCGTTCGTTTACTGCGGGTCTGGGTGCGACCGGCGTCAGCCGACGACGGTCAGGTCCTTGGTGGTGAGGGTGAGCAGTTCCGGGCCCCCTTCGCGCACCACGAGCGTGTCCTCGATCCGGACCCCGCCGCGGCCGGGAAGGTACACACCAGGTTCGACGGTCACCGCCACGCCAGCAAGAAGTGTACCGGTACTGGTTTTGGCGACTCCCGGCGCTTCGTGGATCTGCAACCCGACGCCGTGCCCGAGACCGTGCACGAACTGCGGACCGTAGCCCGCGTCGTGGATGACGACCCGCGCGGCGGCATCCACCTCCTTGGTCTCGGCACCCGGTTTCAGCGCCTCGCGACCCGCGCGCTGGGCACGGGCGACCAGCTCGTAGATCTCACACTGCCAGTCCGCGGGCTCGCCGAGCACCAGGGTGCGGGTCATGTCGGAGTGGTAGCCGTCGACCACCGCGCCGAAGTCGAACTTCACGAAATCGCCCGCGGCCAGCACCGCGCCGGTGGGCCGGTGGTGCGGGATGGCGGAGTTGGCGCCCGCGGCGACGATCGTCTCGAACGAGATGGCCTCGGCGCCGTGGTCGAACATCGCCCATTCCAGGTCGCGGGCGACCTGGCGTTCGGTGCGCCCGGGCCGGATCTGGCCGCGCTCGAGCAGGGTGGCCAGGGCCGCGTCGGCGGCGGCGCAGGCGGCGCGCAGCTGGGTGACCTCGTAGGGGTCCTTCACCATCCGCAGCTGCTCGACCAGCCCGGAGGTGGGCACCAATTGCAGGCCGGTGCGCTGCTCCTGGAAGGACTTGTGCGCGTCGACGGTGACGATGTGGCTCTCGAACCCCACCCGGCCCAGCTGCCACTCCCCGGCCAGTTCGAGGATGCGCCGGGCCGTCGCGCGGGCGATCTCGGCCCGCAGATCGGGCACCTGGGCGGCCACCTGCGCGGAGTACCGGCCGTCGGTGCCGAGGACGGTGCGGTCCTCGGCGCCGCGCATGTCCCAGGAGTGCACCAGCAGCACGGCATTGGACCCGGTGAAGCCGGTCAGATAGCGGATATTGACCAGATCGGTGACCAGCAGCGCGTCGACGCCGTTCTCCACCAGCAGGCTCCGCAGGGCGCCCCTCCGCGCGGCGTGGTCGGGACCCGGGTTGTCAGCACACATGGGTCAACGCTACCGCCGAACGCGCGACACGTCGGCACCGAACGCGGGTCTCGTCGCGGCGTCGGCACAACTGGACACCGGGCTGTCCACAATCGGGAAAGTTGTCCACATTCGCCGGAGCGGGGGTCGATCGGCGACGCGCGGGCCAGCACGATCGATGGCATGACCACTGCCGCGTATTGCCTGCTCGTCGCCTGGTGTCTGCTGCTGGGCGTCATCGATATCCATGCCCGCCGATTGCCCAATGCCCTCACCGGCGCCGGGGCCGCCGCCGTCTTCCTCTATGCCGGGTGCACCGGCCAGCTCACCACCGCCGTCGCCGGTGCCGCACTGCTGACCATGCCCTACCTGGTGACCCATCTGCTCTCCCCCGCCGCGCTCGGCGCCGGTGATGTGAAGCTGGCGGTGGCGCTGGGTGCCGCCGCGGCGCTGGCCGGGGCGGCCGCGTGGACCTGGGCCGCGGTCGCGGCGCCCGTGCTCACCGCACTGGCCGCGGCCGCGATGCTGGGCAGGCGGTGGGTGCGCGAACGACTGCGACACGCCGTCGACCGGGTGCGCTCGGCCGGGGATCGACGTCTCGTCCCGCACGGGCCCGCCATGTGCCTGGCCACGGTCTCGGCGATAGCGCTGACATGATCGCCGCGGCGACCCGCCCGGCCGATCGGGGCATCGATCCCGCTGCTCCGGTGCCGTCCGGGACGGGTCCGGCGCGGCCCCGGGACGGTGCCGGGCGGCATCGTGCGGCCCGGCGCGGTGCCGACGTGCCGCTCGTCACGTCGGACCACGTCACCACCTACGCGTGTCGACGTGGGAAGATGGTCGGCGTGTTGCGCTGGATAACTGCCGGAGAATCCCATGGTCCCGCTCTCGTCGCCCTCCTGGAAGGGATGGTCGCCGGAGTCGAGGTGACATCGGACGATGTCTCCGCTCAGCTCGCGCGCCGCAGGCTCGGCTACGGGCGCGGCGCCCGCATGAAGTTCGAGGCCGACAAGGTCACCCTGGTCGGTGGCGTGCGCCACGGCCGCACCATGGGTGGTCCGGTCGCCATCGAGGTCGCCAACTCCGAGTGGCCCAAGTGGACCGAGGTGATGTCGGCCGATCCGGTCGACGAGGCCGAGCTGGCCGGGATGGCGCGCAACGCGCCGCTGACCCGGCCGCGGCCCGGGCACGCCGACTACTCGGGCATGCTCAAGTACAACTTCGACGACGCCCGCCCGGTGCTCGAGCGCGCCAGCGCGCGTGAGACCGCGGCCCGGGTGGCCGCGGGCACGGTGGCCCGCAACTTCCTGCGTCAGGCCTTCGGCGTCGAGGTGATCTCGCACGTGGTGTCGATCGGCACCGCGGTCAACGCCACCGGTGTCGTCCCGGGCGCGGGCGATCTCGACGCCATCGACGCCAGCCCGGTCCGCGCGTTCGACGCCGAGGCCGAGGCGGCCATGATCGCCGAGATCGAGGCCGCGAAGAAGGACGGCGACACCCTCGGTGGTGTCGTGGAGGTCATCGTGGACGGGCTGCCCATCGGTCTCGGTTCGTTCATCAGCGGCGAGCAGCGCCTGGACTCGCGCCTGGCCGCCGCGCTCATGGGCATCCAGGCGATCAAGGGTGTCGAGGTGGGCGATGGTTTCGAGACCGCGCGCCGCCGCGGCAGCCAGGCCCACGACGAGATGCGTCCCGGTCCCGACGGCGTGCTGCGCTCGACCAACCGCGCCGGTGGTCTGGAAGGCGGCATGACCAACGGCGAGGCGCTGCGCGTGCGCGCGGCGATGAAGCCGATCTCGACGGTGCCGCGCGCGCTGTCGACCGTCGACATGTCCAGCGGTGAGGAAGCCGTCGCCATCCACCAGCGCTCCGACGTGTGCGCGGTGCCCGCGGCCGGTGTGGTCGCGGAGTCGATGGTCGCGCTGGTCGTGGCCCAGGCCGCGCTGGAGAAGTTCGGCGGCGACTCGCTGGCCGAGACCGTGGACAACATCACCAGTTACGTCAAGCGGATCGGCAACCGCCCGCACGTGCCCGCGGACAGCCGTACGTCGTGACCGGGCCGGGGCAGCAGGGGGCCGCGCAGGACGACGCGGGCCCCGCTCCGGTGACCGTCGAGCCCGTGGCGGGCCCGGCCGGGCAGGGGGCCGAGGGCCCGCGCGCGCGGATCGTGCTGGTCGGTCCGCCCGGTTCGGGGAAGTCGACGATCGGGCGCAAGCTGGCCAGGGAACTGGGCGTCGAGCTCTACGACACCGACGCCGGGATCGAAGCCGACACCGGCCGCGGCATTCCCGAGATCTTCGCCACCGACGGCGAGCCGGAGTTCCGCCGGATCGAGGAACAGGTCGTGCGCCGCGCGGTGCTCGAGCACGAGGGCGTGGTGTCGCTCGGTGGCGGTTCGGTGCTGTCCGAGCGCACCCGTGCGGTGTTACGCGGGGCCACCGTGGTGTATCTCGAGATCAGCATCGGTGAAGGCTTGCGGCGGACCGGGTCCAGCAATGCCCGGCCGCTGCTCAACGGTGCCGACCCGGCGGCGAAATACCGTGAGCTGATGAACATCCGGCGTCCGCTCTACAAGGAGGTCGCCACCGTCCGGGTCCGCACCGACGGACGCAGCCCCGGCCGGGTCGTGCGGATGATCCTGGCCAAGCTCGGTCTGGAATCGGTACGCACCGACCTCGACGCCGAACGCAAAAGCGGAAACGCCGCTCCCCCGGCGAGTTCGACGAGCAGGCCCGGGATCGGCAGCAATCGGTCGCGGGCGCGGCGCCGGGCCAGGGCCCGGGCCGCCGCCGCCCGGCGGGCCGAGCAGCCGGGCACCACCGAACGGACCGGGACCGCCGACACCGGCCGGAACCGTTCCGCCGCACCACGATCCGAAGCCGACACCGCGGCGCAGGGCGCGGGCAACCGCACCGGCCAGGGCGAGCAGCGCACGGCGAACACCCGCCGCGCCCGCGGGACCAGGTCGCGCCGCGGCGGCGCGCGCATCCGCACGGCCGCGGCGAACCGGGAAGCCGCCAACCGCACGGCCGCCGCGAGCGAACGCGGCACCTCGACCGAGGCCGGAACACGCGCCAACACCACCGAATCCGCGAGCTCCCGAGCCGGATCGGGACAGCAATCCGCGAGCCCGCGCACCGGAACGGGACAGCCCGCCGGGGCCGACCGCACCCGGCGCACGCCGCGCCGCCGCGGCCGACGCACCACCAACGACCAGAGAGAATCGGAGCAGCGCACGTGACAGAGCCGACCACCATCCAGGTCCGCACCGCCGACCCGTACCCGGTGATCATCGGTCGCGGACTGCTCGGCGACCTCGTCGAGGCCGTCGGCGCGGGCAATGCCGTGCGGACCGTGGCGATCTTCCATCAGCCCCCGCTGGCCGAGACCGCCGAGGTGGTGCGCAAGGCGCTGGCCGACACCGGCATCGACGCGCACCGCATCGAGATCCCCGACGCCGAGGACGGCAAGGACCTGGCCGTGGCCGGGTTCTGCTGGGAGGTACTCGGCCGGATCGGGCTGACCCGCAACGACGCCATCGTGAGCCTGGGCGGCGGCGCGGCCACCGACCTGGCCGGTTTCGTGGCCGCCACCTGGATGCGCGGCGTGCGCATCGTGCACGTGCCGACCACGCTGCTGGCCATGGTGGACGCGGCGGTCGGCGGCAAGACCGGCATCAACACCGAGGCGGGCAAGAACCTCGTGGGCAGTTTCCACGAGCCCGGCGCGGTGCTGGTCGACCTGGCCACGCTGGAGACGGTGCCGCGCAACGAGATCGTGGCGGGCATGGCCGAGATCATCAAGGCGGGCTTCATCGCCGACCCGGTGATCCTCGACCTCATCGAAGCCGACCCGGCGGCCGCGCTCGACCCCACCGGAGAGGTGCTGCCCGAACTGATCCGGCGGGCCATCCAGGTCAAGGCCGATGTGGTCGCCGCCGATCTCAAGGAATCGAGCCTGCGCGAGATCCTGAACTACGGCCATACCCTCGGCCACGCCGTGGAGCGGCGCGAGCGCTACCGCTGGCGCCACGGTGCCGCGGTCTCGGTCGGGCTGATGTTCGCGGCCGAGCTGGGCAGGCTGGCCGGGCGGCTCGACGACGCCACCGCCGACCGGCACCGCACCATCCTGGAGAGCGTCGGCCTGCCGGTGAGCTACGACGCCGAGGCGCTGCCCCAGCTCATGGACGCGATGCAGACCGACAAGAAGACCCGGTCGGGCGTGCTGCGGTTCGTGGTGCTCGACGGCCTGGCCAAGCCCGGCCGGCTGGAGGGCCCGGACCCGAGCCTGCTGGCCGCCGCCTATTCGGCGATCGCCCGCGAGGACAAGCCGGGCGGCGCGATCCTGCTCTGAACGAGCGATGCCCACCGCCGTGCGGCGGTGGGCAGCTCCGGGGACCGGGCGCTATATCGCGGCCCGGTCGTCCTGTCTCAAGCGGTGGCGAGCTCCGGTTCGGCGGTGCTCTCGGCGGTCTCGGCGGCTTCCCTGGAGCGGCGGGAGCGGCCGAGCGCGAAGGCGACACCGCCCATCGCGGGCAGGAAGATCAGCAGCATGATGAACGAGGCCGCCGAGGTCATTTCGAACAGCGCGCCGCTGTCACCGAGTTCGACGCGCGGGATCTGATCGAGCACCCAGCACACGGCACTGCTACTCAGGCCCGCGCCGAACCCGGCGGCCAGCCAGCGCACGGTGAGGTCGGCGCCGCCGACGCGCCCGTCGCGCAGGCCCCAGGCCACGGCCGTACCGACGAGCACGATCAGGCAGGCGGCCCGCCACACCAGGCCGTAGGTCGGCAGCGTCGCCATCGCGAATCCGAGCAGGACCCGCAACGCGACGACCAACGCGCCGAGACTGATGGCTCGTAACACCCAAGCGGTCATGGCCAACACCTTAGCGGGAGAAAACTAGAACCGGTATCAATTCTGGGGATCGGCGGGCCGATCCAGCGCCGCGGCCATCACCGCGCGCGGGGCGGGCTGCCCGGTGAACAGTTCGACCTGCCCGTAGGCCTGGTTCAGCAGCATCTGCAGCCCGCTGACCACCGTGTGCCCGGCCGCGGCCACCGCCTCGGCCAGCGGGGTCGGCCACGGGTTGTAGATCGCGTCGAGCACCACCGGTGCCGCGGCCACCGACGCGGCGACCCCGGCCGCCGCGCTCGCCGGAATCGTGCTGACCACCGCACCCGCCCGCGCGCAGACGGCGCCGAGGGTGTCGTCGTCGAAGCCGATGGTGGACACCGCCATGCCGAGCCGCTCGGCGAGCTCGAGCGCGTCGCGCGCCCGGCCCGCGTCGCGGGCGACCACGGTCACCGTCTCCGCGCCCAGGTCCGACAGCGCCAGCAGGGCGGGCCGAGCGGTACCACCGGCGCCCAGCACCACGCCCGCGCGCAGGGTGTCGACCCCGCCGCCGCGCAGCGCGCCGCGCACCCCGTCCACATCGGTGCAGTCGGCCAGCCAGCCCGTCTCCGTGCGGACCAGGGTGTTGGCCGAGCCGACCAGGACCGCCCGGTCCGTACGGGTGTCCGCGTGGGCGAGGGCGGCTTCCTTGCCGGGCATGGTCACCGAGAGCCCGACCCATTCCGGGCCGAGCCCGTCGACCAGTCCGGGCAGCTGCTCGGCCGAGCACTCGACGCGCTCGTAGCTCCAGTCCAGCCCGAGGGCGCGGTAGGCGGCCAGGTGCAGCTGGGGCGAGCGCGAGTGCGCGATGGGCTTGCCCAGCACGGCCGCCTTGCGCTCAGCCACCGTAGGGCCGGGAGCTGTCGAGGATGCCGCTGCGCTGGGCCTGGGTGACCAGGCGCAGGTGCTCGGAGTAGTCGTCGGTGAACAGCGTGGTGCCTTCCTTGTCGACGGTGACGAAGTACAGCCAGTCCCCCGGTTCCGGGTTCTCCATCGCCTGCAGCGCGCCGAGTGAGGGCGCCGCGATCGGCGTCATCGGCAGACCGTGCATCGCGTAGGTGTTCCACGCGGTCTCGGTGGCGCGGTCGGCGTTGGTGGTGGCGACCTCGGTGGTGTCGAGGGTGTAGTTCACCGTCGAGTCGAACTGCAGCATCTGGTCGACCTGCAACCGGTTCACGATCACCCGGGCGACCTTGCTCATGTCCTGCGGCTTGGCCTCCCGCTCGACCAGCGAGGCCGCTACCAGGGTCTCGTACGGCGTCAGCCCGGTGGTGGCGCCGGACTGCAGCAGCCCGGTCGACTCGTAGCGCTGCACGCTGGAGCTGACCAGCTGGCGCAGGATCTGCTCGGGCGTCCCGCTGGGATCGAAATCCCAGGTGCCCGCGGCGATCAGGCCTTCCAGCTGCCGGGCCCGGTCGGGGCAGTCCCGCACGCCCTGCATGGCCCATTCCGGCACGCCCAGCCCGGCCAGGTCCATGCTCGCGCCCGCGGCGTCGAGTTGTTCGTAGGTGACGCACTTCTCCTCGGTGCCGAAGCAGCTGGCCTGAGCGATCTTGCGATAGATGCCGTCGTAGCGGCCCCCGGTGCTCACGTCGTGCTTGTCGTGCAGCAGCCTGCCCTCGGAGACGATCACATTGCCCACGCGCGCCTTGCCGCTCACCAGGGTGGTGACGGCGTCGGCGGCCGGGCTGTTCACCCCGATCGCGTAGTAGCCGGGCTGCACGCTGTTCATGCCCGAGTTGCGCACGGCCGCTTGATAGAACGCCTCGCGGCTGGCAACCACACCCTTGTCGTGCATGGCGGCGGCGATCTGGGTGGCGGTGTCGCCGTCGTGGACCTGGACGATGACCTGCGCGCCGGGCGGACCGGCGAAATCCGCGGGCGGGGTGAGGCTGCCGATCAGCTTGTATCCGGCGAAGCCCGCGCCGGCCACCACCAGCAGCATGCAGACGCCGGTGATCAGCCACATGGTGCGGCGGCGCCGCTTGCGCTCGGCGGCCTTGCGCGAGGCGATCCGCGACCGCTTGCGATCGGCCGCGGGCCGGGCGCGCTTGCCCTCGCCGTCTCGCGGCTTCGCCCGCGCGCTGTCGCGCGCGCCGGGGCGGGGCTTGGGGCGCCTGCCGTCGCGAGCGCCCTCGCGCGGTGTGCGGTTCGCGGGGGCGGCCCGCTCGCGCGGACGGCGCGGCGGGGCCACCGGTTCGGGCTCGGGATCGGGCTCGTCGTAGAGCTCGTCCTCGTAGCGCGGGATGACGTCGGTGCCGTCCTCGTCGTCCCAGCCCGCCGGGCCCGACGGCGGCTCGTCGTCCGTGCGCGCGGTGCGCGCGTCCAGGCCCCAGTCGTCGCGCCGGGGGTAGCGCCGATCAGCTTCCCGCGCCCGGTAGCGTTCCTCGGCCCTGGCCCATCGGTCGGTCATGCATCATCTCCGACCGCATTCGTCTCTGCGTCCTTCAACACCGAACTCCGCTCGTCCAACCATCCTTGCAGGATCGACACGGCTGCCGCCTGATCGATCATCTGCCGCTGGCCACGTGCGCGAACCCCGCTGTCGCGCAGCGCACGTGCAGCAGACACCGTAGTCAAACGTTCGTCGGAAAGGCGTATCGGAATCGGGTCGATCACCCTTCGCAACTGCTTGGCAAATTTACGCGCGATACCCGCCGCCGTGCCGTTTTCCCCGCGTAGCGTGCGTGGCAAACCGATGATCACCTCGACCGCCTCGTACTCCCGCACGATCTCGGCAATTCTTTCGATGTCGGCGGGTGGACCGCCCGCGCGCCCGGATTTGGCGCGCGCGACGGTTTCCACCGGCGTGGCGAGGATGCCGTCGGGATCGCTCGAGGCGACCCCGATGCGCACACTTCCGACATCGATGGCGAGGCGGCGGCCGCGCCCGGGGTCGGTCGCCGCGTCCGGTCGATCAGCGGCGGTCTCGTCGGCTGAACCGGGGGTGGTCATCAGCCGGCGAGTTCGGCCACCCGTGCGCGGACCGCGGTCAGACCCGCGGGGATGCCCGCGGGATCCGAGCCGGACCCCTGGGCCATCTCGGGCTTGCCACCGCCGCGACCGGCGATGCTCGGGCCGAAGCTGGCGACCAGGTCGCCGGACTTGACGCCCAGGTCCTGGGCGGCCTGGTTGACCGTCACCACGAACGGTGCCTTGCCGTCGACATCGCCGAGCAGCACCACCACCGCCGGATCGCTGCCGAGACGGCCGCGGATATCGGTGGCCAGTGTGCGCAGGTCACCGGCCGTGACGCCGGTGGGCGCGGCGGCGGCGACCAGCCGGACCGCGCCGACCCGCTCGGCCTGCTCGGCGAAGGTCCCCGCCGAGGACAGCACCGCGGCGATCTTGGTGCGCTCGAGTTCCTTCTCGGCCACCTTGAGCCGCTCCACGAGCTGCTCCACGCGACCGGGCACCTCGTCCGAGGGCACCTTCAGCGAGGACGCGACACCGGCCAGCAGCGCGCGCTCCTTGGCCAGGTACTTGTAGGAGTCCAGGCCCACGAAGGCCTCCACGCGGCGCACGCCCGAGCCGACCGAGGACTCACCGAGCACGGTGATCGGGCCGATCTGCGAGGAGTGCTCGACGTGGGTGCCACCGCACAGCTCCATCGAGAACGGGCCGCCGATCTCCACGACGCGCACCTCGTCGCCGTAGTTCTCGCCGAACAGCGCCATGGCGCCCATTTCCTTGGCCTTGGGCAGATCGGTGACGAAGGTGTTCACCGGGAAGTCGGCACCGACGGCGTCGTTGGAGACGGCCTCGATGTCGGCCTTCTGCTGCTCGGTCAGCGCGCCCTGCCAGTTGAAGTCGAAGCGCAGGTAGCCGGGCTTGTTCAGCGAACCCGCCTGCACGGCGTTGGGACCGAGCACCTGGCGCAGCGCGGCGTGCACCATGTGCGTGCCGGAGTGGCCCTGGGTGGCGCCGCGACGCCAGGCCGGATCGGCCTGGGCGAGCACGATATCGCCCTCGGTGATCTGACCCTGCTCGACGGTGGCCTTGTGCACCCACAGCTTCTTGGCGATCTTCTGCACATCGTTGATGCGCAGCTTGAGGCCGTTGGCGGTGATGGTGCCGCGGTCGGCGATCTGGCCGCCGGACTCGGCGTACATCGGGCTGCGGTCGAGGATCACCTCGACATCGGACCCGGCCTGGGCGGCGGGCACCCGCACGCCGTCGGCGATCAGGGCCAGCACGTTCGCCTCGGAGGTGAGCTCGTCGAAGCCGGTGAACTCGGTGGCGCCGCGGTCGACCAGTTCCTTGTAGACGGTCAGGTCGGCGTGCGCGTGCTTGCGGGCCTGGGCGTCGTCCTTGGCGCGCTTGCGCTGCTCGGCCATGAGCGAGCGGAAGCCCTCCTCGTCCACCGAAAGGCCCGCCTCGGCGGCCATTTCGAGGGTGAGGTCGATCGGGAAGCCGTAGGTGTCGTGCAGGGCGAAGGCGTCCGAGCCCGCGATCTGCTTGCCGCCCTTGGACTTCACCGCGGTGGCGGCGTTGTCGAAGAGGGTCTCTCCGGTGTTGAGGGTCTTGCGGAAGGCGGTCTCCTCGCCGACCGCGACGGTCTCGATGCGCGAGAAGTCGGTGGCCAGTTCGGGGTAGGACGGCGCCATCAGGCCGGAGACGACCTTCATCAGCTCGGCCATCACCGGCTTCTCGGCGCCCAGCAGGCGGGCCGAGCGCACGATGCGGCGCAGCAGGCGGCGCAGCACGTAGCCGCGGCCGTCGTTGCCGGGGTTCACGCCGTCGGCGATGAGCATGGCCGAGCTGCGGACGTGGTCGGCGATCACGCGGAAGCGCACGTCGTCGGCGTGCTCGACGCCATACGAGCGGCCGGTGAGCTGCTCGGCCTTGTCGATGATCGGGCGCAGCAGGTCGGTCTCGTAGACGTTCTCCACGCCTTGGAGCAGCATGGCCACGCGCTCGACACCCATGCCGGTGTCGATGTTCTTGCGCGGCAGCGAACCGATCGGCGGGAAGCCCAGCTTGGGGCTCTCGTCGCCGCGGATGTCCTGCATGAAGACGAGGTTCCAGATCTCGAGATAGCGGTCCTCGTCGGCGACCGGGCCGCCTTCCTTGCCGTAGGCGGGGCCGCGGTCGTAGTAGATCTCCGAGCAGGGACCACCGGGACCGGGCACGCCCATGTCCCAGTAGTTGTCCTTGCCGTCGCGGAACTGGATCCGTTCCTTCGGGATCCCGGCCACCCGATGCCAGATCTCGGCAGCCTCCGGGTCGGACTCGTAGGCGGTGACCCAGATGCGCTCGGGATCGAAACCGAAGCCGCCCTCTTCCTGGGACTTGGAGATCAGCTCCCAGGCCAGGGTGATGGCGCCTTCCTTGAAGTAGTCGCCGAAGGAGAAGTTGCCCGCCATCTGGAAGAAGGTGTTGTGGCGGGTGGTCACGCCGACCTCGTCGATGTCGCCGGTGCGCACGCACTTCTGCACGCTGGTCGCGCGCGCGTACGGCGGCGCTTCCTGTCCCAGGAAATACGGCTTGAACTGGACCATGCCCGCGTTGACGAACAGCAGGTTGGGGTCGGCCAGGATCAGCGAGGCGCTGGGCACCTCGGTGTGTCCGGCGCGGACGAAGTGGTCCAGGAAGCGTCGGCGAATCTCGTGGGTCTGCACAAATACCCAGCCTACCGGTGCGGCGCACGTGGTTTTTCATCGCCCGGGGTGGTCCGCGCCACCACCCCGGAGCGCGGTCAGCGGCCGCGCACGATGCGGCGCAGGCGGGCCACCCGGGGGCCGACCTCCCGTTCGTAGCCGTGGTCGGTGGGCTCGTAGTAATCGGTGCCGACCAGTTCGTCGGGCGGGTACTGCTGGGTGACGACGCCCTCGCGCGCCTTGTGCGGGAACTTGTAGCCCTGGGCGTTTCCGAGCCGGGCCGCGCCGGAGTAGTGCCCGTCACGCAGATACGGCGGTACCGCGCCTGCTTTGCCCGCCGTGATATCGGCCATGGCCTTGCCGATCGCGGAGGTCACCGCCCCGGATTTCGGCGCGGTGGCCAGGTGGATGGTGGCCTGGGCCAGGGCCAGCTTGCACTCGGGCAGCCCCACCTGCTGGACCACCTGGGCAGCGGCGGTGGCGGTCTGCAGGGCGGTGGGGTCGGCCATGCCGATGTCCTCGCTGGCGTGGATCATCAAGCGGCGCGCGATGAATCGCGGGTCCTCCCCCGCGGCCAGCATGCGGGCGAGGTAGTGCACGGCGGCGTCGACATCGGAGCCGCGGATGGACTTGATGAAGGCGCTGATCACGTCGTAGTGCTGGTCACCGGCGCGGTCGTAGCGCACGGCGGCCTTGTCGACGGCGGTCTCGACGAGTTCGAGGTCGACCGTGCCGTCCTCGGCCGATTCGGCGGAGGCCTCCAGCGCGGTCAGCGCGCGGCGGGCGTCGCCTCCCGCGATGCGCACGAGGTGGTCGACGGCCTCGTCGGTGACGGTGACGGTGCCCGCCAGCCCCCGCTCGTCGGCGACGGCGCGTTCGAGTACCGCCCGGATGTCGGCGGGGGTCAGCGATTGCAGCTGCAGGATCAGCGAGCGCGACAGCAGCGGGGCCACCACCGAGAACGACGGGTTCTCGGTGGTCGCGCCGACGAGCAGCACGATCCGGTTCTCCACCGCGGCCAGCAGAGCGTCCTGCTGGGTCTTGGAGAAGCGGTGGATCTCGTCGATGAAGAGCACGGTCTGCTCGCCTGCCGTCAGCCGCCGCCGTGCCAGGTCGATCACCCCGCGCACCTCCTTGACCCCGGCCGAGAGGGCAGAGAGCGCCTCGAAGCGGCGGCCGGTGGCCTGCGACAGCAGCGAGGCCAGGGTGGTCTTGCCGGTGCCGGGCGGCCCGTAGAGCAGCACCGAGGCCGCGCCCGAGCCCTCCACCAGGCGGCGCAGCGGCGAGCCGGGACCGAGCAGGTGCTGCTGGCCGATCACCTCGTCGAGGGTGCGCGGGCGCATGCGGACGGCGAGCGGGGCGCCCGGATCGCGACGGATCATCGCCTCGGCGCCGGGCTCTGACTCGGCGTGCGCGCCGGGCACGTCGAAAAGACTCTCGCTCACACCGAGCAGGGTACCGACGGGGTCGGACAGGTTCGCCGCACCGGCGCGCGACCGACGTAGAAGTGGACAGTCGACCAACATATGGTCTGTCGACTTGCGCCGGGGCCCGTGGTCGGCTGTGATCGCTGATCGTGGCCGACAACTCCAGCACCGTCGCTTCCGCGCCGCACGGGCACTTCGCCCGGCGCACCCTGTTCACCGGCGGCACGGCCGTCGCGGCGGTCGCGGTCCTCGGTACCGCCGCCCCCGCGCACGCGGCGGGCACCGTCTTCCGCCACGGTGTGGCCTCCGGTGACCCGCTGCCGGGCGCGGTCATCCTGTGGACCCGGGTGACCGTCGCCGAGGACGCGACGCCCGGTTCCGGTCTCGGCGAGGCGACCGGGGTCCGCTGGGAGATCGCCACCGACGCCGATTTCGGCGCCATCGCCGCCTCGGGCACCGTCACCGCCTCGGCCGAGTCCGACCACACCGTCAAGGTCGACGCGTCCGGCCTGGCCCCAGGCACCGAGTACTACTACCGCTTCACCGCCCTCGGCCAGACCTCCCCGGTCGGGCGCACCCGCACCGCCCCCGCCACCGACAGCGCGGTCGACCGCCTGCGGCTGGGCCTGGTGTCCTGCGCCAACTGGGAGGCGGGCTGGTTCGGCGCCTACCGGCACCTGGCCGCGCGCACCGATCTCGACGCGATCGTGCACCTGGGCGACTACATCTACGAGTACGCGCGCGGCAAGTACACCGGCCGCGACGGCGCGGTGCGCGGCCACGATCCGGTCCACGAGATCGTCACCCTGGCCGACTACCGCACCCGGCACGGCCAGTACAAGACCGATCCCGATCTGACCGCCCTGCACGCGCGGCTGCCGTTCATCTGTACCTGGGACGACCACGAGTCGGCCGACAACTCCTGGCGCGAGGGCGCGGGCAACCACGATCCGGCCGTCGAGGGCCCCTGGGCCGACCGCAAAGCCGCCTCCACCCGCGCCTACCTGGAGTGGATGCCGGTGCGCGAGACCCGCGCCGACGGGCAGGTGCAGATCTACCGGCGGCTGCGCTTCGGCACCCTGGCCGAGCTGTCCATGCTGGATCTGCGCACCTACCGCGACGAGGAGGCCGGGCCGGGGGCGGGCTGGCGGGTGGCCGACGACCCCGCGCGCACGATCACCGGCCGCGCCCAGATGCAGTGGCTCACCGCCGGTCTGGTGTCCTCGCCGACCCGCTGGAAGCTGGTGGGCAACTCGGTGATGATCGCCCCGCTGGTCTTCCCGCCGCTGGAACCGGCCACCACCGCCGCGATCACCGCCACCCTGGGCCTGCCGCAGGGCGGGCTCACCGTCAACGGCGACCAGTGGGACGGCTACACCGCCGACCGGCGCACCCTGTTCTCGGCCATCACCGACAACCAGGTCCGTGACGTCGTGTTCCTCACCGGCGACATCCACACCTCCTGGGCCGCCGATCTGCCGGTGGACGCCGCGAACTATCCCGGCGGCCCGACCGCGGGCGCGGAGTTCGTGGTGCCGTCGGTGACCTCCTCGAGCGTCGGCGACCTGCTGAAGACGCCGCCGCGCACGGCCTCGGTGCCCGCCGAGGCGGCCATCAAGGCAGCCAACCACCACCTGCGCTACGTCGAACTCGACTCGCACGGTTTCGGCGTGCTGGACGTGACGCCCGGGCAGACCCAGATGGACTGGTTCTACGTCCTCGACGTCACCGATCCCGGCAGCGCGGCCCGCCACGGCATGTCCTTCGCGGTGCCCGCGGGCGGGCGGCTCGAGCAGCGCGGCACGCCGATCGCCTGACGCGCCCGCGCGGAGGAGAATTCTCGGCACCGGCTGTCGATCTCGGTGGTGGCTGCTCGTCGGTGGAGTAGAGCGGCCCGATCGGCGGGCCGCCGAGTCCACGAAGGAGCGTCATCATGAGCCAGTACCTGGTCCTGATCTACGGCGACGAAGCGGTGCACGCGGCCATGTCACCGGACGAACTCGGCGGCATGCTCGCCGATCACCGGGCCTTCCAGGAGATCGCGGGTCCGGCCAACCTGGGCGGCAACGCCCTGCAGCCCACCGCGACCGCCACCACGATCCGCCACGACGCCGACGGCACCGCGATCATCACCGACGGCCCGTTCGCCGAGGCCAAGGAGGCACTCGGCGGGTACTACCTGCTCGAGGCACCCGATCTGGACGCGGCCATCGCGCTGGCCGCGCAGGTGCCCGCCACCGGCGGGGTGGAAGTGCGCCCGATCAAGGTCTTCCCGCGCTGAGCATGGTCACCGATACGGCCGCGGCCGTCGAGCGGGCGCATCGGCGCGAGTGGGCCTTCGTGCTCGCCGCGACGGTGCGCCTGACCCGCGACCTGGATCTGGCCGAGGAGTGCGTGCAGGATGCCTACGCCACGGCCCTGACCGCGTGGGCCACCGACGGCGTGCCCGGCCGTCCCGGCGCCTGGCTGACCACGGTCGCCCGGCGCCGGGCCCTCGACCTGCTGCGCCGCGACAGCACCTTCCGGCGCACCCTGCCCAAGCTCGTCGTCGAGGAGCCCACCGACGACACCGCCGACCTGGCGCTGGCCGAGTTGGACGGCCCGGCCATCCCCGACGACCGGCTACGCCTGATCAGCACCTGCTGTCACCCGGCGCTGGCCCCGCAGGCCCAGGTGGCACTCACCCTGCGGCTGGTCTGCGGCGTCACCACCGCCGAGGTGGCCCGCGCGTTCCTGGTGAGCGAGCCGACCATGGCCGCGCGAATCACCCGCGCCAAGAAGAAGATCGCGCTGGCCCGCATCCCGTACCGGGTGCCCTCGGTGCGGGAACTGCCGCAGCGGCTCGACGCCATCTGCGCGGTCATCCACCTGCTGTTCACGACGGGGCACACCGCCCCCGCCGGGGACCTGCTGGTCCGCGCCGACCTGGTCGACCGCGCCCGGCAGCTGGCCAGGATGATGCACGCCCTGGTCCCCGACGACCCCTCGGTGACCGGCCTGCTGGCCCTGATCCTGCTCACCGACGCCCGCCGCGACGCGCGCGTGGACACGACCGGCACCCTGCGCACCCTCGAACACCAGGACCGCGCCCGCTGGGACCGCGCCGCGATCACCGAGGGCATCGCCCTGGTGAAACAGGCCCTGCCGCACACGGATCGCTACACGCTGCAGGCCGCCATCGCCGCGGTGCACGACGAGGCACCGACCTGGGCGCAGACGGACTGGCCGGAGATCATCGGCCTGTACCGGTTGCTGCTGCGGGTGGCACCGTCGCCGGTCGCCCGGCTCAATCACGCCATCGCGGTCGGCCTGGCCGGACACCCGGACCACGCGCTGACGCTGCTCGGCCCGCTCGGCGCCGAACCCGCGCTGGCGACCTACGGCTATCTCGACGCCGCCCGCGCCGCCTTCCTCGCTGAACTCGGCCGGACCGACGAGGCGATCGCCGCCTACGAAGCGGCCCTGCTGGTCACCGACAATGCCGTCGAACGCGCGCACCTGCGGAGCAAGCTCCTCGGCCTGTCGACCTGACCTCGCACCGGTCCGGTCGATCAGGCCCCTTCGGCGGCGAGTTCGCGCTTCCACTCCCGGAAACCCTCTTCGGTGCGGCCACGCCGCCAGTACCCCGAGATCGACAGCCACTTGGGCGCCACCTCGCGCTCCTTGCGCAGGTACGGCCGCAGATTGCGCATCACAGCCTCGGCCTCGCCGTGTACGAAGGCCTGCACCTGCCCGGGCAGCCAGTCCGCGCCTCGCACCGCCGCGACCAGGGGCGCGTTGGCCCCGGCCAGCTCGTTGGGCACCGCGTCGGAGGACACCCCGCGGTGCACCCAGTGCACGCGCAGCTCAGCCGGGGAGTCCAGCGGGATCTCGTCCTCGGGACCGCCGACCTCGACGAACACCACCGCGGGCGCACCGGCGGCCAGCGCCTCGACCCCGGCGGCGATGGCGGGCAGGGCGGATTCGTCGCCTGCGAACAGGAACCAGTCGGCGGCCGGGTCGGGCGCGAACGCCCCGCCCGGACCGAACAGCCGGAACACCTCCCCCGCCGCCACATCGCGCGCCCACGGACCCGCGACACCCTCGTCGCCGTGCACCACGAAATCGAGGGCGATCTCGCGGGTGGCCGGGTCGAAGGACCGGACGGTGTAGGTGCGCAGGATCGGCTGACTCTCCGGCCCCAGCGTGGCCCGCACGGTGTCCAGATCGAACGGCTCGGGATACACCACGCCCGGCACCGGGAAGATCAGCTTCACGTACGCGTCGGTGAATCCGTTGGGCGCGAACCCGTCCGGTTCCACCGCGCCGATCACGCGGACCAGGTGCGGGTTCAACCACTGCTTACGGACGACGGTGACGCTGACCGGCTTCGGCACGACTGCTCCCCATTCCTCGGATGATCCGACGCTACCCCCGTCGCGCCGGAAAGTGGGGTGCTCCTACTCCGCCCAGCGCTCCTCGAGCATGGCCGAGACCTGTTCGGCGAAATCGCCGACCGCGTCGTCCCCGGTGACCCGCGCGTCCTCGGCCAGCGCCGACCAGCGGTTGATCAGCGCCTCCGAGCGCGGCACCGACAGGCCGTGCTCGCGGGCGGTGGCGATGCGGGTGTGGTCGGCGGGCAGGAACCAGTACGTCGACAGCCAGACCCAGATCAGCCGGGCCTCGAGGATCCGCTCGGCCAGCACGGCATCGTCGGCCAGCGAGGGCCAGACCCCGACCACGGCCGACCGCCAGGCCTCGACCATCTCCTTGGCCCGGCTGCGCGAGAGCTCGAAATCGCACAGGCAGCCCGGGAACGAGACCAGCGCGTAGGCGATGTCGAGGGTGGCGTCGCGGAAACCGCCCCACTCGTAGTCGAGGAACCGCGCGCCCTCGTCGTTCATGATCACGTTGTCCGGGCACAGGTCCGACGGGCTGAACGCGCGGTGGCGGCCACCGGTGAACAGGCGGTTGCCGTGCACGATGCGCTCGGCGATCTCGCCGGGCACCTCGATGCCGAGTTCGTCGCGCAGCATGCCGGGCACATCGGCGATGGCGGCTTGAGCCTGCTGGGCGATCCCGTCGACGCGGTGCACCGAGTCGACCCGGCGCATCAGCGCGACGAAGTCGGGTTCGCGCCCGACGGTCGCCGCGTGCATCCGGCCCAGCGCCTGCGCGAAGGCCATCAGCGCGTTGCGGGTGCCGGGCTCGACCCGCGCCCGCAGCACCGAGGTGAGCAGCGCGTTGTCGCCGAGATCGGACAGCACCAGCAACCGGTCCGGCACGCTGTGCGCGATGAGGAAGGCGCCGGGACGCTGCTCGCGGCTCAGCGCGGTGGTGAACTGGTAGGACACCGCCTCGCGCAGGAAGGCCGCGTCGATGCTGGCGACGCCGGGAGCCATGCCCCCGGTGCGCCGCTGCGTCGCGGTACCGCGCACCTGTTTCACGATCAAGGTGCGCGGCAGCGAAAATGCGTTCTCCGCAACACGCACGCGTAGGACTGTCGTCCTACCACTGCCGCTGAGCTCCATCGGATCGCTCAGCTTCACCGGAGCACCCATTCGCTTTGTGAGCAACTGTTGTGCTGCGGACACGACGTCGGCGGCGCGTTCGGCCAATAGTGCGGTCATCGCCTCTCAAGCTACTCGTACCTGGTCACTTCTAGCGAGCGGTTGCACAACCTTTCCGCGTCGCCCGGCGTGTTGGCGCCGAGGTTGCGCGAGTGTGCCTGTTCGCTTGACACACTCGACAGTTGTCGGGTTTTCTCATCGTCAACTGCTGTGCGCCACACCGCAAACCGGTTGAGTCGAAAGGTCTATCACAGTGACCGACACACCGTACGCCGCATCGAGCGATTCCCCCGGTGGGTCGCCCGTTCCCGGCGGTGGCGGACAGTTCGCCGGACCCCCGAATTCGCCTCCCGGCCCGGGCGGTTCGCCCGGCACCGGCACCGGCCACAGCAGGCACGGAATGGCCGGTGGCGCAGGCTATCCGCAATTCGAGGGTCCCGGCGCCGCGCAGTACGGCAACGAACCGGTCGAACCCGCGCCCCCGATTGCCGGTGCGGGCGGGCCCGCGCCGCAGTACGGCCCCGCGGGCACCGGCCCCGGATATCCCGCACCGCAGCCGAAACCGGACAGCGCGGGCTATGCCGCCGCCCCCGCGTCCGGCGTGTCGGGAGCCCGGGGCGGGCAGCCGCCGGGTTACTACCATTCGGGAGCACAAGCCCTCGATGTGGGCCGCGCGCTGAGCTACGGCTGGGAGCGCTTCCGGGTCAATCCGGGTCCGTGGCTCGGGGTCACCGGGGTGGGGGTGCTGATCTATCTCGCGTTCCTCGCGGTGGTGCAGATCTTCGAGCCCTCCTCGCTGTTCACCGTGCTGTTCCTGTTCCTGGTGGTACTGGTGGCGCTGTGGCTGCTGCAGGCGGTGATGGTGCGCGGGGCGCTCTACGAAACCGACGGCTATCCACCGGCATTCGGCTCGTTCTTCCGATTCGTGAACGCGGGCAATGTCTTGCTCACCGCCCTGCTGGCCTTCGCCGCGACCCTGATCGCCGCGTCGCTGTGCCTGCTGCCCGGGCTGGTGGTCGGCTTCCTGTGCATGTTCTCGATGCATTTCGTCATCGATCAGGACTACGGCCCGGTGGAGGCGATCAAGGCCAGCGCGCAGCTGGTGATCGCCAACCTGTGGGCCGCGCTGCTACTGGCGCTGACGATCACGCTGGTCACCCTGGTGGGTCTCGCGCTGTGCGGGTTCGGGCTCTTCGTGGCCGGTCCGGTGTGCACCATCGCGGTGACCTACGCCTACCGGCTGCTCACCGCGGGCCCGGTCGCGCGCGTGTGAGGCTCAGCGGTCGAACGGCGTGCGCATGCCGAGCGCACGCTGGAACCGGCCCACCGGACCCTCCTCGTCACCGGCCCGCGGCCGCAGCGTGAGCACGATGACCCCGGCCATGACGATGCCGAGCAGGTTCACCGCGAGCTGACCGGCCGACTCGAAGGCCCGGTGCCACTGCCCGATGGCCGCGGCGACCACCGCGTAGCCCGCGGCGGGCACCGTGGTGACCGAGATGAACACGCCGATCAGCGCCGCCGATTTCGCCGTCACCAGCGAGAGCATGCCCGCCGCGCCCGCCAGCAGCGCGACCACCAGGGAGAACGGGCCGACCTGGTAGATGAAGTCGACATTGTGCGCGTCGATCACGCCCTCGGTGGTGATCCAGCCGAGGCGCTCCCACACCAGCGTCGCGGCCAGCGTGATCGCCATCGCCACCGGGAAGGCCACCGCCAGCGCGATCACCGATCGCAGCGCCAGCCGCCGGTCGCGCCGCACCAGCGCCACCGACAGCGCCGCCAGCGGACCGAACTCCGGCCCCACCACCATCGCGCCGACCACGGTGACCGGCGAGTTCGTCGCGACACCGATCGAGGCCAGCAGACAGGCGATGGTCAGGAACGCGACGAAGGTGATGTTGAGCGAGGACTCCTCGTGGGTCTCCTTCAGCAACTGCTCCCAGACCACCGCGTCGGTCGCGTCGCCGGGCGCGGCCCGCACCGCCCGGTCGGCGGCATCGGAGAGCACCGTCGTGACCGGGCCCAGCGTGATCCCGCCGTGGTGCACGAGCCCGAGGCCCTCCACATCCGCGAGCACCTTGTTGGCGCCCTCGCGGGCGACATCGGCCTGCACGAGGTCCCCGGCCGGGTCGACGGCGATGCCCGGCGCCACCGTGAGATGGGTGACGCCGGGGTCGGCGCGCAGCAGCGCCACCAGCGCGTCGGTGTGCTCGGGCGGGCTGATGACACGCAGATGCAGCACCGGAGACCTCCTGGTCGGGGCGGAACTGACCAGAAGGTACCCGGTGGCGGCGCGGGTGCGGCCCTACTTCTCGGCGGCGGCCTTCGGCGCGTCGGCCTTGGCGTCGCCGCCCTTGGGCTCGGGCTTGGCGTCGATGCCCGCCTCCTTGCGCTGCTGCGCGGTGATCGGCGCGGGCGCGTCGGTGAGCGGGTCGACGCCGCCACCGGTCTTCGGGAAGGCGATGACCTCGCGGATGGAGTCCTCCCCGGCCAGCAGCGCGGTGATGCGGTCCCAGCCGAAGGCGATGCCGCCGTGCGGCGGGGCGCCGTAGGAGAAGGCGTCGAGCAGGAAGCCGAACTTCTCCTGCGCCTCGTCGTGACCGATGCCCATCACCTTGAACACGCGTTCCTGCACGTCGCGGCGGTGGATACGGATGGAACCGCCACCGATCTCGTTGCCGTTGCAGACGATGTCGTAGGCGTAGGCCAGCGCCGCGCCCGGGTCGGTGTCGAAGGTGTCCATCGACTCCGGCTTGGGCGAGGTGAACGCGTGGTGCACGGCGGTCCAGGCCGAGTAGCCCAGGGCCACGTCACCGCTGGCGGTGGCGTCGGCGGTCGGCTCGAACATGGGGGCGTCGACGATCCAGACGAAGGCCCAGGCGTTCGGGTCGATGAGGTCGCACTTGCGGGCGATCTCGCCGCGCGCGGCGCCCAGCAGCGCGCGCTGCGCCTTGGTCGGGCCCGCGGCGAAGAACACGCAGTCACCGGGCTCGGCGCCGACGTGCTTGGCCAGGCCCTCGCGCTCAGCGTCGGACAGGTTCTTGGCGACCGGGCCGCCCAGGGTGCCGTCCTCGTTGATCAGGATGTAGGCCAGGCCCTTGGCGCCGCGCTGCTTGGCCCATTCCTGCCAGGCGTCGAGCTGACGGCGCGGCTGGCTCGCGCCACCGGGCATCACGACCGCGCCCACGTACTCGGCCTGGAACACCCGGAACGGGGTCTCGGCGAAGAACTCGGTGCACTCGGTGATCTCCACTCCGAAGCGCAGGTCGGGCTTGTCCGAGCCGAAGCGGCGCATGGCCTCGGCGTAGGTCATGTGCGGGATCGGGGTCTGGATCTCGTAGCCGACCAGGCTCCACAGCGCGGTGAGCACGTCCTCGGCCAGCAGGATCACGTCCTCCTGGCGCACGAAGCTCATCTCGATGTCGAGCTGGGTGAACTCGGGCTGACGGTCGGCGCGGAAGTCCTCGTCGCGGTAGCAGCGCGCGATCTGGAAGTAGCGCTCGATGCCGCCGACCATGAGCAGCTGCTTGAACAGCTGCGGGCTCTGCGGCAGCGCGTAGAAGCTGCCCGGCTGCAGGCGGGCGGGGACCAGGAAGTCGCGGGCGCCCTCGGGGGTCGAGCGGGTGAGGGTGGGGGTCTCCACCTCGATGAACTCGTGGCGGGCCAGCACCTCGCGGGCGGCGGCGTTGACCTTGGAACGCAACCGGATGGCGTGCGCGGGGCCCTCGCGGCGCAGGTCGAGGTAGCGGTACTTGAGGCGGGCCTCGTCGCCGGGGGTCTCGTCGAGCTGGAACGGCAGCGGCGCGCTCTCGTTGAGCACCACCAGTTCCTTGACGTCGATCTCGATCTGGCCGGTCGGCAGCTCCGGGTTCTCGTTGCCGTCGGGCCGCCGCTCCACCACACCGGTGATCTGCACGACGTACTCCGCGCGCAGCTTGTGGGCCTGCTCGGCCGCCTCGCCCTCGCGGAACACGGCCTGCGCGACCCCGGAGGCATCGCGCAGATCGATGAAGATCACGCCACCGTGGTCACGCCGCCGGGCCACCCAGCCGGTGAGGGTGACGGTCTGACCGGCGTGCTCGCTTCGCAGCGAACCAGCCAAGTGGGTGCGCAGCACGGTATTCCTTTCGACGAGTTTCTCCCGCCTGCGCGGGAAGCAGGCGGCTGCACCATCGTAGTCACAGTCGAACGATGACCGGCACCGACATCGACCAGTCTCGACCACAGCCATCAGCACAACTCGTCCTGGCGGAGCGATCGGCAAAACTGTCTACTGAAAGCGAAAAGGCGGCCACGATGGGCTGCCTTTTACTCGATCTCCGTCAGTCGACTGTTACCTGACGCGAACCCACTCCCACTCGGCGCACTTGCCAGGCTGAACCGGTCCCTGCTTCTGGCGCCACTCCCAGACACGGCCTTGCTCGTCGATGCGCTGAGTGTTGTTACGGCCGATGCACACATCGTCGCGGAATTGCCCGGCGACAACCTCGGCGGATGTCGAAGTCGTGGTCGCATGCCCAGCCGCCAACACCCCCGCCACTGCAAGGAAGGACAGCACCATGACTGTAGGACGGAAAGACAAAGTACGACTATTCATTTCAGCTCCCCCTGAGACGATTTGTTTCTCGATCACATCACTCCGGACCCAGCGCACACCACAACATATGACCTACATCACTCACCGAGACCGGAACGATGTACGACTGAGAACACCGGCAACGATCTGCACCTCGCTGCTGTCGCGCGAACCTGAGCAGCGAACACGTAGGCCAACGTGGACCGACCTCGCCTCGCTTATGTCAAGCTGATGATCATCCGGCGAACGTGCGGGCGACAGGACAGAGAGCGGCGATGACGTTCAACGAGGGAATGCAGATCGACCCGGACCGGGTCTCCTGGGGTGGCGGTGGCCCGGGAAGAGGCGGCAAGATCGCACTGGGTGGCGGCGCAGGCGGACTGATAGTGCTTGTGCTGGCACTATTGCTCGGCGGCGATCCGGGATCGCTCCTAGGCGAGCTCACCGGCGCCCAGAATCCTCAGGAAGCGTCGGCGCCCGGCGCGCTACCTGAACACTGTACGGACGGCGCGAGCGCGAACAAGTACGTGGATTGTCGTGTGGCGCTGACCATCCAGAGCCTGGACTCGGTGTGGTCTGCCGAATTGGCAAAGCAGACCGCGACTCGCTATGTCGAACCCAGCGTGCGTGTGTTCTCCGGCGCGGTGAGCACCGGTTGCGGCAATGCCACCAGTGACGTGGGCCCGTTCTACTGCCCCGCCGACCAGACGGCCTACTTCGACACCAGCTTCTTCCAGGAGCTCACCGATCGTTTCGGCGCCAGCGCGGGCCCGCTGGCCCAGGAGTATGTGGTGGCGCACGAGGTGGGCCACCACATCCAGAACCAGCTCGGTGACATCGGCCGGGCCCAGCGCGACCCGAAGGGCGCGCAGTCGGGTGCGGTCCGCACGGAGCTGCAGGCCGACTGCTACGCGGGCATCTGGGCGCACTTCGCCGACAAGCAGCCCGCGCCGGGCAGCAGCCAGCCTTTCCTGAAGCCGATGACCGACAGCGACATCCGTGACGCGCTCTCGGCCGCCAATGCCGTCGGTGACGACCGGATCCAGCGCTCGGCCGGGCGCGGGGTCAATCCCGAGTCCTGGACGCACGGGTCCTCCGAGCAGCGCCAGAAGTGGTTCCTGGTCGGCTACAAGACCGGCCAGGTGTCCTCCTGTGACACCTATTCCGCGGGTGACCTGAACAACCCGCCCGGGCTACGCTGACCCCCGAACGCGACACCGACACATCGTCTTTCGAGGGGAATCCATGCGCCTGACCATGACCGGACTGCTCGTCTGCGCACTCGCTCTGCCCGGCCTGAGCGCCGCGGCCCACGCGGAGCCGACGCCGCTACCGCTGGTCAGCCTGACCACGATTCCCGACGGCTGGTCGCAGCGCACCGACCTGCGCCCGGAACTGCAGGTGTTCGCCGACGGCGAGGCCGTGCGCAGTCCCGACGCGGTGAGCAAGGACCGCAAGCCCGAGACGGCGGCGAAGAAGGTGACCGGCCGGGTCGATCCCGCGGTGCTGGCCGCGGCCGAGGACGAGATCGCGGCGCTGGCCGAGGTCGACTTCGGGATTCCGGCCGGGGACGGCAAGGGCACCCAGATCATCGATCTGATGCCCGAGGATCCGGCCGGGGAGGTGCACCTGGTGGTCTACTCCCCCGCCGCGACCGACGGGCTGACCGGTGAGCAGCAGGACGCCCGCAAGCGGTTCACCGCTCTCTACAAGAAGCTGATCGACGCCTTCAAGAGCTGAGAACGCGGTGCGCCGGTGGCTGTGGGCCACCGGCGCACCGACTGCTCAGAACCGGTCTTCGTCGGCGTCGCGCTCGTCCTCGTGCACCGCGCCGATGACATCGGGCGTGGATTCCCCGAGCGGACCGGTGAGATCGTCGTTGCCGGTACGGCTCTGGTAGGCCTGCACGGTCCGGCCGTGCTCCTCGTCGCTGCCGCCACGCTGACCGCCCGCACCCGCGCCCGCGCCACCGCCGCCCATGAAGTTGGACCCGCCGGTGCTCGCGGGGGTGGTGTTGCCCAGGCCGGTGCCCAGACCCGTGCTCAGGACCCGGCCCGCGGTGCCCGGCACCGCGGCACCCGGCAGACCGGCCGACTTGGGGGTGCCCGCGCTCGGCGTGCCGCCGGTGCTGCCACCCGCGCCCCCGCCGCCGCCCCGGGCCACGCCCAGCGCGCCCAGCGAGGAGCCGGGGCTGCCGGTGGAACCACCGGTGCCCAGGCCGGACGGGGTGGTGCCCGGCGTCGTGGTGGTGCCGGGGCTGGTGGTCGTGGCCGCGGTGGTGGAGTCGTCGCCGGTGAGGGCCTCTTGCGCCTGGGTGAGCAGCGGTTCGCCGATGTTCTCCGAGACCGCCGTGAGCGCTTCCTCCGGCGAGGGCAGCCCGCTCTGCGCGGCGAGCTGCTGCACCACGCCGCTGAGCTCGGCGGTGTGCCCGGCCAGCTGGCCGCGGGTCACGTTGACCACGGTGACCGCCTCGCCCAGGTGCTCGGTGGCCAGGCCGATGAGCGCGGCCTGGGTGGGCGGCAGCATGATCGTCGGCGCGAGCGCGGCGGCCTGCGCGGCGAAGGTGGTGGCGATCGTGGACAGCTGCGCGTTGCCCGACTGGACCACGGCGGCGGCCTGCTGGGTGAGCGCGGCGATATCGATACCGCGCTGGCTGGTCTCCTCGCCCTCGGTCTGCGCCTGCTGGCTGGCGGTGGTGGCGGCGTCGGAGGACTGGCCCTCCCACAGCTGCTGGACGGTCTTCACCCCGCCCTGCGCCACGCTCATGGCCTGCTCGATGATCGCCGAGGAGCTGCTCAGGATCGAGGTGGGGTCGATCGAGCCGAATACGCCGGAGCCGAAGCTGCTCAGCAGCGACAGCAGCGGCTCGAACAGCGTCTCGATGCCGGGCAGTTCGGGCAGCGAGAGCCCGCTCAGCAGCGCGGCGACCGGGTCCTCGCTCTGCGTGGTGGTGGCGGCCGAGGTGTTCCCGGACGTGGTGCCCGCCAGCGCGCTCTTGGCCTGGTCGAACACGGTCTGCGCGTTGGCGAGTACCGGCGCGACGAGCGCGTCGATCGAGGTCTGCGCGTCGCCGAAGGCGGTGGCGGCGTCGGCGGCGACCCCGGAGAGGATGTCCTGGGCGTCGACCGAGCCGTCGGTGAGCCCGGACAGGCCGGACAGCCCGGCGGTGGGCAGCGCGCCCGAGTTCTGTGCGTCGTCGCTGACCTTCTGGGCCAGGGTGAGGATGGGCTCGTCGACGTCCTCGGGCAGCTGCATCAGCGGCACGTCGAGGATGGCCTGGCTCGCGTAGTCGGCCGGGGCCGCGGCCAGCGCGGTCTCGGTGGCGGCGTCGGCGGCGGCCATCGCGGCGTCGGGGGTGATGACGCCCGCGTCGGCGCTCAGCGGCTTCATGCGCCGCCGCCGATCCCGGCGGTCTGGCGCGCGAGGTCGGCGGCGCGGGACAGGTCCTCGGTCTCGAAGGTGACCGAGGTCTTGAACGCGGCGTCCGACAGCGAACTGAACTTGGCCGACAGATCGTTGATGTCCTTGGCCTGCAGGGCCTGCGCGGCCGCGAACATCGCCAGGTAGTCGGCGCCGATCAGGCCGAACACCGGCGTCATCGCGGCGACATTGCCCGCCGCGTCGGTGATCCCCGCCGAGGCGACGTTCGCGGCCACCACGGAATTGGTCGCGGCGAAGGCCGTGACAGCATCGGTTTCGACCGAGAGATCGGTCATGCGAAATCCCCCCAACTCGTCGTGAAAAGTCTTCTCCGGCTGACGCGGTCGGCCGCCACGGAACTCCCGACGCGACGACCCGACAGCGCAGTGTGCCAAATATAGCCGAATCCCCCGACGCGTTTCGACTCGTGTCACCGGCGGATCTGACCGAATCCTCGCAAAACTAGAACCTGTTCTATATCCTCGGGCGCATGAAGGTCGCAGTGACCGGCGCAGCCGGCTACCTCGGTACCAACCTGATCCCGCAGCTCGTCGAGCGCGGCCACGACGTCGTGGCCATCGACCGGGCCGCACCGACCACCACCGACCCGGCCGTGACCTGGGTCGAGGGCGATGTGCTCGACCCGGCGTCGATGCGCACGGCGCTGGCCGACGCCGAGGTGGTCTACCACCTGGTCGCGTTGATCACCCTCGCCGAGAAGAACGACCTGGCCTGGCGGGTCAACACCGAGGGCGTGCGGGTCACCGCCGAGGCGGCGCTCGAGGTCGGCGCCCGCCGGTTCGTGCACACCAGTTCCATCCACGCCTTCGACCAGTACCGCGCGGGCGGGCACATCGACGAGACCTCCGGCCGCTCGGCCGACCCGGCCCTGCCGGTCTACGACCGGTCCAAGTGGGCGGGCGAGCAGGCGCTGCGCCCGGTGATCGAGCGCGGCCTGGACGCGGTGATCGTGAACCCGACCGGCGTCTACGGCCCGGCCGACCACCCCGAGCGGCTGTCCCGGCTCAACCGGACAGTACTCGAGGCCGTGCGCGGCCGGATGCCGGTGATGATCGGCGGCGGCTTCGACCTGGTCGACGTGCGCGATGTCGCCAAGGGCCTGATCCTGGCCGGTGAGAAGGGCCGCACCGGCGAGAACTACCTGCTCGGCGGCGAGCTCACCATGCTCATCGACCTGTGCCGGATGGCCGCGGCGCACGTCGGCGCCAAGGGCCCGCGCTTCGCCATCCCGGCCAAGGCGCTGGGCGCGCTGCTGCCGGTGGTCGAGCCGATCAGCAAGCGGCTGGGCTCCGACATCCTGTCCAAGGCCGCCCTCGGCGCGGTGATCTCGGCGCCGCGCGTCGATCACGGCAAGGCCGAACGCGAACTCGGCTACCAGCCGCGCCCCACCCGCGAGACCGTCGCCGACCTGGTGGATTTCCTGCGGGCCCCGCGCGCCGCTTGACACGAGTTCGAACGCATGTTCGACTCAGGGGGTGCGGTGGCAGAGCCAGACCCTCGACGCCGATGACGGCGCCCTGCCCGGGCTGACCCGGGCGGGGCTGGTCCGCACGGTCCGCACCCCCGAGTTCGACGGCATCACCTTCCACGAGGTGCTCTGCAAGAGCGCGCTGAACAAGATGCCGGAGAGCTCGGCGCTGCCGTTCCGCTGGACCATCAATCCGATGCGCGGGTGCTCGCACGCCTGCCGGTACTGCTTCGCGCGCGGCAGTCACGAATACCTGGGCCTGGACGCCGGGCGCGACTTCGATTCCGAGATCGTGGTGAAGACCAATGTCGCGGCGGTGCTGCGGCGCGAGCTGGGCCGCCGGTCCTGGCAGCGCGAGGCGGTGGCCTTGGGCACCAACACCGATCCGTATCAGCGGGCCGAGGGCCGGTATCGCCTGATGCCCGGCATCATTCGCGCGCTCACCGAGGCGCACACCCCGTTCTCGATCCTCACCAAGGGCCCGCTGCTGCGCCGCGATCTGCCGCTGCTGGTGGCGGCGGCCCGGCAGGTGGAGGTCAGCGTGGCGGTCTCGATCGCCATCCTGGATCCGGACCTGCACCACAGCCTCGAGCCCGGTACGCCCGAACCCCGGGCCCGCTTGGAGCTGGTGCGTGCGCTGGCCGAGGCGGGCTTCGCCGTCCATGTCATGGCCGCGCCGATCATCCCGTGCCTCACCGACGGCCGCGCGCACCTGGAGGCATTGGTCTCGGCCATCGCCGAGGCGGGCGCCACCAGCGCCACGGCCTTCCCGATGCATCTGCGCGGGCCGACCCGCGACTGGTTCCTGAGCTGGCTGGCCACCGAACACCCGGCCCTGATCCGCCGCTACCGGCAGCTCTACGCGCGCGGAGGCACCGTCTCGCCCACCTACCGCACCTGGCTGCGCGAGCGCATCGACCCGCTGCTCACCGAGTACGGATTACACCGCCCGCAGGGCCCGACCACGCCCCCGACCCAGCCGCTGCCCGCACCGGCCGATCAGCTCGCGCTCTTCGGCTGAGCGAAGCCGCCGCGGGACGCCCCACTGGAATCCTGTCTGCCCTCGCACCATCCGGCCGAGGCAGACGCATATCGGCTCGGTGACCAGCACATAGCGCCATGGCGCAGGGCCGGAGGCAAGGCGCGACCGTGTGTATCGGCGCGGGTGGTGATCGGTCGTCGGGCATCACCCCGACACCCGACGGTGCCCACCGGGTTTCCGCGCTCAGGACAGCTCGGCGACCTCGGTGTCGGTGAGGACCACCGGCGAGACCGCGTCCTTGGCGCGCACCAGCCGCACGCCGCGATACAGCGGCCGCTCGCCCAGCCCCGCGTCGCGCGCCTCCGCGCGCAACTGCGCCACCAGCACGGCCGACACCGAGACGGCGGCGGCCAGCTCACTGGCCGACAGCGCGTCGGCGAGCTTGCGCAGGCCGAGCAGGTGCAGTTCGCGCCCGCTGCCCGCGTCGGTGTACATCGCCAGCGGCACCAGCTGGGTGTCGGCGCCGACGGTCACCTTCAGCACGATCCGGCTCAACCGGCCGGGGAACACCAGCAGGTGCACGCCGGTCGCGTCGGCCAGGTCGATCCGGTGCGCACCGAACAGACGACGTGCCTGGATCTCGGTGCCGCACAACCACATCCGCCTGCGGCCGAAGGCGATCACATAGCCGATGGTCGGCACCGCGACGACCAGCCCGAGCACGATCGCGTAGGTCCAGCTCAGCCAGATCGCCGAGAGCAGGGCCACCACGACGCCGACGGCGAGCGCGCCGAGCGCCAGCCTGCGCAGCATCGGCGCGAACACCTCGGGCGCCACCAGGTCGATGCCGACCGGTTCGGCGCGGCCGGAATCCCCGTTCACCCTGTTCCCTTCCACCGGTCAGCGGCGGTCCCGGTGACGGCGCGGTCAGCCTACCGCGCCGTCCCCGTCCGGATCAGCCGCCGAGCGCGGCGCGCAGCACGTCGACGACCTCGTCCAGCGGCACCGGCCGCTGCTCGCCGGTCGCCATCTCCTTGACCCCGATGGTGCCCTCGGCGAGGTCCCGATCCCCCAGCACCAGCGTGTATTTCGCGCCGGAGCGGTCGGCGCCCTTCATCGCGCCCTTCATGCCGCGCCCGCCGTAGGCCAGGTCGACGCTGATGTCCGCGCCGCGCAGCGCACCGGCCAGGGCCACCATCCGGGCCTTGGCGGCGTCGCCCAGGGCCACGCCGTAGACCTGGCAGCGGGCCGGGTCGGCCGCCGACTTGCCCTCGGCCGCCAGCGCCAGCACGGTCCGGTCCACCCCGATGCCGAAGCCGATGCCGGAGAGCGGCTGCCCGCCCAGTTCGGCCATCAGCCCGTCGTAGCGGCCGCCGCCACCGATGCCGGACTGCGCGCCCAGCTGGTCGTGCACGAACTCGAAGGTGGTCTTGGTGTAGTAGTCCAGGCCGCGCACCATGCGCGGGTTCACCACGTACGGCACGCCGAGCGCGTCGAGGTGGCCCAGGACCTGCTCGAAGTGCGTCTTGGCCGATTCCGAGAGGTGATCGATCATCAGCGGCGCGTTCGCGGTCAGCTCCCGCACCTCCGGGCGCTTGTCGTCGAGCACACGCAGCGGGTTGATCTGCGCGCGGCGGCGGGTCTCCTCGTCCAGCGGCAGGCCGAGCAGGAACTCCTGCAGCAGCTCGCGGTACTGCGGGCGGCAGGTCTCGTCGCCGAGGGAGGTGATCTCCAGGCGGAACCCGTCCAGGCCCAGGCTCCGGAAACCGGCGTCGGCGATCGCGATGACCTCGGCGTCGAGGGCGGGATCGTCCACACCGATGGCCTCGATGCCGACCTGCTGGAGTTGACGGTAGCGACCGGCCTGCGGTCGTTCGTAGCGGAAGAACGGACCGGCGTAGCACAGCTTCAGTGGCAGCTGGCCGCTCTTGTCCAGCCCGTGCTGGATGACCGCGCGCATGACCCCCGCGGTGCCCTCGGGACGCAGCGTGAAGCTCTCCCCGTTGCGGTCGGCGAAGGTCCACATCTCCTTGCTGACCACGTCGGTCGACTCGCCGACACCCCGTGCGAACAGGGCGGTCTGTTCGAAAACCGGCAGCTCGATGTGGCCGTACCCGGCGAGTCGGGCGGCGTGGATCAAGCCGTCGCGCACGGCGACGAACTCGGCCGAGCCGGGCGGCACGTAATCCGGGACCCCCTTCGGGGCGGTGAAGCTGCTGGTCTTGGTCACGATCATCCAGTTTTCCCCACGGGCGCCCCTCGCGTCCAACCGGTTACCCTCTAGACGAAATCGACGACACGGGAGGAACGCGGTAGTGCCGAGTAACGAACAGCGACGGGCGGCGGCCAAGCGCAAGCTGGAGCGCCAGCTGGCCCGGCGGGCCGAGCAGGAGAAGAAGCGCAAGCGCCTGATGATCGCGGGCTCGGCCCTGGGTGTCGTCGTGGTCGCCGCCGCGGCGGTCGGCGTGTACTTCCTCACCAAGGGTGGCGACGAGGACACCACGGCCGCCGAGTCGTCCTCGGCGGTGCCGACCACGCAGTTCGTCAACACCCCGCTCGATATCCCCGGCCCGCCGCCCGCCGCGGCCAAGCCCGCCACGGTGGACTGCTCCTACCCGGCCGACACCGAGCCGCCCGCCAAGCCGGTCACCGCGCCCGCGGTCACCTCGGTGGCCACCGACGGTCCCGAGGTCACGGTGTCGATCGACTCCACCCAGGGCCCGATCGGGCTGTCGCTCAACAGCGCGCAGGCCCCGTGCACGGTCAACTCCCTGGTGAGCCTGGCCGAGCAGGGCTACTTCGACAAGACCAGCTGCCACCGCATCGTGGCGACCCCGGGCTTCGGCATCCTGCAGTGCGGTGACCCGACGGCCACCGGTCGCGGCGGGCCCGGCTACAGCTTCGACAACGAGTACCCGACCGACCTGTTCGGTCCCACCGACCCGGCGCTGAGCCAGCCGGTGAACTACCGGCGCGGCCTGGTCGCCATGGCCAACGCGGGCACCACGCCCGAGGGCAAGGGCACCAACGGCAGCCAGTTCTTCCTGGTCTTCGGCGACACCCAGCTGCCGCCGAACTACACCATCTTCGGCACCATCGACGAACCCGGTCTGGCGACGCTGGACAAGGTCGCGGGCGGCGGCGTGGAGGGCGGTGCCGAGGACGGCGCGCCCGCCATCCCGATCTCGTTCAACTCGGTGAAGGTCGGCTGACACTCCGCCGACCCCGCGCGACCGGGCCGGTCACCCTCGTGGTGACCGGCCCGTTGCCGATTCGCCGACCTCGACACGGACGCCGCGCCTCCGCTCGTGTCCTTCCCGGGGTAGGCTCAGATGTCCACTTCCACAGCGGCATCGGGGAGCAGTCATGGCGGAACTCGACGACATCGGCAGCGAAACAGCGTCCATGATGCGCACCATGCTGCAGATGGCCACCCTGGTCGCCCTGAAGTCGCGCGAGCACGGCCAGAAAGAGGCCGAGGCTCGCGCCAAGGCGGTCGAGGCCAAGATCAAGGAAGCCAAGGAACTCCAGCTGCGCGAGGCCCGCGATCTCAAGGCCAAGGATCCGCGCAATCTCGAACTCGTGCAGATGATGTCGCTGGGCAACAAGGCCACCCAGCAGCGCGGGCTCAGCCTGGAGAAGGACCCGTCCTCGCCGTTCGCCGCCGCCACCGCTGTCGCCGCGCCGCCGCAGGTGCCACAGGTCGGGTACGACACCGTCGAGCGCCGCGCCGCCATCGCCGCACATCTCGAGCGCGCCGGTGTGGCCCCCGAACTCAGCCAGGTCCGCATGCTCGTCGAGATGGGCCAGGGCATCTCCCCCGACGACGCGATCCGCCTGCACGACGCGGCCACCCGCCACACGCCCATGCGGGCGCGCGGCATCGAGGCCCGCGGCATCGAACGCGAACGCTGATCCCCCCACTCCCCGGCTCCGTGCCGGGGAGTGTTCACGACCGCTCAGACACCGTGCGGGTGGTCCTTGTCCCACAGGCCGTTGTCCGGCGCCGTCCACAGGGCCGCGTCGGGGTTCTCCAGCGGTAGCGACTTGAGCATCTCCTTGTGCCCGTTGCGCACACTGCAGTACTTGAACGGCCCGCGCGGGTCGAACAGCTTGGTCATGTGCGGGTCGGCGTGATCGAGGAACCACACGCTGATCCCCGGCCCGCCCTGCATCCGGTAGTGCTCCCAGGCCAGCCACAGCGCGTCCAGGCGCACCGCGGCTTCCGGGTGACGCCACCATTCCGGGCACCACACGGTGTCGCTGATATCGGTCACCTGACGCTGATAGAGCTTGCTGAGATACTCCGTCACGAACTCCGACACATCGCCGTAGACCCGCTCTTTCCGGCCCGCTCCCGGCATCTCGTTGCTCACAGCGGTTTGACCTCCTCGATGTCACCGATTTCGTCCGGTGGAATGGATTTCGACAGCGTCGTCGCCGCCGGCTGCCCGATCAGATCGTCGATGCGGGTCTTGCGGGTGGGATCGTTGTCCTCGATCGAGCGGCGAACCGCGGCGTCGTACTCCGATTCCCACCACGGCACCGTGCGGACCAGCACCGCGGGCTGCCCCGAGGTGAACACCACCGCGCGGCCCCGGGGCAGCGTCGCCAGGCCCTGGGCGGTGAAGGTCACCGAGGAGCTCAGCGAACGCGAGTAGCTCTTGCTGTTGCCCGACTGCGACATCGACTGGGAGATCGAGTCGTATTCGCCGATCGCCTCGGAACGGTCACGCAGGAACGCCATGTCGTCGATCCCGCTGCCGAGCACCTTGATGTTGGCGGCCGACCACAGCGCGCTCATGCCCGCCTCGCCCCAGCACCGCGCGCCCTGCGCCCAGGACTGCAGCACCGTCATCACCACGATGCCGCGCGAGCCGAAGTGGCTGTACTGCTTGGGCAGATCCTTCCAGCGCACCACATTGGCCGCCTCGTCGAGCACCGCGAGCAGCGGCACCGGCAGCCGCCCGCCCGAGGACCGCGAGGCCTTGCGCATGGCGACGTCGATGACCGCCTCGGTCAGCGCGCTCACCAGCGGCGCCGCCGAACCACGGCCCTCCAGCGACAGGCAGTACAGGGTGCCGTTGCGCTCGATGAACTCCAGCTCGTCGAACTGGTAGCGGTCGCTGTTGCCGCGGGTGATCCAGGGGTGCACATTCGACAGCTGCAGGCAGCGGATCATCTTCTTGGCCGTGCCGAAGATGCCGCTCTTGGTGCGCTGTTCGGCGTTGTACTGCATGGCCAGACCGGCCGCGGTGAAGTCGTGCCCGGCGCCGCGCAGCAGCTCGATCGGCTCGGAGTTCTGCGAGTCGGTGACCCACTCCCACACCTGGGTGATCGGCTTGCGCGCGATCGCGGCGGCCAGGAACAGCCCGGCCAGCAGGTCCTCGGCCTCGGGGTCGAAGAAGCTGTCGGCCTTGTCGCCCTCGCCGCGCTCGGCGTCGGCGAAGTGGCCCGCCAGCCGCGCGGCGCGCATCTCGCAACCCTCCTGCCGGTGGTCGACCCAGGCCAGCGGGTCCCAGAACCACTTGGCCCGTTCACCGGCCACGCCCTGCGGGTCGAAGACGAAGGTGCGGCTGTCGCGGTCCTCGCGCACATTGCGGGTGGCGTCGACGACGTCACGCTTGTTCGAGGTGGTGATCACCGGGCCGATCGCGGACAGGATCGCCGGGATCACCCGGGAGGTCGACTTGCCCTGGCGCGGGCCCCAGATATCGAGGTGCAGGTCCTCGTAGGAGCCGTAGAGCGGCGAACCGTCGGCCACCGCCACCCCGATCGGCACACCGGGCGCGTCGCCCGCGCGCAGCCGCACGCCGAGCTGGGCGGCCTTCTCGCGCACCCCGGCCTCGGTGATCGAGGCGATCGCGCTGCCGCTGCCCATGTGGTCGGCCTTGTCGTCGACCGCCAGCCTGCCGATCACCGCGCGCTTGGCCAGCCGCTTGCGGATCACCACGTACGCCACCAGGGTGGCGATCACCAGCAGCACGATCACCGTCGAGGCGCGCGGCCAGTGCAGTTTGCCGCGGGCCAGGTCGGCGACCACGGCGATCGGGTTGATCGGGATGTTCTGCGGCACCACCGCCATCGCGTTGCCCAGGTGCAGCGCGACGGCGAGGGTGATCAGTGTCGCAAAGCCGACCACGATCAGGATCAGCGTCGTGTCGGGTCCGACCGCGGCCGGATCCGTCACCTTCTTCTTCGCCACGAGTGCCTCCTTGTGGACCTTGTCGGATGCTCGGTTGTGCCGCTAGCGGAACGCGTCCAGGCGCCAGCCCTGTGGCGTCTGCACCACGGTCGCGATGACCGTGCTCGGCGGCAGCGCCTCGGTGCGCCCGTCCGGGTAGACGACCGTCTGCTCGACGCCGATCTTGTACTGCGCCACCGCCGGATCCGCGCTCGCCGGTGCCTTCTCGCCCGAGGCGAAGGTGAACGCCGTCACGTGCGCTTTCGCCTTCGCCCAGTCCGCCCACCGCAGCGACGGATTCGGCGTGCCGGTGGCCCCTGCCGAACCGTCGAGCATACGGATCATGCTGGGCCCCAGCCATTTCCGCGCGCGCTGCACCGAGGACCCCGGCTGCTCGGTGGCCGGGTACCAGGTGTAGACCTCGCGCAACGCCACCACCGCGACCCCGTCGGGGGTGGTCGGATCGGCCGCCGCGGCCGCCTCCAGCAACCGGGTGGTCGGGCTGACCTGGTCCGGGCGCGCGGAGCCGGAGTCACCGCCGCAGGCGGCGACCGTTCCCATGACCGCCACGAGCATCACCGCCGGGATCGTGCGGATTCGTGTTCTCTCCCACCAGGTTATCCCTGGTGTCCGACACGTTGTGGTCACAACACCCTCCTCGCCCGCGCGTCGCCCGGCACCGCCACCTCGACGACGCCACCGCCGCCGCGGGTGCTCGCCGCGGGCCGCGCCTGGATCATCCGGCCGTTGCCCGCGTAGATCCCCACCTGCGCCGGTCCCTGTCGCCCGAAATCGCTGAACACCAGGTCACCCGCGGTGATCTTGGCGATCGGCACCTCATAGCCTGCCTCCCACTGCTGTTCGGCGGTCCGCGGCAGGGTGATCTCGCCCGCCGAGGCCGCGAACACCGCCGCCGCGGTCAGGCCGGGCCCGTCGAACCCGCCGCCGCTGGGCCCCTGCGCACCGCCACCGCCCCACACGTACGGGGTGCCGAGCCAGTCGTGCGCGGCCTCGACGATCTGCGCGCCGCCCCCGCCCTGTTCCGGGGTGAACCGGCCCTGCGCCCCGGGCGCGCGGTACTGCGGTTCCATCGACAGGATGTTGGTGACGTACGGCCGGGTCTCGGAGTAGTGCGCCGCAACCTGATTGGGTAGGCCGCCGGAGGCGAGCACCGCGCCTTCACCGGCGTTGTATCCGGCCAGGGTGAGCGCGGTCAGGTCACCGGAGACCTTGCCGTCGGCCA
Organism: Nocardia sp. SSK8; assembly: GCF_037034205.1. Classification (NCBI taxonomy): domain Bacteria; kingdom Bacillati; phylum Actinomycetota; class Actinomycetes; order Mycobacteriales; family Nocardiaceae; genus Nocardia; species Nocardia sp. SSK8. The sequence continues at coordinate 342,086 of NZ_JBAGKD010000004.1, forward strand.
TCCAGCCCGCGATCTTGTGCGCGATGGCGCACATGTAGCGGGCCTGGCCGATGATCGCGTCGCCGTCGTCCCACACGCTGGCCCGGCCGTTGCCGTCGGCGTCGATGACATACGGTTTGCCGTCATCGGGATTGATGCTCACCGCCGTCCCGGGCAGGAACTGGGCCAGGCCCTGCGCGCCCGCGGGCGAGGTGAGCCCGCGCCGGAAGCCGGACTCCTGCTTGGCCTGTGCGGCCAGCAGCGAGGACGAGATCTCCGGGCAGACGGTGCCCGCGCGGCGGTACCAGATCTCCAGGTCCGCGGGCACCTTCCCGTCGGCCAGCAGGCCACCGGCGCTGCCGAAGCCGCGCACGCAGTTCGGGTCGCTGGAGAAGGCCCGCGCGCCACCGACATCCGGGGTGGGCGCGCCGTCGAGCCAGGGCATCGGGTCGATCTGGCGGCCACCGGTGAACCGGCCGCCGGGCACGATCTCGAAATGCAGGTGCGGGCCGCTGGATTCGCCCGCCGAACCGACCGTGCCGATGGGCTGACCGGCGGTGACCGTCTGACCGGTGCGCACCCGCACGCCGTGGTCCCACATGTGGCCGTAGACCGCGGAGTAGGCGCGGCCGTTGGTGTCGACGGAATCGACCACGATCCAGTTGCCGAAGCCCGAGGCGGGCCCGGCCGCGACGACCCGGCCGTCGGAGACCGAGTAGATCGTGGTGCCGTCGGCGGCGGCCATATCGATGCCCTTGTGATCGCCGCCGCGCGAGCCGAACACATCGGAGATGGTGAAGGTGCCCACCTCGAGCGGCAGCGTGCGCCGCAGCGGGCCCACGCCCGCGGCCAGCGAGGGCGTGCCGGTCACCGCCGGATTCGAGCTCGGCACCGGTGAACTCGGGGCGGCGGCGCGCGGGTCGCCGGAGTAGTCACCGCCGAGCTCGGGCAGCGTCGCGGCCGAGGACCCCACCAGGACATCGCCGGTCTCGCAGGTCTCGTCGCTGGCGGGCAGCACGATCACCAGCACGAGGGTGACCAGCCCGAGGACCGCGCCGAGTGCCGACATCACAATGGTGCGCGGGCTCACCGGGCGCCTCCTGCCGTGCCGCGCCGGGCGCCGGGATCCGGGTCCGCCGCGGCGGTGTTCACGTGCGGCGCCGGGTTTCGTTGAGGGTGTCGGCGAGGGTGCGGTTCATCTCCGCGGCGGCGGCCAGCTGCTGCTGCAGCAGCACCACCTTGCGCCGCAGGGCCGTCGCGTCCATCCGCTCCAGGCTCGGGCCCTCGGCCGCGCGCACCCAGTTGCGCACCGAATTGGCGTGCACGCCGATCTGTTCGGCCACCACCCGGCAGGCCTCGGACTCGCTGCGCAGCTTGTCGGTCAGCGCGAGAACCTGCTCGACGGCGGCCTTGCGGACCTCCGGCGAGACCCGGCGGTAGGACCGATGCGGCATCATGGCTGCCCCCCGTCCGACGGCGGCTCGGGCAGTGTCGATGGCGCCTGTCCTCGAGGGCCTCCGTGGTCACGCTCCGCTACCGCCTCCGGCCCGCCGTGGACAGGCGCACCCCGAGGATTGTCCCCGAACTCGCTGAACCGCTGGTTCGTGTCGTGGATTCCGCTTTCCTTCTCCGACACCGTGAACTCCATGTGGAAGGGGATGCCCGGCCGGCGATCCTCGCCGATCTTGAGCAGGAACTTGCCGGTCCCCGGCGGGGACGGCCGCTGCTGACCCGGCCGCAGCGCCTCACCGGTGAGCGCCTGCGGCGCCGACCAGCCGGTGACCATCTCCTGTTCGGCGGAGGTGAACGGCACCGTGGAATCGAGCCGGGACAGTTCCTCGGCGGGCAGCGCGCCGAAGATCTTGGCGCGCGCGCGTTCCAGGAAGCCGATGGCCTTGGCGATGGCGGCGTCCGAACCCAGCGCCTGCAGGTCCTTGATGGTGTGGCTGATCATGATCAGCGCGGTGGCCAGGCCGCGCTGGAGCCGGGTCAGCTCGTCGACGCGGTCGACCATGAAGTCACCCAGGCCCAGCACCTGCCACAGCTCGTCCATGACGACCTGGAAGTAGCGCTGCGGGCCGAGTTTCGCGTCGGCCAGCACGTGCGCGGCCTCGACCGAGGCGAAACCGTCGGCCCAGCAGGCCAGCATGACCGCGGCCTTGAGCTTCTTGTCGCCGGTGGGGATGTGCGAGACGTCGATGCACACCGCGACCGCGCCGGTGTCGATCGGGACGGTGGTCTGGCCGTTGAAGATCGCGCCGAACGGGCCCTGGGTGAGCGCGCGCAGCGAGCGGCGCAGATTCTTGATGGCGTACTGGTATTCGTCCTCGTCGTCGGCGCCCGCGTCGAGCATCAGCTCGGGGCCGCCGCCGATGATCACCTCGAGCAGGTTCTCCATGATCGGCGGTTTGTCCGGGGTGAAGCCCCGGCCCGGCTGGTACAGGATGCGCAGCGCGGTGGCGATGAGGGTTTCCTCGAAGTCGGCCACCCGCGCGCCGCGCACCAGTTCCACCAGACCCGCGATGAGGGTGACCTGACGGGCGCGCAGATCCTGCAGCACCTGCTGTTGCAGCGCGGGGAAATCGGTGAGCCGGGGCACCACCGCGCCCAGCACGCCCGCGGCCAGCGGATTGAGCTTGCCGTGACCGTAACCCAGGTCGATGACCTGGCCGCCGACGAGTTCGACCATCTTGCGGTAGTCGGGCTTCACGTCGGCCAGGATCAGCGGGGTGATGCCCTGGGCGATGCCGCCCAGCACGATCCGGCGCACCAGCGAGGACTTGCCGAAGCCGTTGAGCCCCAGCACGAACAGGCTCGGCGCGGTGATGAAACTGCCGCGCATGAACCAGTTCATCGGATCGAAGCAGACCGGCGCGCCGGTGTGCAGATGCGAGCCGAGTGGGGTGCCGATCAGCGGCGCACCGGCGCCGACCGACCACGGCCACAGGCCCGCGACCTGCGCGGTGGTGGCCCGGTATTCGACCGGACGGCCGACCACGTTCATCTTGCCGCCGCCGGGGCCGGAGTAGCCGCGATCGGTGAGTTCGGCGGTGGTGCGGTCGAATCCGTCGCCGACCACGGCCTCGGAGCGGGCCTGCGCGTTGTTGCGGCGCAGGTCGTCGGTGTGCAGGCGGAAGGTGGCCCAGGCCGCGCGCAGTCCGGACTGCTCGCGCTGGATCATCTCGTAGCGGGCGCGGGTGGCGTCGTCGAGGAGCGAGGGCCCCTGGTTCCGGCGGTCCGGCTTGGCCTTCGACCGGGACCGTCCGCTGCCCATCGCGCGATCGGCGGCGTCGTCGGGGCGGTCGTCAGGCCGCGCGGGCTTGGCCGGGCGCGTGGGCTTGGTCAGCCGGGGCTTGGCCGAACGCGGCTGACGGCGCGGATCGTCCTGGCCGCGATCGTGTTCCAGCCGGGGGCCGTGGTCCTGTTCACGCAGTCCACGCCGGGGCTGCTCGGGGCGCGGGCCCCGGGCGCGCCGCTCACCCTGACCACTCGCCGGTCGCGGTCCGCGAGCACGGTCGCCACGGGGACGACCTGCCTCGCCACTCTGGTCACGGCCATCGCGCGGGTCACGGCCCTCGCCGCTCGACTCACGGCCCTCACCACGCGAATCACGGCCCTCGGTCGCGCGGGCACGGCGGGACTCGTGTTCGCGAGCGCGCCGGGACTCATCCTCACGGGTGCCGCGGGGTTCCTCGGGATGTGGCCGGGACGGACGTGTGCCCTCACTTCGGGGGCGGGCGGCACGCGACCGATCCTCCTCGCGCGCACGGCGTTCGCCCTGCCTGCGCTCCTCGCCGGTGCGCGAGACCCGTGCCGTGGACTCGCCCTCGGCACGGTCGGTGCGCTCGTCGAGACCGAGCACGTCCTCGCTCACGCGCGGCGGGCTGCCAGCGGGCCGTGGCTCGCGTTCGCCGCGGATGCGCGGCGGCCGGTGCACCGGGCGCAACGCGATGTCGTCGCGGTCGCGCACCGGGGGTTCGTAGTCGCGTCCCATGATCGCCTCACCCCGCCAATGCCTTCGGAATGGTCGCGTGCTCGGGCAGGATCACGCCGCAACCGAGGGAGGCCGCGAACGCCGCGGCCTGGTATCGGTAGCAGCGCCGGATCTTGAGCCGGGCCTGCGTGGAGAGGTCGCGGGTGATGGCCTCGATGCGCGGCAGATCGCCCCGGAGCGGCTCGGTGATCGTCACCAGCGCGCCGAAGCGGGTCACACCGTGCCCGCGGGCCTGTTCCTCACGAGCCTGCTGGGTCGCACCGACCCGCAGTGTCGCGGCCGCCGAGACGACGCCGCGTTCACTCTGCTGCGCCACCAGCGCGTTCTTGAAGTCGTCGTCGACGATCTCGGCGGCGTCGGCGGCCGAATGCGGCCGGTAGACGATGGCGATGCGCTTGCGCGGCACCTCGGGATTGGGCGCGAGCAGCCGCTGCAGCACCCGCTCGTCGACCGCGCCCTCCGGCGCCGCGTCCATCTCCCAGGTGACCGAGCGGCCACCGTCGTGGATCAGGTGATCCCACTTCTCGTCGTGCGAGACCGGGCCCGCGTCGTCCCAGCCCAGCCCGTGCCCGCCCGGCTCGGCCGCGGCCACCTCGAGATCGGCCTGCGCGGCCGGGTCGTAGCTGCGCCGGATGAAGGAGATGACCTCCTCGGCCGACATCGGCTGCGCCCGCACGCCCGCCTCGGCCAGCGCCGCGCAGATCCCGGGCAGCCTGCGCCCGATCTCCACGGCCTCCTCGGCCGGGTTCTTGCGGCGCTCGGCGGTGGTGGCCTTGAACGTGATCGCGACCCGCGGCAGCAGCTGCACTCGCTCCTGCGGCAGCTCGGTGGCCAGCTCGTACATCACCTGCTGGGCCAGATCCGGTGCCTCCGGGCGGGTGATCGTGGAGACCTCGTTGAGCAACCGGTTGCCGGTCTCGGGCACGGTGTCGATCACCGGCACCACCGCGACGATGTCGCTGGTCTGGCCGACCGAGGCCAGGAACGTCCCCCAGGCCGCGACCCAGCGGTCGATCACCGGCTGGTCCACCGCCTCGTGGCCCTGCGGCCAGGCCCGCAGCACCACCGTGTACTGCGCGAAGGCGGGCAGGTGGATCATCCCGAAGTGGTAGCCGCCCGCGTCGATGCCTTCGTAGAGCTTCGACGGGGCGAGCAGACCTGGCAGTTTCGTGACACCGCCGGGGATCCGGGAGAACCGGCCGCCGCGGTACACGTGCTCGCCGTTCTTGCGCGAGCGCATCCAGTTGAACATCATCAGTCCCGTCTCGTAGCCCGAGCGGCCCCCCGTCCGCCACACCAGCGGCACCATCACCAGCGCGCCGAGGCCGCCGACGATGAAGCCCCATTTGAATCCACCGACCATCGCGCAGATCAGCGCCGTGATCACCACGACGAAACCGATCACGGTCTCTTCCCAGCGCAGGCCGAAAAGGCCCGCGCTGCGCGGTTTCTGCCACAGGCCGTAGGAACGGCGCTCGTAGGTGTCGGTCACCGAGGTCGTCATCGCGGAATCGTGCTCCTGCCCAGATCGGGGGACCGATTCGCCCAGCGGTCACCGGCGACGTCGCCCATCGCCTGATCGGCGCGGTTCGTACTGCCCGCGGCCGCGCGCGCGGCCGCGATATTGCGGGCCGCGCCCGAGGGCACCGACCCCGAACTCGGTGGCGCCGCGGCCGCACCGCCGCCACCACCCCCACCGCGCGGGGGCGGCGTCGGCTTGGGCGATCCGCTGCCGCCCGCGCCACCGGGCTTCGCGCCACCGGCCCCGGCACTGCCGAAGTACCCGGCCGAACCCGGCGCCGCGGCGGGCCGGGAGGCGACCGCCTTGGTGCCGATCGCGCCGAGCGCCATGGCGCCGACCGCGGTACCACCGGCCACCATCAGACCGGAACCACCGGTGCCGACGGTGGCGACAGCGGGCGCCACCAGGCGCATCAGCGCGGGCAGCACGAACGCCACGCTGCACAGCAGCACCAGGGCCACCAGCATCCGCTGGGCGTCCTCGCCGCTGGGCAGGCCGCCGGAGGCGGTGGTCTCGTCGGCGTGACCCGCGGTGGTGAACGCGATCATGTACACGATCGCCGCCACCGGTTTGAACAGCATGAACGCGATGATCCAGCCGACCAGCTTCTGATAGGACTGCTTCCCGGTCCCGGTCGCCGAGGCCGCCGCCGCCAGCGGCAGCACCCCCGCGGCCACCACCAGCAGACCCTGCCGCACGATGGCCAGCACGATCTGGGCGAGCGCGCCGAGCAGGCCGACGATCGCGATGATCAGCACCAGACCGGGCGAGAACGCCTGCAGCTTGCTGGTTTTCACCATCAGTTCGGCCATGTTCTTGGCATTGCCGCCGGTGGAGTCCTGGATGATCCACTCGGAGAACTTGTCCGAGGCGCGCGTCCCCGCGACGATCACCGCGCCCAGCATCCACGAACTGAACACCACCCGGGCGAACAGCCGGAAGGATTCGGCGGCCTCGCTCACCGCCGCGCCGCGTCTGGCCTCGGCCAACCGGCCACCGGTGATGATCACCGAGGCGATCAAGAGCAATATCTGGATCTGATAGGTGTAGTCGTTGATCTTGGTGAACAGGGCGCCGGAGTCACTCACCGCCTCGTTGGGCACCTTCATCCAGAAGGTCAGCGCCAGGATCAGTGCCTCACCGAGGCCCTTCATCAGCGAGTCGACCACCTTGCCGAAGGTGGAGTCCCACGCCTTGTCCTTGACCGCGGCCGCGGCGTCGCCCGGATGCGAGGCGGCATTGCCCGCCTTGCACACCGCCGAGGCGGCGTCGCCCAGGGAGATCCCGGGGATGGCCACGCTGTCGAGGGTGTCGTGCAGTTCGTTGCAGGCCTGGTCGAAGCCGTAGTCCTCACCCATCGCCACGGTCGGCGTGGCGATCATGACGGTGAAGACCACCGCGAGAATTGTGAAGATCCGCCTCAGCATTGTTGGCACCCCTCGATGGTCCGCAGGGAATCGATCCGGGCTGTGCTGCACATCGATGCTCACCATGTCGTCCACCCCGCCAGCGATTCCACATATTCGGTCTGGGTGTTGGTCGTGGCCGACGGCTTGAGCCGCCAGTCCCCCTTGTCCCACACCACGATCATCCGCATGGCCGCGTAGAGCTGCTTGCCGTCGAGCACCGGACCGCGCGAGGCCAGCCGCACGATCGCCATGTCGTCGGCGTAGTCGTCGATCTTGAACGCGTCCGTGGCCACGAAATAACGGGTCACCTTCTCCGGCTGTTGTTCCGGCAGCCGGTCGGCCGCCAGCGCGCTGTCGTAGGCCGCCAGCTGCGCGGTGCTCACCCGCACCTGCGTGACGTAGAGGTCGCGGTCGGCCGGACGGGCGTTGAGCCGGTAGGTGATCTGCGCGGCGGCCAGCGCGGCGCCCTGCGGGGTGCGCGCGTAGCCGACGGCCAGGCCGTCCTCGATCCGGGTGGGCCCGTCGGAGGTGGAGAACGGCACCGACGCGCCGTAGACACGCTGCCAGCCGTGCGGTTTCTTGGTGCCTTCCGGCGCGCCGGTCAGCCAATCCGGCGATGCCGGTGTACGTTGCGTTCCCGGTACCTGGGCCAGCGGCTGACCCGCCGGGTTGTTCGGGATGTCGACGCGCCTGCCCAGCAGGTCGACCTCCGGATCGGCGAAACCGGTGCCGCCCGCGGCCTGGGCGGGCGGCGGTGCGCTCTCGGTCTCGCCGTCACCGCTGGTGAAGTACACCACGGCACCGACGACCAGGATGAGCGCGAGCAGGGCACCGGAAGCGATCATGCCGAAGGACGCGCGGTCGCGCGTGCCCGGCTCCTTCTCGCTCACTGCGGTGCCTCCACTCTCACGATGTCGGGGGGTAATTCGTCGATCGCGTCGACGGGTCGGTCCTGGGCCAGGGGATCCGGTAACTGCAGGCGCCAGTCTTGTTCGTACCAGCGGACCGTGGTGTGGCTGACCGCCCGCGAGCGGTCGGCGTACTCGGTGTACACCTCGACCCGGGACTGCTCGGCACGGTATTCGGTGATTTTGTAACCCAACAATCTCGGTGCGTATCCGGGCGTGGCGGGCCCGGTGATCGAGAGCCGCACCCGGTTGATCGCCCACTCGTCGCGGGCCGGTCCGGGCATCAGCTCCCGGTTCACCACGGTGGCCCACTGGGCGTCGGGTGCCACGCCCAGCCGCAGCGTGTGGGTCAGCGCGGCCAGCCCCGCCCCGCGCGGCGACTGCTCGAAACCCGTTGCGGCGCCGTCGGTCACCGTGGCCGGGCCCTGGTCGGTATGCGGCAGGGCGATGCCCTGGTAGCCCTGCCAGCGCACCCCGGTCGGGGCCGCGGACAGGTCGGGGCCCGCGTCGTCGCCCCCGCCGCACCCCACGGCCGCGGCCAGCAGCGCGATGCCGACCGCGACCGGCCGTGTCACTGTGGAATTCATCGTCGGATCTTTTCCCCGGTCGACCTCACGCCGGCAGGAACGCCAAGGCGATCGCCGACGCGGTACTGGCGACCGCGGCGCCGATCAGGCTCATCAGCACGCCGTGCGAGGCATCGTTGACGGCCAGGTCGCTGCGGAAGGCGATCCACAGCCGACCCGCCGACAGGATCATCCAGGCCAGGCAGGACAGCAGGACGAACCAGAGCAGCCAGTTGAGCAGCTGCGTCATCGGCGCCAGGACCTCGGCCGGGAGCTGTTTGTAGGCGAGCACAGTGATCACGTACCGATGACCGCGTTCATGATGGTGCCCGCGCTGGTCGCGACCACGCCGCCGATCATGGCACCGGCCACCATCTTCGGCGACTCGAGGCCGCCACCGGTCCACCGCTCCCAGGCGAACTTGCCGCCCGCGTAGGTGATTCCGCAGATGCCCGACAGCAGCACGAACCAGGTCAGGTACCGGACCAGCTGCAGGATCTTCTCCGACCCGGGAGGAGCTTCCGGCGTCGGATTACCCACCTGGGCCAGGACGGTGCCGTACGTGTCCTGCACGGCGAGGAGGATCATGCTCATCGGGTGCCTTTCTCCCACTGTAAAGGTGTTGTGCCACAAACACTTCGACGCCGACACACGTTTGTACACCACCGGCGGCCCGACCGCCCGGCGTTCACGATCGCTCCTCCCCCGGCTCGGGAGTGCCGATGCTGGCCCGGATGGTGGCCACCAGATCGACACCGAGTTCGCCGATTTCCGGCGGTACCTCGTCGAGCGGGTCCACCCGGCGCTTGCGGGCCGCCACGCCGTCGCCCGGCGACCAGACCGGCAGCGCCTCGGACTCGACCAGGGTCCACTCCTCGATCCAGGGCACCTGCCAGACGTGCCCGGCCAGCGAGCCGACCACATCGCGGTAGCGCCGGATCTCCGGCGGCACCCGCCCCGGGCGCGCGGCCACGGTGATCAGGCCGAGCACCAGCGACGGGCCCGCCAGGTTCGCGTGGTGCTGGCGCAGCAGGTCGTGCGCGCGGGTCAGGCCCGAGATCGTCTCGCGGGCAACCAGGACCACGTACGGCGACTCGCGGTCGAACACGCCCGGCCAGCGGCCCCTGGCGTCGGCGGCGGGCGCGAGCACGTGCGCCAGGGTGGTGGCTCCGGAGCCACCGTGCACACCGAGCAGCCACACCAGCGGTGCCCGGCCCACCCCGGGCACCGGGCGCTCCCAGATCCGCGCGCGCAGCGATTCGGGCGGCGCGACGACACCGATTCCGGGGGGTGCCGGATCACGACGACGACGAAGATTCATAGCGGCCGTCATGATGCCACTCCGGCGAGCAAGCTCCCATACGCTGCGCGGGTCGTCTCGGCGAGCTCGCCGTGACGCACCAGCTCACCGCGCGCCAGATGCGGGTCGTAGGGGATCTCCACGACCTCGCGCACCCAGCCCGACAGGTGCTCGCGCAAATGCTCGGCAACGCGCGAATCGTCGTGCGAATACTGGTGGGAGACAACGATGGTGGTGTCACCGACGACCCCGGCGCCGTCGTCGCCGTAGTGGTCGTCGAGCCATTCCAGGCTCACCCGCAGCCGGTTGGCCGCGTCGACGCGGGCCGGAATGGCCAGCACCAGCGCGATATCGGCGTCGTCGAGCAGGGGCCGCAGTTGCCGTCCGGCAATCGGGTTGCCGCCGTCGTATACCGCGGTGTACCCGCCGGTGTCGAGCGCACGCGCGACAGTGAGATATGTCGCGCGGCGGCGCAGCGGTGTCGCGTCGCGCCAGAGCAGGCCGAAGCCCGCGGTCGAGCGCGACAGGCAGTCCTCCAGCGGGGCCGGTTCGTCGCCGCCGCGGCCGTAGACCCAGGACTGCAGGTTCACCGGATGCAGGTGCTTGTCGGCGCCGCGCAGGGCCAGATCGCTGCCCGCGGCGGTGGCGTCCACGGCCACCGTGGCCGCGCCGGTGCCTGCCAGTTCGGCGGCCAAGCCCAACGTGGTTGTGGTCGTACCCGCGCCGCCGCAGCCGCCGACCACCAGGATCGGCCTGCGGGTGCCGCCGGGCCGATCGCCGCCCCTGCGCCGCAACCGCACCACCGGAGCCGGATCCCGCGCCGCGTCGCCCGACGGCTCCCCCTCGGGGGATTCGTCGAGCCAACGGCTCCAGTCGTCTGTCATCGCCTCTCCTTACCCTGCCGCGATGCCCGTGATGAGCGTGCGCTCGCCGACCAGCGCGGTCCGCACCGACTGCTTGGTGTAGGTGGCCGGGGCGCCCGCCGGACGGAACTCGGTGACCTCCACGGTGAACCGGTCGTCGGCGACCGTGGTGATCCGCACGCAGTGCGTGGTGCCCACCGGGATGGTGTCGATTCCGCGCTGGATCACGGCCGCGGGCGCGACCTCGGCCTCGGGGGTGACCACCGCGCGGGCCTCCACCCCCGAGCGGGTCACGTAGTAGGCGTACTGGAAGGCGAGGACCGCGTCGGGACCCGAGTCGGTGCCGCCCGGCTCCGCGCTGCGCACCACACTGCCGGTGCGCTCGGTCGGGCAGGCGCCGAGCGGGGTGTCGGCGTTCAGGCTGCCCGCGGTGAAGTGCAGCGGCGCGGCGTGTTCGGCCGTGTCCCCGCCGCCGCGCCCGAACAGCAGGAACAGCACGCCGGTCGCGGCGAGCACGAGCGCCAGCACCGAGACCGCGAGCACCAGCCAGGTCCGGTTGCGCGCGCGGGTCGCCCGCAGCGCGCCCGACGGAGCCAGGACGTGCGCCTCGTCGTAGTCGTCGGCGGCGGACTCCGGCCAGGGGAACTGGACGAGCTCGGCGTCGTAGTCGTCCTCGGGACCGGGGGCGACCCAGTCCGACCAGCCACCGGTGAATTCGCTGCGGCGCGCGGCCAGTTCGGCAGGCGGCGCCGGGGCGGGCTCCGGGCGGTAGGGCGGCACCTGCTGGCTACGGAAGTCCTGCTCCGGGTATCCGACCGTGCGGCGGGGCGACGAGTCGTCGTCGGGGTTCTCCTGGAAGGCCGCGGGGTGGTCCCACGCCCCGGCGTGCGCGGCACGAGCCTGCGGTGCCGGTTCCTCCGCGGCGGCAGGCTCGGTCGCCGGGGGCTGCTCGAGGTGGCGGTCCGGCTCGGCCCGGTCGGTGCCGTCCTCGGCCGGAGCGTGCGGCGCGTCGTCCGGGTGGGCGGAATCCTCGTCGGTGGCACGTCCGGCGGGCTCGGCGGACGGATCAGCGGACGGGACGCGCGCGGGGCGCCGCGAATATCGCGCGGGGCCCTCGTCACCGTCGGCCGCCGGGTCGGCGGTGCCCTCGCGCGCGGGGCCGGCCGGGTCGGTCTCCGGCTCCAGCGCCGAATACCAGCGCGACAGTTCGTTGTACGACTTCAACATTCCCCCCTTTCCGCGTCGGGCACATGGATTCGCATCGAAGAACCTCTCGGTGATCAGTTCACAGAGAACGGACGGGTAGTCGTGGGTGCGGTGGTGGCGGGTGTCGCGGCAGGCGGAGTCGACGCGCCGCCGGATGAGGCGCCATCGGCTCCTGTCCCGAACGGAAATTGTCCCCCACCCGGCGCCGGGGGTCTCGCAGACGCGCCGGTCGGGCTGGTGAATATTCCCGGCGCGCCGCGATCGGAACCACCGACCGGCTCGCCCCCACTGCCCGAGGTGTCGGCCGCGTCCCTGGCCAGCGCGGCGAACCAGTTCGCGACGTAGCGAGTGGGCGGGGTGCCGTCGGCGGCGACGGCCATCCGCGAGTATCCATCGTGGCGCTGCAAGGTGTTCCAGTACCGCACCCAGGTGGTCACGTCGAGCAGTTCGGCATTGTCGGCGACAGTGCGCTGCACCTCGCCGAACGCCTCGCTGACCAGCCGCACACCGGTGGTCGGCGGCACCAGTTGCGGCACCGCACCGGCCAGCTTGGTCCCGAGCAGGGTGAGCCCGACGAGCGGGTTCGCCAGCGTCGCGGTGGCCAGCTCGGCGATATTCGCCGGGCTCAGCACCGATTTCACCGCCGTGGCCACGGCCTGCAAGCCGATCGCGCCCGCCTTCAACAGCGCCTGATAGGACGCGTCCACGTCCAGGGTGCTGCGCGGGTCGGCGGCCTCGGCGACGCGCTCGGAGATCGACTTGCCCGGGGTGAACGACAGATCGGCGAGGGTGCTGCCGGTGATGTCGGCGTTCACCACGGTGGTGGCGGTCTTGATCGAGGTGTAGGCGAGCGCGTCGGCGATCGAGACCAGCGAGCCGATCGGGTCGCCGCCGGAGAGCTTCACCTGGCTGACCAGGTTGGTGACGGCCCGCACCAGCGGCGCGCCCTGCGGGGCGTCGCAGGCGAGATCACCTGTCGCGCAGAAGCTCGCGACACGCCCGGTCAGCTGGCCGAAATCGGCGGCCTGATCACTGCTTGGCCCGAGTCCCCCGCCGGGTGCGGCACCCTGGCGGACCTCGCCGAGCGCGGCCAGCGCCGCACCGGAGGTGCCCGGCGCCGCGGCGGGCACGGTGAGCCCGGGCGCGCCGGGAAACAGCGGGGCGTTCGCGGCGCGGGTGGGGTCGGCGAACAGCGCGACACCGGCGATCTTCGCCGCGGGCAGCGCGCCGGTGCCCGACCCGACCTCCTGGGCGAAGCGCGAGGCCACATGGGCGCCTTGGGAATACCCGACCACCGCGATCCGCGTGTCCGGGCACCGCTGCGCGACCTGGGTGGCCATCGCCCGCAACCGCTCCAGGCCACCGTCCACGGATTCGGTGTAGGGCACCACGCCGCCGGGCACGGCCCCGCCGAAACCCGCCTCGTAGGGCACGTAGGCGCGGTCGACCAGACCGGTGTCACCCGCCGCGGCCAGCAGTGGCCGGAAGACGGTGGACAGCATGCCGGTGTCGGTACTCGGCGCCGCGTCCGGGGACGATTCGCCGGTGCCCTGAATCCCCAAGGCGTACAGTGCCGGACACGCGGAGATCGAGACCTGGGTCGACGGCGCGGCGGGAGCGGTGTCCTGCGCGTGCGCGGTGCCCGCCGATGCCGTCACCGAAGCGACGGTGAACGCGATCATCGTCACCGTGCGTCGTGTCGTGCACCGAGCCATATCGATCCGCATCACAGTCCGTTTCGGCTGACCAGTGGAGCGTTGAAACGCAGTAAACCGTAACAGATTCCGGTCAACTCAACTGCTGCCCAAACGGGCCCTTTCACTGCCCCAGCAAACGCTGCGAACGCCAGCAAATCTCTGGCGAAGGCCGGTCCGGTCCCGGAGACGAAGCGGCCCGGGCACTCTCACGAGGAGTAGCGCCCGGGCCGGGAACGCGCGGTCAGGCCGCCGAGGTCACGCGGTAGACGTCGTAGACACCTTCGACATTGCGCACCACGTTCAGCAGGTGCCCGAGGTGCTTGGGATCGCCCATCTCGAAGGTGAACTTGCTGATCGCGACCCGGTCGCCGTGGGTGGCCACCGAGGCGGACAGGATGTTGACCTTCTCGTCGGCGAGCACCTTGGTGACGTCGGAGAGCAGCCGGGTGCGGTCGAGCGCCTCGATCTGGATGGCCACCAGGAACACCGAAGACGGCGAGGGCGCCCACTCGACCTCGATGATCCGTTCGGCCTGCGCCTGCAACGATCCGGCATTGGTGCAGTCGGTGCGGTGCACGCTCACCGCGCCGCCGCGGGTGACGAAACCCATGATCTCGTCGCCCGGCACCGGCGTGCAGCACTTGGCCAGCTTCGCGACCGTCCCCGGCGCACCGGGGATCAGCACCCCCGCGTCGCCGGTGACCCGCTGGCGGGCCGGTGTGGTCGACGGGGTGGACCGCTCGGCCAGCTCGTTCTCCACGTCGCCGATGCCACCGAGCTGGGCCATCAGCCGCTGCACGACGTGGTGCGCGGAGACCTGGTGCTCGCCGACGGCGGTGTAGAGCGCGGAGATGTCGGAGTAGTGCAGCTCGTGTGCCACCGCGGTCATCGCGTCGACGCTCATCAGCCGCTGCAGCGGCAGCCCGACCCGGCGGACCTCCTTGGAGATCTGCTCCTTGCCGCTCTCCAGCGCTTCCTCGCGCCGCTCCTTGGCAAACCACTGGCGAATCTTGGCCTTGGCGCGCGGCGAGACGACGAAGTTCTGCCAGTCGCGGCTGGGTCCGGCGTTCTGCGCCTTCGAGGTGAACACCTCGACGACCTCGCCGTTCTCCAGCTGCCGTTCCAGCGCGACGAGCCTGCCGTTGACCCGCGCGCCGATGCACTTGTGCCCGACCTCGGTGTGCACCGCGTAGGCGAAGTCGACCGGGGTGGACTTCTGCGGCAGCGTGATCACATCGCCCTTGGGCGTGAACACGAAGATCTCCGGCGACTTCAGGTCGAAGCGCAGCGACTCCAGGAACTCGGCCGGGTCGGCGGCCTCCCGCTGCCAGTCGAGCAGCTGGCGCATCCAGGCCATGTCGTCGACCTCGGCGGCGTCGCCGGAGTGCTTGCCCTTGGTCTCCTTGTAGCGCCAGTGCGCGGCGATGCCGAACTCGGCGGTGCGGTGCATGTCCTGGGTGCGGATCTGCACCTCGAGTGGCTTGCCGTCGGGGCCGACCACAGTGGTGTGCAGCGACTGGTAGACGCCGTAGCGCGGCTGGGCGATGTAGTCCTTGAACCGCCCGGCCATGGGCTGCCACAGCGAGTGCACCACGCCGACCGCGGCGTAGCAGTCGCGGACCTCGTCGCACAGGATGCGCATGCCGACCAGGTCGTGGATGTCGTCGAAGTCCTTGCCCTTGACGATCATCTTCTGATAGATCGACCAGTAGTGCTTGGGGCGGCCCTCCACGATCGCGTTGATCCGCGAGGCGGCCAGGGTGTTGACGATCTCGGCGCGCACCTTGGCCAGGTAGGTGTCGCGCGAGGGCGCCCGATCGGCGACCAGGCGCACGATCTCGTCGTACTTCTTGGGGTGCAGGATCGCGAAGGCGAGGTCCTCGAGCTCCCATTTGACCGTGGCCATGCCGAGGCGGTGCGCCAGCGGCGCGATCACCTCGAGGGTTTCCTTGGCCTTCTTGGCCTGCTTCTCCGGCGGCAGGAAACGCATGGTGCGCATGTTGTGCAACCGGTCGGCGACCTTGATCACCAGCACGCGCGGGTCCCGCGCCATGGCGATGATCATCTTGCGGATGGTCTCGGCCTCGGCGGCCGCGCCCAGATTGACCTTGTCCAGCTTGGTGACGCCGTCGACCAGGTGCGCGACCTCCTGCCCGAACTCCTCCTTGAGCTGGTCGAGCGAGTAGCCGGTGTCCTCGACGGTGTCGTGCAGCAGCGCCGCCACCAGCGTGGTGGTGTCCATGCCGAGTTCGGCGAGGATATTGGCCACGGCCAGCGGGTGGGTGATGTACGGGTCACCCGACTTGCGGAACTGCTTGGCGTGCCGTTCGTCGGCCACGTCGAAGGCGCGCTGCAGCAGCGCCAGGTTGGCCTTCGGGTAGAGCTCGCGGTGCACCGTGGCCAACGGCTCGAGCACCGGCTTGACGGCCGCGATCCCACGCTGACCGGTCATCCGGCGGGCCAGCCTGGCCCGCACGCGCCGGGAAGCCGAACTGGGCACCGCGGCGGTCGGGGATTGCTTGGCGGGGGTCGCCGGGGCGCCGGTGGATTCCTGCCCAACCTTCGCCTCGCCGAGATGTCGAGTCATGCCACCGCCTCTCACGCCGCATTCGGACCACATGGCCGACTGCCGCAACCGCCCGGACCACCAACTTTAGTCCCCGGACCGACCTGGTGTTCGAATCCCCGGGGTCACAGGCCTGCGACGGTAGTGCGTCGGCGCCGATGCCGCACACCTTCCTCCCGCACTGCCTCCGTACCCCCGCCCGGAAACAGCATCCCACCTGCGGAGACACCGGACGCCGAGCGGACCGTGATCAGTCCTGGGCGAACGCCCAGACAACCGCCGGACGACCGGTCGCCTTCACCCTTCGCCGCTCGCCCGTGCGTTCGAGGCCGGGGATGGCCGCGAGGGTGCGGTTGAGGTTGGCCGGGTCGGGGCGGGTGCCGTGTAGCGCGGTGGCCAGGTCGACCGCGCGGGTGGCCGGGAATTCGGGGCCGGTGAGGGCTCGGGTGAGGCGTTGGTCCTTCCACAGCAGGCCAGCCAGGAGGTCGCGGCTGGTGTCGACGATGCGGTTGTGGTCGAAGGCCAGCGGCGGTACCTCGTCGAAGCCGACCCACTCGGCCGGGCCGTCGTGTTCGGCGACTACGGCCCACATGGCGATCGACAGGGTGGGGCCGCGCGGGTCGCGGTGCGGTTCGTCGAAGGTGACGAGCTGACCGACCGCCCCGATCGCCTGCTCGGGCACCCCGAGTTTGGTGTGCACGGCCCGGCGGGCGGTGTCGGCCAGGCGTTCGCCGCGGCCGAGCAGCACACCGGGCAGCGCGAGTTCCCCGGTGAACGGCTCGAACTCGCGGGGAGCGACACCGATGCGCACCGTGCTGTCGGCCTCCCAGCAGCGCAGCGTCACCACATCGATCGACACCACGGATTGCTCCACGTCACTCCTTCGCCTTCGCGGCGGCCGGAATCGCCCGGCCGCGATCCCCTCCGATTCTTCCTCCCCACAGGCACTTCCCGCACAGGGCACCCACACCGGCGACGACGGACCACCGTCCGCCGCCGGACCGCTACCCGGCGATGGCGGACGACGGTCGGGCGACAGCTCGCTCCACCGGTCCGGCGGCCGGATCGCCCGCTCCGTAGGCGGCAGATCGGGTCGCACGCCCGGCATCGAGGTGCGACACGCGGTCCCGGCGATCCGGACCGTGCCCGGTCAGCACCACCGGCAGTCGCAGCCGACGGCCCAGCCAGGCGGCCGGATCGCCCTCGATGGGGGCAAGGATCGGGCGCGCGGCGGCGAGCTCGTCGGTGAGCCGCCGCTGATGGTCGAGGTCACGCCACCGGCCGGGCGCGATCTCGGTGACCGTTCCGGCCGCGGTCGCGTAACCGATTGCCGCGCTGCGTGTTCCGGGCACGTCCAGATGGTTGACGACCAATCCGTCGATCCCGCCGCACACCTCGACGGCGTAGCGCAGCAGGATCGGATCGAGGTACCCCTGCCGGAACGCCCCCTGGTACACCCCCGTCTCGTTGTGCGGTTCGGGGAACCCCAGCGGCGCCTCGGTCGGCAGCGGACCGGCACCGTGGCGGGTCATATAGGTCCGGGTGACACCCAGGACCCGCGCGGTCGCGCCGAGTCCAGCGATCATGGCGCGGGCGTTGCGGGGTTCCACCGTCGACCAGGTGGTGTGCGGGTGGAATCCGCGCCATTCGTCGAGCAGCACGCCCTGCGCGCCTTCGAAGACCAGCCTGCCCCGGGCCGCCGCGCGCGCGAGTACGTCCCCGCCGGTGATCCGCACGGCCCCGGCGAAGTCGCGATACATCGCCACCAGGTCGTCGATCGCCTCGTACCCGTGCGCGCTGGGCCCGATCAGTTCCTCGTAGTGCGCGGCGAGCCGGTCCAGCTTGGCCCGCAGCGCCGTGGGCTCCAGGCAGTCGGCTACCGTCGGTGCGTCGTGTTCCAGGGCGTACCAGGCGGTTTCACCGATGCCACGTCCGCAGGAACCGTGCCGCGAGGAACCCCTCGCGTCCTCGCGGGCACGGTTGGCGGCGATGTGGATCGGGGTGGTGAGCCGGGCCCGGCCGTCGATGGCGAGCAGGCCCAGCGGGTCCGGCACGCCCAGCGCGGCCAGCTGTTCGGACTCGGTGGCCAGCGCCATCGGTTCGACCAGCACGTGTTCGGACAGCACCGTCGGCACTCCGGCGAAGGTGCCCGAACCGAACTGGGCGAAGGTGTGGTGGCGACCCTCGGCGACCACATTGTGCGCGGCCTGCGCGCCGCCGTTGAACCGCACGACCGCCGCCACCCCCAGCGCGGCGGCGGGCGAGCACAGCCAGTCGACGGTCGCGCCCTTACCCGCGTCACCGAACCCCAGATCGACGACGACCAGGTGCGTCTCACCGTCCATCACGGCCTCCGGGCGGCAGTGCCCGCAGGCTCCGGCTCGGCCGGGTACCGAGCGCGCGGCCCACCGCGTCGGCCTCCCCCGCCGACCCGACATCGCGCAGATCGGCCAGCCCGGTGTCCAGATCCACCCGGTCCTCCCCCAGCCCGATGGTCAGCGCGATCAGCTCGCACACCGCGGCCGGGTCGTCGAGTTTCAGGAAGTTCTGCCCGAGCAATGTCCGCCAGTGCTCGGCGATCTCCGGATCCCGGTAGTACGAGGACTGATTCGGCAGGATGTAGTACACATTCCACCGCTCGGCGAGTTCGCGGTAGATCGACTCCACCGACACGTCACGGCGCACGTGATCGCCGACGACCGCGCGGATGTGCCGGGCGGCCAGGCGCGGCTTGTTCAGTTCGTCGCCGATCAGGAACAGATAGCCGCGCTTGCCGCGCTTGTCCCAGGCGTCGGTCGCCACGTGCTGGGCGAGGAAATAGGCGGCCAGTTCGTAGCTTTCGGACTTCTGGCCGCCGCCACCGCCTTCGAGCAGGATAGCGCGCAGCTGTTCGTCCATCCGGTTGTCGGATTCGAACTGGCCCACCTGCAGCGGCACCCGGTCGGTGTCGGCGTCGCCGATCGCGCCGAACAGGATCTGCGGATCCTCGGCGTAGCCCTTGTTCTTCAGCAGGCCGTGCAGCTTGCCGAGCTTGTCCTGCATGATCCGCGGCACCGTGCCCATCGACCCGGTGACGTCGAACAGCACCGCCACCGGCAGCGAGTTGCCGTGCTCGGCGGAGTCCCGGCATTCGCGCACGGTCACCCCGAACGGGTCGAGCAGCGGGTGCGCACACCAGGTCTCGTAGGGCTTGGCGCGCGTCTCGGCGGTGTAGCCGAAGTCGTCGAGGCCCTGTCGTGCCCGGTAGGTCTTGCCCGCCCGGTAGGCGGTGTCGTCCCAGTTGCCGTACCCCATGTGAACCACTCCCTCTCGTTCGCTTGTTTTAGTCTAAGCGACCATAACGTGCGGCGTCAAGGGTTCCGGCGCGAACGGCGGTGGCCCGGCACCGTTTCCGATGCCGGGCCACCGTGACTACTCGACCAGTCCGTCGGGTGTCAGCTCGAGCGTGCGGGTCACCCCGATCTCGGCCAGGAACCGCGCGTCGTGGCTGACCACCAGCAGCGCGCCCTCGAAACCGGCCAGCGCCTGGGTGAGGTGGGCCAGGCTGGGCAGGTCGAGGTTGTTGGTCGGCTCGTCGAGCATGAGCAGCTTGGGCGCGGGCTCGGCGAGCAGCAACGTCGCCAGCGCGGCGCGCAGCCGTTCGCCCCCGGACAGGGCCGACGCGGCCCGGTCGGCATCGGTCCCGCGGAACAGGAAGCGCGCCAGCTGCGCCCGGATCTGCTCGACACTCGCGTGCGGGGCCGCCGCGGCCACGTTCTCGAAGACCGTGCGGTCCTCGTCGAACACGTCCAGGCGCTGGGGCAGCAGCCGCCACGCCACCTTCGGCCCCTCCTCGACGATCCGGCGCAGCAGCGTGGTCTTGCCCGCGCCATTGCGCCCGGTGAGCGCGATCCGCTCCGGCCCGCTGACCCGCAGGTCGACGACCGGACCATTGGCCAGCTCGACCTGGTCCAGCTCGATCACCTCCTGGCCCGGATACAACCGGGTCCCGGGCAGCTGGACCCGGATCTCGCGGTCGGCGCGCACCAGTTCCTCGGCGTGGTCGAGGGTTTCGCGCGCGGAGTCCAGCTTCTCGATATGCGAGGTGCGCAGTTTGCCCGCCGACACCTCGGCGGCGTTCTTGCGCAGGCCCGCCACGATCTTCGGCACCCGCTTGTTGTCCTGCTGTTTCTGCGCGAAGCGGGCGCGGCGATCCAGCTTGGTGCGTGCCTCGACCAGCTCCCGCGCCTGCTTGCGCACATCGCTGCGCGCGTCACGCACCGCGGCCCTGGCGGCCTCCTGTTCCTGCTCGACGATCCGCTCGTACGCGCTGAAATTGCCGCCGAAGGACCGGATCTCACCGGCCCGCAGTTCGGCGATGCCGTCCATCCGGTCGAGCAGCTCGCGGTCGTGGCTGACCACGAGCACGGTGCCGCCGAACTGGCGGATCACCTCGTAGAGCCTGCCGCGCGCGGCGGTGTCGAGATTGTTGGTCGGTTCGTCGAGCAGCAGCACCTCGGGTTCGCGCAGCAGTTCGGCGACCAGCCCGAGCAGCACCGTCTCGCCGCCGGACAGCGTCTCGACGGTGCGGTCCAGATCGGCCACCGAACCGGCGACGTAGTCGAGCCCGAGCCTGCCGAGCAGCGCGACGGCCTCGTCCTCGACCTGCCAGGCGGTGCCGACGGTGTCGAAGTCCTCGGGGGTGCCCTCGCCGCTCTCGATGCGGTGCAGCGCGGCCCGTACTCCGGCGATACCGAGGACCTCGTCCACCCGGTGCCCGGTCTGCATGCCCAGGTCCTGGCGCAGATAGCCAAGGGCGCCCGGCACGGTGATCGACCCGCGCAGCGGGGTCAGCTCACCGGTGATCAACCGCAGCAGCGTGGATTTCCCGGCACCGTTGGCGCCGACCAGCCCGAGCTGGCCCGGTCCGAGGGTGGCGTCGAGCCCGTCGAACACGACGGTGCCGTCCGGCCAGTGAAAAGTGAGATCGGAAAAAGAAAGAGTGCCCATGCGGATCCCCTCGAGGTGCGGCGGAAATCGCGGTGCGCGGGTATGCGGACCGCCCGTAAGCGCAACCTCAAGAAATCAACGCGGCTCCGATCGCCGGGAACAGGACCCCTCATTGATAACACGCGCCCCGCCCGCACGCCAGCCCCTTTTTCGCGCGAGGTGAGCGCGCTCACGGGAACTCCGGGCACCCCCGGCCACGTTGATCGGGGCAGCGACGACGACGGGAGCGGGACGAATGATCACAGTGCGGCAGGCCGGACGCGCCGATGCGCGCGAGCTGGGCACCACCTTGGCCGCGGCCTTCCAGGAGGACCCGGTGATGGCCTGGATCCTGCCGGATCCCCGGCGCCGGGCAGCGGGACTGCCGCATTTCTTCACCGCGCTGGCCCGGCACGTGTTCGCCCCGCTGGGCGCCTGCGAACTGGCCACCGACCCCGACGCGGCGGGCGCGGGCGCGACGATCTGGGGCCCGCCGGGCCACTGGCACGGCACCCCGGCCACCGACCTGCGGACGCTGCCCGGGATCGTGCGCGCCTTCGGCAGGCGCACCCTGGTCGGCAAGCAGTTCGGTGATCTGCTCGCCGAGCATCATCCGCGCGAACCGCACTGGTATCTGTCGATGATCGGCACCACGCCCGAGGCACGCGGCGCCGGGTTCGGGCAGGCGCTGCTGCGCTCACGGCTCGACCGGGTCGACGCCGAGGGCGCGGCCGCCTATCTGGAGTCCAGCAATCCCGACAATATCGGCTACTACGAGCGTTTCGGTTTCGCCGTCACCGGCGAGCTCCGGGTTCCCGGTGGCCCGCCGGTGTGGCCGATGTGGCGGGCCGCTACAGCTTGACGATCGAGGTCACCGGGTAATCACCCTGGTGCTCACGGCCTTTCAGGAATTCCAGTTCCATCACCACGGCGGCGGCGACCACCTCGGCGCCGACCTCCTGGAACAGGGCGGCCGCGGCCGCCAGGGTGCCGCCGGTGGCCAGCACGTCGTCGAGCAGCAGGATGCGCTTACCCGCGAGGTCGACCCCGTCGGCCGGGATTTCCAGTGCGGCGGAACCGTATTCGAGCTGGTACTCGCGCGAGACCACCGGTGGCGGCAGCTTGCCGCCCTTGCGGATGGCCAGCACGCCGGTGCCCAGCGTGGCGGCCACGCCCGCGCCGAGCAGGAATCCGCGCGCGTCCACTCCGGCGACGATATCGGCCTCGGGGGCCACGGCGGCGAAGCAGTCGATGACCGCGCGGAAGCCCTCGGCATCGGCGAAGACCGGGGTCAGATCCGCGAAACGCACACCAGGGGTGGGGAAGTCGTCGTGCCAGCGGGTCAGCCGACCCACCGCGTCGGCGGCCTTCTCGGCCCGGGCGACCGCCTGGTCGTCGGACTCGACCACCGCGTGCTTGCTCATCGGCACCTCTCCGTCACATCCACTCACCGCTGCAACACCCAGCGGTCCATATTCCACCCGGTACCGGCCTGCGTCGGCCCGGCGATCCCGTTCTGCATGCCGTGGCCGAACGCGATGGTGCGCGGGGTCGCGAACAGCGGAATGCTCGGCAACTGCGCCCACAGCAGGTTCTCGGCCTCGATGAGCAGATCCAGCGTCACGGCCGAGTTGGTCTCGCCCGCAAGCTGATCGGTGATCGCATCGTAGCGACCGTTGGCGAAACCCCCGACATCGAGCCCGCTACCGGCCCGCAACGCGGCGAAGGCCGCGACGTTCGTGGTCGAGCCCGCCGGGCCCGGTGCCGCGCCGGTACTGCCCAGGACCGCGTCGACCGCGCCCTCGGCCAGCCGGGTGGACGTGAAATCCGGTGCGCCCGCGTCGACCACGGTGATACCCGCACCCCGGCACGAGTCGGCGATCATGGCCACCGTCTTCGCCCGGCGCGCGTCCGGTGCGAGGTAGCCGATCCGCACGGTGGGCTGCGCGGTGCCCGCCGAGGCCAGAGTGGCGGTGGCGGCCGGGATGTCGGCGCCGCGGTACCGGTCGGCGGACCCGGCCACCGCCGGGTAGTACAGCGAATCCTGCTGCACCACATGGGCGTTCAGCGGTCCGGCGCCGAGACCGTGCTCGGGCACCTCCCCCGCCTTGCCCAGGGTGTCGAACAGCGCCTGGCGCGGGACGCACTGGGCGAAGGCCTTGCGCACCTCCAGCCTGCCGAACACCCCGTCGCTGGCGAGCACGAGCTGTTCGGCGCCGCGCCCAGCGACCGTGCGCTCGTCGAAACCGTCGAGCGACAGGCCGTCCACCGAGCCCGCGCCCAGATCGACGACGCCGAGCGCGTTGTCCTTCGCCTTGGCGGCGTAGTCGGTGCCGCGCGGCCAGACCACGATCCGGCTGGTCTCCGGCGCCGAGCCCCACCATTTCTCGTTCGCGACCAGCACCAGGCCGTCGGCGGCGGTGAAGGACTCGATCCGGTAGGGCCCCGAGGACGGGAACTTCGTCAGGTCCAGCGCGCCGGGCCGCATGGTCCAGCCCGCGTTCCAGAAGTCGGCGATCCGGCCGACCACCGCGCCGTCACCGGCCTGCAGCGCGTCCACCACGTTCGGCACCCCGGCCGCCTGGGCCACCACGTGGGCGGGCATCAGCTCGGCCGCGGTGAACAGGGTGCGCCACGGCAGATAGTGCTTGCCGGGGCGGAACACCACGGTGGCGTCCTTGGAGCCCGGCTGGCAGTCGACGCGCTCGATGTCCTCGTAGCCCGCCGTGCTCGCCGCGTCGAACAGCGGCACCGGGCCGCGGTCGCCGGGCCGGGTGAACCGGCCCGAGCGCGCCGACCAGGCCAGCACGAGATCGTCGCAGGAGGTCTGCACCCCGTCGGAGTACACCCCGTCCGGGTTGAGCCGGTACTGCACGGTCTGCGTCTCGCCGGGCACCTCCTTGGCGGTGCCCGCGTCGGTGTCGGCCACCTGCTGACCGTCGGGTCCGGTGTAGAAGAACCCGGTCAGCACCCGGCCGAACACCGCCTGCGCGCCGCCGGTGGCTCCGAGAGTGCTGCCGCCGTTGTAGCTGGCGACCGCCGCGTCGACGGCGTACCCGATGGAGGGCACCTGGTTCTTGGACGAGCATCCGGTCACCACACCGGTGGTCACCACCGCCGCGGCCAGCCCGGCGATCAGTCGAATCGTGCTGCCTCGCATGCTGAGACCCCCTGCTGTCGCCGTCAGTGCCTTCTCTGCCGCTTTCCGCTCGGCCGGGCGCCCGGCCGGGGCGCCCCGGTGTTACCCGGTCGCGGCGCCCGCGGGGCACCGGCTCCGGCACCGGCGCTCACCGGCACCCGGGTGTCCCCGGCGGCCCGCTTGGCGAGCACCTTCCTGGTGTGCGCGGCCACCGGACCCCAGCGTTCCTTGATCGACACCAGCACCGGCACGGCCAGGAAGATCGACGAGTACGCGCCGACGATCATGCCGACCAGCTGCACCAGCGCGAGGTCCTTGAGCGTGCCGACGCCCAGCAGCCACACCGCGATCACCAGCATGCCGATGATCGGCAGGATGCCGATCACGGTGGTGCTGATCGAGCGCATGAGGGTCTGGTTGGCGGCCAGGTTGGCCTGTTCGGCGTAGGTGCGTTTGTTCAAGTGCAATACGCCGCGGGTGTTCTCCTCGACCTTGTCGAAGACGACGACATTGTCATAGAGCACGTAGCCAAGGATCGTGAGCAGACCGATCACCGCGGCCGGGGTCACCTCGAAGCCGACCAGCGAGTAGATCCCCGCGGTGACGATGAGGTTGAAGAACAGCGACACGATCGCCGCGATCGACATGTCGCGTTCGAAGCGGATGGCGATGTAGATCATCGTCAGCAGCACGAACACCACCAGCGCGATCAGCGCCTTCTGGGTGATCTGGCCACCCCAGGTCTCGCTGATCTCGGCGATGCTGATCGCGTCGATACTCACCGGGGTGCCGGTTTCCTCCGACAGCAGCGCGCGCAGCGCCTCCTGCACCTGCGCGGTCTGGTCCTTGTCCAGGGTCTCCGAGCGCACCTGGATGGTGGCCGAGTCACCGGAGCCGACCTTCTGCACCGAGACCGGGCCGTGGCCCAGCGCGGTGGCGTAGGTGTCCTCCACCTGCTGGGTGGTGACCTCGGCGGCGGGTACCTGGATGCGCGAACCACCGGCGAAGTCGATGCCGAGGGTGAACCCGCGCAGCCCGATGCTGAGCACCGAGATCAGCAGCAGCACCGCCGCCATCGAGTAGAAGAACTTGCGCCTGCTGACGATCGGGAAGCCACCGGTACCGGTGTAGAGACGCTCGAAGAAGCCGTGCTTCGGGCCGTCGACGGGCTCGGCCTTGTCCAGGAACACCGACTCGTCGGTGGGCTTGTCGTTGCTCATCGAGACATCTCCTTCGGCCGGGACTGCCCGGCGCCGCGCTCCCTGGCGATCTGCTGCACCGAACCCAGACCGTTCACCGACGGCTTCGCCCAGAACGGCGAGCGCGCGGCGAGCATCATCAGCGGGGCGGTGACCAGGTAGAGCACGATCACGTCGAGGACGGTGGTGACACCGAGGGTGAAGGCGAAGCCCTTCACCTGACCGGCGGCGAGCAGGTACAGCACGACCGAGGCGATCAGGCTGACGGTCTTGCCGGAGAGGTTGGTGCGCTGCGCGCGCGCCCAGCCGCGCGGCACGGCCGAGCGGAAGCTGCGGCCCTCGCGCATCTCGTCCTTGATCCGTTCGAAGAACACCACGAACGAGTCGGCGGTCAGGCCGATACCGATGATCAGACCGGCGATACCGGCCAGGTCCAGCGTGAACCCGATCCAGCGCCCGAGCAGCACGATGATGCCGTAGACGGCCAGACCGGCCGCGATCAGCGAGAAACCGGCCAGCAGGCCGAGCATCCGGTAGACCAGCAGGCAGTACAGCAGCACCGCGATCAGGCCGACCGCGCCGGCCAGCAGACCGGCCTTGAGCGAGGACAGGCCCAGCGTCGCCGAGACCGTCTCGGCCTCGGAGGTCTGGAACGACAGCGGCAGCGAGCCGTACTTGAGGGTATTGGCCAGCTCGGCCGCGCTGTCGGCGGTGAAATTACCGGAGATCGTTGTACCGCCGAACTGGCCTGCCGCCTGCACCACCGGTGCACTGACTACCTGGGTATCGAGGGTGAACGCAATTCGCTTGCCGTAGTACTCGTTCGTCAGTCGGCCGAACTCGTCTCCACCTGCGGATTTGAACTCGATATTGACGACGTTGCGGTACTGCTGATCGCGCTCCGCCTTCGCATCCGCGATCTCTTGACCGTCGATTCTGCTCGGGCCGAGCAGCAGCACTTCGAGCCCATCCTGCGAACACGCGACCAAAGGCAGCGAGGGGTCATCGTTGCCCGCCAGCGGGTCGGGCACGGTGCAGTCCATGCTCGCCATCGCGACCTGCTGCACGGCCTGGTCAGTGCTCTGGCGCAGCGCCTTGGCGTCGGCGATCTCCTTGGCCTGCTGCTCGGCGGCCGTGGGGCTGCCGGGCGCGGGCGTCGGGGTCGGCGTGGGCGCCTGGGCCGGGAACACCCGCGACTGCGGGGCCGGGGTGGTGGCCTCGCCCGCCGGGGCGTTCGGGTCGGCGGGTGCCGGGGTCTCGGCGGGAGTCTCCCCCGGCGCTGGTGTCTCGGGGGCCGGAGTCTGCGGGGTGTCGCCCGGGATCGGCGTCTGCGGGGCGGCGCCACCGGTCTTCGGAGTGTCCGCGGCCAGCACCGGCCGGATGTAGAGCTTGGCGGTGGTGGCCAGCGCGCGAGCCTGCTGGCTGTCCTCGCCGGGCACCGTGATGACGAGGTTGTCGCCGTCGATGACCACCTCGGAGCCGGAGACGCCGAGACCGTTGACGCGGTTCTCGATGATCTCCTGCGCCTTCTTCAGGCTGTCCTGGCTGGGCTTGCTGCCGTCGGGGGTGCGCGCGGTCAAGGTGACGCGGGTACCGCCCTGCAGGTCGATGCCGAGCTTGGGCGTGGGGGAATGGTCACCGGTGAAGAACACCAGCGCGTAGATCACGGCCAGCAGCGCGGCATAGACGCCGAGCAGCCGGAACGGATGCGCCGATCCCTGGGAAGGTGGCACAGCAGGTCATCTCCTAGGCGGAAGTCGAGGATGGATCGATGGGCACAGCGGTGCCCGGCCGGGCGCGCACCGATCGCACGCCGACCCCGGCGGGGGTGGGACGGGTCAGTCCTTGGTCAGCCGGGTCTCGGTCTGCTCCGGGGCTTCCTCGACGGGGGCGTCAGTCACCGGGGTCTCGTCGGTGACCTGCTCCTCGGCACGCACCTCACGGATGGCCTGACGCAGCCAGGTGGTGACGACGTCCTCGGCGATCTCCAGGTCGACGGTGGATTCGTCGAGGTCGACGACGGTGCCGTAGAGGCCCGAGGTGGTGATCACCTGGTCACCGACCTTCAGCCCTTCCTGCATGCTCGAGACCTTCTCGGCCTCCCGCTTCTGTTTGCGGATACCGAAGAACATCGGCACGAGCAGGGCCAGGATCAGCAGCGGAAACAGGAAGTCCATCGTCGAAGTCAGTCCCTAGTCAGTGGGTGGACGTGCATGTACATCCGACAGTCTGCCAGTTCCCCGCTGCGGCGACACATCGGACGCCAGACCGCGCGGCAAGTGGTCGCCTGGTCACGACGGGCGGAGGCGGTTTGGTGCGACCACACCGTAGCAGGGGGTCGTTCGACTTCGACATGCACTTGCCGCTGTTTGGCACCCCGCAAGCCAGCCGAGCCCAGCCGCAGAAGCAGAACCACCGAGATGTCAAGAACCCACCAAAGGGACCTACCTCAATACCCAGTTCGCTGTGACTTGGCTTACAACAGGGAACCAAGTCGGTACTCGCCCCACCTAAACCCATGACGACCAAATCTGTTGCGGCAGAGGCGTTCTAGAAACCTTGTCGCCGCAGCAGCGCATAGGTTGTCGCGATCCACACGATGAAGGCTAGCCTAGGAAGACTCGCAATGAAGCTGACCCACCGAATCACTACTCATATCGCCAAAGTTGGCGTACCCCTATTTTCAGCACTCACATTGCTGGCGCTGATCGGCGCGATCGTATCGTTCGGCCAGGAGCCGCGATCCATCCATGCGGCACCTAACCCATCCACCATCGGGGATGTCACCCTCTTGGCAGCCTGCAGCCCGGCCGACCAGTATGGCTTCTCGTCGGAATCGGTATCCGGCTGGATGTCCACACAGCCGACCGCGAACAGCTCGAGGTCGATTCAGTTCAGGTCGTCGGGTGGCTACATTCGATGTGAGAATGGACAACAAGCGTTCTACGGCACGGCGAACTCGTACCGCACACAGGAATGCTCCATGGGCAAGCATTGCCTCACCTCGGATTGGACAAACTACGACGAGCGGACCGGCAACATGTGCGGGACGACAAGTGCCGGATACGGGCGCGGCGCTTACGTGGGCTGTGACCCATTCTCACGGTCCTACAAGATGTGGGGCTCCATCGGCTGATATTTCAGCAATGCCAATCGAAAACCAGTAGAGCTAGGTAGCTGGTCCGGGGGCCGGATCTTCGAACCGACTGCAAAGTCGCGGAGGAGGTCCGGCGCCCTGGCGGATACAGAACAGTATCTAGTTGGCGGCGTTTCCGCTTGCATCCTTCGCCGGGCTTGATCGGGTTCGAATCAGGCCACCCCTCAGCGACACATTTTGCGAACCTCGGGGTGCGCATTGATGGTGCTGGTCGGCGGAGCCGGGTTGCCTCTCTCACGCACACCGACCGTGCTGGTTGAAGTATTGACGTCCGATCCCCCACGGTAGCGGGAGTTTCCGGTCTGCTGCAGCTGGGCCACGCTCCCGGAGGGTTCCTGCTTCGTCGCCGACCGCTCGACCGAGGCCGAGGCTGACATCAGCTCCACAGGCGTTGAACTGTCCGCACGCCCTGCGGCCAGAATGTTGATCGCGGCGTTCACATCCCGATCATGGACGGCACCGCATACGCACGTCCATTCGCGGACATGCAACGGCTTCTTCTCGCCGACCACTCCACACGCACTGCACATACGGGTTGAGGGGAAGAACCGGTCCACCTTCCGGAACCTCCGCCCATACTGGGCGGCCTTCTCTTCCAACATGCGGGTAAACGCGCTCCACCCCGCATCATGCACCGAATATGCCAGCCGGGTGCGGGCAAGGCCCTTCACACACAAGTCCTCCACGTACACGGCTTGGTTCTCGCCGATGATCCGTGTCGAATGCTTATGCGCCCAATCGCGCCGCGAATTCGCGACTCTCGCGTGCGCTGTCGCGACCCTCACCCTCGCCTTCGCCCGGTTCTTCGAGCCCTTCTCTTTGCGCGACAACGCCCGCTGCGCCTTCCGTAAGCGACGTTCGGCTTGCCGCAGAAAGCGCGGTGACGTGATCGTCTTACCATCCGACAGAACCGCGAAAGTGGTCAACCCGAGGTCGATACCAATCTCAGCATCGACATCCGGCAACGGCTGATCATCGACCGATACGACGAACGATGCGAAATACCGGTCCGCCGCGTCCTTGACAATCGTGACACTCGATGGTTCTGATGGCAGTTCCCGCGACCAGGCGACTTTTACATCCCCGACCTTCGGCAACCGCAACCTCCCACCGGCAGTGACTTTGAACCGTGCGTTGCGAGTGAACCGAATAGACTGCCTATTGTCGCGACGAGACCGGAACCGCGGTGCAGCGACCCCTGAACCTCTGCGCTTCCCGCTTATCGAGGCAAAATAGTTTCGATAAGCGGCGTTCAGATCGGCCAGTGCTTGTTGCAGCACCACCGAAGACGTCTCGCTATACCAGGATCGTTCCGGTGTCTTTTTCGCCTCGGTCAACCGCTTCGAGAGTTCGCGGTCAGTCACGTATGCATCCCCCTCGCGGCGGGCAGCCACCCGTGCGGCGAGCGCATCATTGTACACCGCCCGAGCACATCCGAACGCCCGCGCCAATGACTCCTGCTGGCCAGGCGTAGGGTAAATGCGGTAGCTGTACCGAAGCTGCACGAAATCGACTGTACTTGGCCGACGATGGATCTCAAAGCCTCCCCGACCAGCGATCCCGGCATCCGCCATCGGCACGTAATGACGAAAACCCGTGGGATAGAAGGACACTCCTGACACAATGACCGCTGTGACGCCCGACGATGTGAGCCGCACCCACTTCGCCATGCCGACCCTGGGCCATCGCGGCTACCACGCAGACGAGGTCGACGCGTTCCTCGAACTCGTCTCGGCCACCCTGGACGGGCAGGGCGCCCTCACCGCGGACGACATCCGCCACGTGCACTTCGGCGCGCCGCGCTTCGGCGGCCGCGGCTACCAGGCCGACCAGGTCGACGACTTCCTCGACCGGGTCCGCACCGAACTCGAGTACCGGCAGAAGGGCGGCGCCCCCGTGCCCGCCGCGCGGGCCGGACAGCCCGCCGCCGAGCTGCTCACCCCCGACGACGTGCACCGGATGCGGTTCAGCCTGTCCGCGGTCGGCAGGCGCGGCTACCACGAGGAAGAGGTCGACGCCTTCCTGGACCTGGTCGCGGCCACCCTGGCCCACAACGGCCCGGGCAGCCTCACCGCCACCGACGTGCGGAGCGTCCGGTTCACCGACGCCCGGCTGGGCACCCGCGGCTACTCCCGCGAGGAGGTCGACGCCTTCGTCGACCTGGTGATCACCGCCCTCGAGCACCCCGAACGGCGCCTCTGACTCTCTCAACCCTGGATGCTGGTGAGTTCGGCGGTGCGCAGGTCGTCGGGGAAAACGTAGCGGCGGAAGGCCCAGAAGCGGAAGGCCATGGCCAGCAGCACGCCCAGGATCTGGCCGCTGATGAAGTTGGCGACCATCTGCGTCGTCGGATCCACGTGCGGCACCCGCAGATTCAGCACGTAGAGCGAGAGCGCCTGCGGGATCATGGTGACCACGATGCCCAGCGCGCTGACGGTGAAGAACAGCGCGGCCTCGTGACTGCGTCCGCGTCCGCCGCGGGTGCGGAAGGACCACTCGCGGTTGAGGATGTAGGAGGCGATGGTCGCGATCAGCGCGCCGAGCAGGCGCGCGGTCAGCGGCTTGTCGCCGAGGACGGTCAGCTTCACCGCGTAGACGACGCCGGTGTCGATGAACCAGGTGATCGCGCCGACGACCGCGAATTTCAGGAGTTCCCGGTGCTTCAACAGCAGGGAACGCAACGGCTCGGGGAACCGTTGCACCACCGCATGGACTGCCACCACGCCGACAGTAGACGACCGGGCGCGACGGCGCCCGCCGGGTCCCGGGTGCTCAGTCGAGCAGCTCGCCGCTCGGTTGTGGTTCGCGCCCACGCACTTCGATGGCACCGATGACCAGATCCGGCGGCGGGACCAGGCCCAGGTGTTCCCACGCGGCCGCGGTCGCGACCCGGCCGCGCGGGGTGCGGGCGACGAGTCCGGCGCGCACCAGGAACGGTTCGCACACCTCCTCGACGGTGGCGGCTTCCTCGCCGACGGCCACCGCGAGGGTGGACACGCCGACCGGTCCCCCGCCGAACCCGCGCACCAGCGCGCCGAGGACGGCCCGATCCAGGCGGTCCAGGCCGAGCACGTCGACGTCGTAGACCTCGAGCGCGGCCATGGCGATCGGGTGGGTGATCACGCCGTCGGCCCTGACCTCGGCGAAGTCGCGGACGCGGCGCAGCAGCCGGTTGGCGATGCGGGGCGTGCCACGCGAGCGGCCCGCCACCTCGGCGGCGGCGTCGTGGTCGATCGTGACGCCGAGGATGCGGGCCGAGCGCTGCAGGATCCGCAGCAGTTCCCCGGGTTCGTAGAAGTCCATGTGCCCGGTGAAGCCGAAGCGGTCGCGCAGCGGGCCGGTCAGCGCGCCGGAGCGGGTGGTGGCGCCGACCAGGGTGAAGGGGGCGATGTCGAGCGGGATCGAGGTGGCGCCGGGGCCCTTGCCGACCACGACGTCGACCCGGAAGTCCTCCATCGCCAGGTACAGCATCTCCTCGGCGGGCCGGGCCATCCGGTGGATCTCGTCGATGAACAGCACATCGCCCTCGACCAGGTTGGACAGCATGGCGGCCAGGTCGCCCGCGCGTTCCAGAGCCGGTCCCGAGGTGATCCGCAGCGCGGTGCCGAGTTCGCCGGCGATGATCATCGCCATGCTGGTCTTGCCGAGGCCGGGCGGGCCGGACAGCAGCACGTGGTCGGGGGTGGCGCCGCGCTGGCGGGCGCCGCGCAGGACCAGGGCGAGCTGTTCGCGGACGCGGGGCTGGCCGATGAAGTCGTCGAGCGAGGTGGGCCGCAGGCCGGTCTCGGCCTCGCCGTCGGAGTGCAGATAGCGTGCGGTGAGCGCGGAGTCGTCGGTGTCGAAGTCGTCGTCCATGGCCTACCTGTTCTTGCCGAGCAGGCCGAGGGCAGCGCGCAGGGCGACCGAGGTGGTGGCGGTGGGCTGGTCGGCCAGCACGGTGTCGACGGCCTGTTCGGCCTGCTTGGCCGGGAAGCCGAGCCCGACCAGCGCCTCGGCGACCTGCTCGCGGACCGGGGTGAGCGGCGCCTGCGCGCCGGGCGGACCGGCGGGGACCGGCACCAGGTTCACCTTGTCGCGCAGTTCCACCACCATGCGTTCGGCGCCGCGCTTGCCGATGCCGGGCACCCGGGTCAGCGCCGCGACATTGCTCTCCGCCAGTGCTTTCCGCAGCGCTTCCGGTTCGAGGACGGCCAGCACGGCCAGCGCGAGCTTGGGGCCGACACCGGAGACGGTCTGCAGCAGGCCGAACAGGTCGCGCGCCTCGGTGTCGGCGAAGCCGAACAGCGTCATCGAGTCCTCGCGCACGATCATCGCCGTGTAGAGCCGGGTGTCCTCGCCGCGGCTGAGCCCGGCCAGTGTCGCCGGGGTGACATTGAGCCGGTAACCGACACCCGCGGCCTCGATCACCACGTGATCGAGCGCGATCTCGAGCACCTCGCCGCGTACCGACGCGATCACCCGCGCACCACCTTCCGTTGTTCGGCCAGCCGCTGTTCGTAGCGGCGCCGTACCTCGTCCGCCTTGGCCTGGGCCACCGCCATCCGGTCCAGCAGCGGCGCCCGCCAACAATGACAGATCGCCAGCGCCAGCGCGTCGGCGGCGTCGGCCGGTTTCGGGGCGACCCGCAGGCCGAGGATGCGGGTCACCATCGCGGTGACCTGCGCCTTGTCGGCAGTGCCGTTGCCGGTGACCGCGGCCTTCACCTCGCTGGGGGTGTGGAAGGCGACCCGGATGCCGCGCCGGGCCGCGGCCAGCGCGATCACCCCGCCCGCCTGCGCGGTGCCCATCGCGGTGCGGACATTGTGCTGGGCGAAGACCCGCTCGATCGCCACCGCCTCGGGCCGGTGGGTGTCCATCCACTCCTCGGCGGCGTCGGCCACGGCCATCAGCCGATGCGCGAGTTCGGCGTCCACCGGCGTGCGCACCACCCCGACGTCGAGCGCGACGATCTTGCGCCCCGGTCCGCTGTCCACCATGCTGAGCCCGCACCGGGTGAGCCCGGGATCGACGCCCATCACCCGCACCGGCAGCCCCTTCGAAGACACGAACAGTTGTTCGAAAGTCTAGAGCATCGCGGCAGATCGCTCGACCAGCGACACGGGCGCCGGGCACCGCGAGTTCACCACCGCCGCGCCACCGTTCGCGTTCGCGCCGCGGCGAGGCCGTCCGCCTTCGGGTCGCCGGTCAGCCGACGAGATCCATCCGCAGGAACTCGGCGATACGCAGGACCGCGGGCGGCCGGGTGACCGTCGTCGGCAGGACACGGACGGCTTCGTCCCGATCGATCACCCGCGGCGCGGTGAGGGCGATCTCGGCGCCGTCGACGCACAGGCGAGCCTGTCCCGCGGCGAGGACATTGCGTACCCAGTCCGACCGGGAACCGTAGACCAGGACGAACAGGTAGCCGTTGTCGACGGGGTGCGCGTCGAGCGGGGTCCGGTAGGTCGTGCCGGAGACACGGCCCGTGTGGATGAGCACCGGCCATTTCCCGCTGGCGAGCGCGCGCGGATTGAACACCCGTTTGTTGACCTGGCCCCACCATCTCGGCATCGGCATCAGCCGCCTCCTTCGGTCTTCCTTACAAATGTAAGGCTGGCTTACAGCTGTAAGATTGTCAACATGCCCGCTGCTGCCGATCGTCGACCGCTGAGCCGTGACCGCGTCCTGGAAGGCGCCATCCGGGTGGCGGACCGCGACGGCGCCGCGGCGATCACCATGCGCCGGATCGCCCGGGAACTCGGCGTGGAGGCGATGTCGCTCTACCATCACCTGCCGAACAAGGACGCGGTGCTCGACGGCGTGGTCGACGCGGTGTTCGCGAAGATCGAGTTACCCGGCGGGGACGAGGACTGGCGTGCGGCGATCCGTGCCAGCGCGCACTCCGCCCGCGCGGTACTGTCCCGGCACAGCTGGGCCCTCGGACTCATGGACTCGCGTCGCCACCCGGGCCCGGCCACCGTGCGCCGCCATGACGCATTCCTCGGCGTCCTGCGCCGTGGCGGCTTCTCGCTGCCGATGGCGGCCCACGCGATCTCGCTCATCGACAGCTACGTCGACGGATACGTCCTCCAGGAAGCGAACCTGCCGATCAGCACCACCGCGGACCTCGAGGAGGTCGCGGGCGGCATCCTCGACGAGCTCGCGACCGCGGACCTGCCCTACCTCACCGAAATGATCGTCGACCACGCGCTGCGACCGGGCTACGACCACCGCCGCGAGTTCGGCTTCGGACTCGAGCTGATCCTCGACGCACTGGAGTCACGCCGCGCCGCCCCGTAGACCGGTGCAGGGTCCGCGCAATGGGCATGGTCGCGCTCAGCTCGCCGCGAGCGCGGCGGTGAACACAGCGAAGGTAGCGGCATCGAACAGGACGAAACGCACCTGCGTCACCGTTGTCCCGGCCGATCGGACGGTCTCGACGGCGATGCGGGCACCGTCGTCCATCGGCCAGCCGAAGATGCCGGTGGAGATCGCCGGGAACGCCACCGTCTCCGCACCCAATTCGGCTGCCACGCGCAGGGATTCGCGGTAGCAGGAGGCCAGCAGCGCCGAGCGGTCCTCGGTGGCCGACCAGACCGGGCCGACGGTGTGGATGACCCACCGCGCGGGCAGCCGTCCGGCCGTGGTGGCGACGGCCTGCCCGGTCGCCAGCCCCTTGCCGTAGTGGCTGGCGCGCAGGTCACGGCAGGCGGACAGGATCTCCGGCCCGCCCTTGCGGTGGATCGCGCCGTCGACGCCGCCGCCACCGAGCAGCGAGGAGTTCGCGGCATTGACCACCGCGTCGACCCGCTGTTCGGTGATGTCCCCGCGTACCGCCTCGATCCGTGTCATGGCTCCATTCTGCGGACCGGGCCGGGCACGACACCAGTGGCTATCGCGGCGTACCGTCGACAGCGTCGCCGATCGTCGCTCCACCCGAGTCGAGGAGAACCGCGCATGCCCGTCCCCACCGGCGAGATCCTGCCGAGCACCGACGGCCGCGACCTGGTGCTCACCCGGTCGCTCGGCCTGCCGATCGAGGAGGTCTGGGCCCGACTGACCGATCCGCATCTGACCGTGGGCTGGTACGGCACCTGGGAGGGCGAGGGCGGGACCGGCAACTCGATCCGGGTGCGGATGCGGTTCGAGGAGGGCGAACCGTGGACGGCCATGAATATCGACGACTGCGCCCCGCCGTTGCACTTGGGCCTGTCCGCGACCGACCAGATCGGCGTGTGGCGGCTGGAGGTGAGCCTGCTCGACACGGGCGCGGCCACCGAAGTGCGCCTCGTGCACCATCTCACCTCGTCCTACCAGCTGGCCGAGATCGCGCAGATCGGGCCGGGCTGGGAGTACTACGCGGACATGTTCGTCGCCGCCTGCACGCACACCGAGCGGCCCGACTTCGCCGACTACTACCCGGCGATGGCCGCCTACTACACCGAACGCGCGGCCTGAGGCCCGGAACGTCCACCGCCCCAGCCGAATTCACGGCCGGGGCGGTGGACGGAGACTACCGGGTCACTCGTCGTCGAGCTGCGCGGCGACCTCGTCGGAGATGTCGACATTGGTGTAGACGTTCTGCACGTCATCACTGTCCTCGAGCGCGTCGACCAGCTTGAGCACCTTGCGCGCGCCCTCGGCGTCGACCGCGACCGACACCGACGCCTGGAAGCCGGATTCGGCCGAGTCGTAGTCGATGCCCGCGGACTGCAGCGCCGAGCGCACCGCGATCAGATCGCCCGGCTCGCTGATGATCTCGAAGGCCTCGCCCAGGTCGTTGACCTCTTCGGCGCCCGCGTCGAGCACGTGCTCGAGGATGTCGTCCTCGGACAAGCCGTTCTTCTCGAGGGTCACCACACCCTTGCGGCCGAACAGGTAGGCCACCGAACCCGGGTCGGCCATGTTGCCGCCGTTGCGGGTCATCGCGACACGCACCTCACCGGCGGCGCGGTTGCGGTTGTCGGTGAGGCACTCGATGAGCACCGCGACACCGTTGGGGCCGTAGCCCTCGTACATGATGGTCTGCCAGTCGGCGCCGCCGGCTTCCTCGCCGCCGCCGCGCTTGCGGGCGCGCTCGATGTTGTCGTTGGGGACCGACGACTTCTTCGCCTTCTGGATGGCGTCGTACAGCGTCGGGTTACCCGCAGGGTCACTACCACCGGTGCGGGCCGCCACCTCGATGTTCTTGATCAGCTTGGCGAAGAGTTTGCCGCGCTTGGCGTCGATTCCCGCCTTCTTGTGCTTGGTGGTGGCCCATTTGGAGTGGCCGCTCATGCCCTACTTCCTTCAGGTCGGTTGCGCGTCTGCCCGGGCGGACAAGCTCGAACCAGCCTACTCGGGCCACGCGCGCCCGTGGACGCGGGCGTTACCGTGCCGAACGAACCAGGTCGACGAACAGCTCGTGCACCCGCAGATCGCCGGTCACCTCGGGATGGAACGAGGTCGCCACGACATTGCCCTGGCGCGCGGCGACGATGCGCCCCTGGGCCGGACCGTGCGGCACCCGGGCCAGCACCTCGACGCCCTCGCCGACCCGCTCGACCCACGGCGCGCGGATGAACACCGCCCGCACGGGGGTGTCGAGGCCGGTGAAGTCCAGATCGGTCTCGAAGGAGTCCACCTGGCGGCCGAAGGCGTTGCGCCGCACCGTCATATCGATGCCAGACAGGTGCTGGGCGTCGGCCCTGGTGTCGAGCACCTCCGAGGCCAGCAGGATCATGCCCGCGCAGGAACCGAAGGCGGGCAGCCCGTCGCGCAGCCGCGCGCGCAGCGGTTCGAGCAGCTCGAAGGCCACCAGCAGCTTGGAGATGGCGGTCGACTCGCCCCCGGGCAGCACCAGGCCGTCGATCGCGGCCAGCTCGGACTCGCGGCGCACCAGGACCGCCTCGGCACCGCAGTGCTCCAGCGCGGCAACGTGTTCGCGCACGTCGCCCTGCAGGGCGAGGACACCGATGGTGGGCCGGTCGGCCGGGGTTGCGTTCACAGCCGCTGAGCTTACGAGCCGCGCCGGTGTGCGCCCGCTCACGCCCTCAGGTGTGGCGCGGGGTGCGGATCAGGCCCTCCTGGACGACCGCGGCGACCAGGTTGCCCGCGCGATCCCAGATCTTGCCGCCGGTCAGCGCGCGGCCGAAGCCCGCCGAGGGCGAGGACTGGTCGTAGAGCAGCCACTCGTCGGCGCGGAACGGGCGCAGGAACCACATGGCGTGGTCCAGCGAGGCGTTCTGGGTGGGTTCGTCGGGGTGGATCACCTTGGACGAGCCGAGCAGGGTCATATCGCTCATGTAGGCCAGGGTGCACACATGGAACAGCGGGTCGTCGGGCAGTGGGTGGCGGTAGCGGAACCAGACCTGCTGCGGGGAGACGGCGCCGTCGCGGGCGACCACTTTCTCCTGGGGCACGGTGCGGATGTCCCAGTGCTCCCATTCCCGCATCGCCCAGAGCCGTTCGGGGCTCATGGTGACGCTGGCGTCGGGCAGGTCGTCGGGGCCGTCGAGCTCGGGCATCACGTCCTGGTGCTCCGGTCCCTCGTCGCCGTGGTGGAACGAGGCCGACATCATGAAGATGGCCTGCCCGTCCTGCACGCCGGTGACACGCCGGGTGCAGAAGGAACGGCCGTCCCGGATCCGCTCCACCAGGTAGACGGTGGGTTCCTCCGGATTGCCCGGCCGCAGGAAGTACCCGTGCAGCGAGTGCACCTG
Source organism: Nocardia sp. SSK8 (assembly GCF_037034205.1). NCBI lineage: Bacteria > Bacillati > Actinomycetota > Actinomycetes > Mycobacteriales > Nocardiaceae > Nocardia > Nocardia sp. SSK8. Next base: position 380,239 of record NZ_JBAGKD010000004.1, read on the forward strand.
GTAGCCCGGGTCGACGGTGCGCACGGCCGAGACCAGTGCCTGCCCCGCCACCTGGCCGCCGAAGGTGCGCGGTAGCTGGGACTCGGTGGACGCACCACGGAAGATGTCCCGTTCCAGCCGCTCGATCGCGAGCGCCTCTTCGATTGTCGCCATACGCCCGAGATTATCGCCTCACCGACCGCGCGGTCTGCCCGGCACGGCGCGCGGCCGGACGAACCGGCCGCGGGCACGGAAAACCCCGACCGGACGGGTCCGATCGGGGTTTCGCGGGGGTGGGTCAGGCGCAGGCGACCGACTGCTGGCCCAGGTTGGTCAGCATCTGGCAGGCCCAGGTCTGCTGCACCTTCCAGACGCCGTTGTCGGCGACGAACGGCACGTCGACGACATTGGTCTGGCCGTTGATGGTGAAGTCGGCCTTGGCGTTGACGCTCTCCCCGAACGAGGTCACCTCGGTGACCTGCACCTGCACACCGGCGTCCTTGGCGGCCTGCGCCAGGCGGTTGGGCAGCTCGGGGTCGGCGGCGACGCCCTGCACGAAGTCGAGCTTCTGCTCGTTCGGGACGGACGGGTCCAGCGCGGTGTTGAGCTGCTCGTTGAGCTGCTCGACGGTCGGCACCGCGGGCAGATCCGCGGTGGGGGTGGCCGCGGCCGAACTCGAGGTGCTCGTGCTGGGCTTGGCGGTGGTCTCGCCCTTGTCGTCGCTGCACGCGCTCATCCCGAGCGCGGCGACCACGGCCAGGCCAGCGATCGCCACACGTCCGGTCCTACGAAACTTCATCCACTCGTCCTTCATCTCGGGTCACTCGTTCTCGCCGGGGCGAGGAGCTCGAGCCGCGCGCCCTGACGACGCTGGCCACGATGCCACGGCGCGCACGCTACCGAGCATTGTTGAGGAAACTCTGAGACACACACAATCAGGGCGCGGCAATCGATTCCGGCGCCGCGGCTGCCCGACCGCCGTAGGCAGCGTGACCAGGCTATCCTGCGGCGCGGATCTGCCGTAACCCGGCGACCGCGCCGACCAGCCGGGCGTGGGTGTCGGGGTCGGCGGCGGCGATCAGGCCGTGCGGTGTGCTGTGTAAGGGCTGGCCCGCCAGGCCGGTCACCACGCAGCCCGCGGCCTGGCACAGGGCGATGGCGGCGGTGAAGTGCACGCTGTCGCGCAGGTCGCCGCCGGTGACGTAGGCGGCACGGCGGCCCGCGGCGACCCAGGCCAGGGCCAGCGAGGTCGACAGCACCCTGGCGTGGAAGCGCCCGGCGAAACCGGTGGCGTCGAGCAGCCGCGCCGGGGTCGACCAGGGGAAGGGGTGGTCGAGGTCGACATCGACGAGTCTGCTGTCGGCCGAGGGCCGTAACGGCTCGTCGCGGCCCTCGTGCCGGACGAACGCCCCCGCGCCCGCGGTCCAGAACACCTCGGCGGCGAAGGGATCGGCGGTGGCCGCGGCGGTGACCGCGGCGCCGGTGCGCAGCGCGACGTTCACCGCCGCGAAGGTGGTCTGCACCGCGAAATTGCGGGTGCCGCACAGCGGATCGATGAACCAGGTGCGCTCCCCTGCCGCGGACCCGGTGATCCCGGACTCCTCCGCGACGAACCGGTCGTCTGGCCGGGCGCCGGTCAGCAGGTCGAGAATGGCTCGCTCGGCGGCGAGGTCGGCGTGGGTGGCGAAGTCGTCGCCGTGTTTGGCGTGCCGGGTGACCGGCTCCCGGAACGCGTCCCGAATGGCTGCGGACGCGACTTGCGTTGCGCGAATGGCGATTTCGATATCCGAGTGGTGCACCTCTTCCAGGCTACGGGCTCTGGCTCATCCGGACAGCGAAACTTTCAGTTCACGGTGCCCCGCATCGGGAGGTAGATCTCGGCGGCCTCGGCGAACCCCGCGCCGGTGAGCTCGGCCAGCGCCAGGGCCTCGTCGATCTTGCGCAGCACCAGCCGCACCGCCGCCCGGTCGTTCCACTGGTCGCCGACCGCCGCCAGGGGTTCGGCATTGCGCGCGAGCCAGTCCCGCAGCGGCCGCACCTCGCCGGGGGCCGCATAGCCGCCGATCGCGTAGTTGGTGGGGATGGTCCAGTTGGATTCCCAGGTCAGCGTGGGGAATTCGGCGGGCAGCACACCCAGCAGCGCGTCGTTGCCGCCCAGCGGGGCGTAGCCGTCGGTCTCGGCCGACTCGGCCAGTTCGGTCGGCCAGACCCGGCCGCGTTCGATCCAGCCGGGCAGCAGCGCGGCGAGGAATTCCACCAGGACGAACTGGGCGTTGCCGGTGAGCGCGTCGGCAGCCTGGATCGTCGCGCCGTCGGCATTGCGGATGTGCTCGCGGCCCGCGCGCACGGCCGTGGCGGCCTCGCGCAGCAGGTCGAGTTTCCAACGGAACCCGGTGGCCAGGTGCTCGGCGGTGGGCAGGGCACCGGACAGGTCGGGTTCGACCCGGTCGGGCAGGGTGCGGTCGAGCAGGGCGAGCTGGGTGCGGGCCAGCGCGTCGACCTCGCCGACCTCGGCGCGGGTGTAGCGCAGGACGGTCTCGGCGACGTCCTCCGGCGTTTCGGCGGTGACGAAGAACGGCCTGCCCCACAGATAGAGGAAGGAATCGAAATCGGTTCCGGCACACACCTTCCGCGCGCCGAGCCCCCACGCGTTCGCCCGGAACCGCACCTGAGCCTGGCGGACCGCGTCGGCGACCAGGTCGTCCAGGTCACCGGCACTGCCCCGCCCGGCCAGGAACGGGGTGAGGCGTTCCTCGACGAGACGCTGGTCGATCGGATGAAAGCTGATGTCGTAACCCATGTTTCGCGACTCTAGGAGCACACACCGACAACCGGCACTACAGCGCCAGATACACCGCCAGCCCCAGCCCGGCGATCCCGACACCCACCCGCAGCACGCCCGGCGGGATCACCTTGACCACCGGCGGCCCGCACCAGCCGCCGACGAACGCGCCCGCGCCCAGCGCCAGCGCCGCACCCCAGTGCACCGGCCCGAAGGCCGCGAAGCCGATCGCGGCGACCAGATTGGCGATGCCGAGCAGGAAACTCTTGAGCACCGAGGCGCTCCACACCGATTCGGAGGTACACAGCAGCATCATCGACAGGTAGATCACGCCCGCGCCCGCGCCGAAGTAGCCGCCGTAGACCGAGACCAGCAGCACGCCCACCGGCACGATCCACGGCGCGCTGAGCTCCCCGACATGCCGCCGGACCAGCGGTTGCACCAGCAGGGCCAGCGAGGCAACGGCCACCAGGAACGGCACCACCACCACGAAGGTGCCCTCGGGCGCGACCAGCAGGGCCAGCGCGCCCAGCAGGCCGCCGATCGCGGACAGGATCGCCCACCGCACCAGCGTCGCCCCGCGCCCGGTCAGCTCCCGCCCGGAGTTCGCGGTCGCCCCGACGCCGACGGCCACCAGCGCGACAGTATTGGTGACATTGGCCGCGACCGGCGGCAGGCCGATGGCCAGCAACGCCGGATACGAGACGATCGAGGCCATCCCGGTGACGAACCCGATCAAGCCGGTGAACACCCCCGCGACGACCAGCAGCAGAATGTCGAGCGCGGTCACGGACCGACTGTACGGTATGCCCAGGTGGCAGCGACTTCGCGGTCTCGCGGCGCCGTCTCAGGCCCGCACGGGCGTGTTGTGGAAGCTGGTGAACAGCCAGCGGTCCCCTGTGCGGACCGCGACCCGGGTCTGGATCGACCGCTCGGGTCCGGCCGGGGTGTCCGGGGGTGCCGGGCGCGGGGTCATCGTGATCAGCACGGCGGTATCGGGGGTGGGGTAGCGCAGGGTGCGCCGGAGCGGTTCGGCCAGGTGGGTGCCGTGCATGAATCCGTCGAAGCCGCGCTGCATCTCGGCCGCCAGGGCGGCACGGCCGCGGATGAATTCGCCGAGGAAGGAGACGAAATCGCAGTCCTCGGTGAAGGTGGCGGCGAAGGCGGCGCCGTCCCCGGCGGCCCAGGCGGCCATCTGGGCGCGGAGCAGGGCGAGGACCGCCTCCTGGGCGGTCGCGGTGTGATCGAGTTCGGTGCTCATGCGTCCCACGGTGCCAGCGGGACGGTCATGAACTCCATGACCTCCGAGGTCATGGAGTCGACCATCGCGACGTGGCTACCCTGGCACGGTGAACAGCCCCCGAGACAGTCCCGTCGGCACGCTGCTGCGCGAATGGCGGCAGCGGCGGCGGCTGAGCCAGCTCGAGCTCGCGCTGGCCGCCGAGAGCTCCACCCGCCATCTGTCGTATGTGGAGACCGGCCGGGCCAAGCCGAGCCGAGCCATGGTGCTCAAACTGTGCGAGACACTGGACGTTCCACTGCGCGAACGCAATACGGTGCTCCTGGCGGGCGGCTTCGCCCCCGAGTACCGCGAGACGGGACTCGACGACGCCGACGGCACCCGCACCGCCCTGGACACCGTGCTGGCCGCGCACGAACCGTATCCGGCGGTGGCGGTGGACCGGCACTGGAACGTGGTCACCACCAACCGGGCGATGGGCCTGTTCGGCGCGATCCCCGACCTCCCCGGCGACCGGCCACCCAATGTCTACCGACTCGCCCTGACCCCCGACCCACCGGACGCTCCGATCCGCACGGTCAACTTCGCCGAGGTCCGCACCTACCTGCTCGAGCGGCTGCACCGCCAGGTCCGGGCCACCGGCGACCCGGTGCTGCGCGCGCTCTACAACGAGGTCGTCGCCTATCCCGTCCCACCGGACGAGGGCCCCGACCCCGCCCCCATCCCGGTCGGCCCCTTCGCGGTCCCCCTGCGCATCCACACCCCGGCTGGGGAACTCCGCCTGTTCAGCACCATGGTCACCTTCGGCGCCCCCGCCGACGTCACCCTCGCCGAACTGGCCGTCGAACTCTTCTACCCCCTCGACGACACCACGGCCACCACCCTGCGCGCCCTCTACGAGACCCCACCCCCGCCACCTGAACCGGCCCGCGGAATCCGTTCGGCGCCCATCACGCCGTCGTCCGGCGGATGAGCGACGCGCTCGACCTCGACCGGTCGTGAGACGGCTCCGGCGGACGCCGCGAGGTGCGACGTCCGCCGGAGCGAATACCTCAGTGCCCGACGGGAATCGGGCGGGCGATCACCAGCCGCGCTCGGCCAGGCGGTGCGGCTGCGGGATCTCCTCGACATTGATGCCGACCATGGCCTCGCCCAGGCCGCGCGAGACCTTGGCCAGCACGTCCGGGTCGTCGTAGAAGGTGGTGGCCTTGACGATGGCGGCGGCGCGCTGCTCGGGGTTGCCGGACTTGAAGATGCCGGAGCCGACGAACACGCCCTCGGCGCCGAGCTGCATCATCATGGCGGCGTCGGCGGGGGTGGCGATGCCACCTGCGGTGAACATGACGACGGGCAGCTTGCCGGTCTCGGCGACCTCACGGACCAGCTCGTAGGGGGCCTGCAGCTCCTTGGCGGCGACGAACAGCTCATCGGCCGACAGCGAGGTCAGGCGGCGGATCTCGGCGCGGATGGTGCGCATGTGGGTGGTCGCGTTGGACACGTCACCGGTGCCCGCCTCGCCCTTGGAGCGGATCATGGCCGCGCCCTCGGTGATGCGGCGCAGGGCCTCGCCCAGGTTGGTGGCACCACAGACGAAGGGGACGGTGAAGTTCCACTTGTCGATGTGGTTGGCGTAGTCGGCCGGGGTGAGCACCTCGGACTCGTCGATGTAGTCCACGCCCAGGCTCTGCAGGATCTGCGCCTCGACGAAGTGGCCGATGCGGGCCTTGGCCATCACGGGGATGGACACCGCGGAGATGATGCCGTCGATCATGTCCGGGTCGCTCATCCGGGAGACGCCGCCCTGGGCGCGGATGTCGGCGGGCACCCGCTCGAGCGCCATCACGGCCACGGCGCCGGCGTCCTCGGCGATCTTGGCCTGCTCGGGGGTGACCACGTCCATGATCACGCCGCCCTTGAGCATCTCGGCCATGCCGCGCTTCACGCGGGCGGTGCCGACGGTGGTGGTGGTCTCAGGCGTAGTCACGGCTGTCTCCTGTGTCATGGGCGCCAATCAGGTCGCTCGGTGGTGGACACCGTCGATTCTAGATCCGCCCGAAATCGGTCTTCATAGCCAGTTGCGGTCCACTGGCCTTGCCACGACCTGCGACAACGCGCCGACCGACGGTCGCTGGCCTGCTCGAGTGGCCCGCGTCTCAGCGGATCGAGCGCACGACGTGGTCGGTGTCGTCGCCTGCGGCGGTCGCGGCCTCGGCGAGCAGTTCGTCGAGGTGGTAGGGGTAGACCGCCTCGCCCAGCTCCTCGAGCGCGCGGATGTCGGCGGGGGTGCACCAGCGATGGTCGGTGATGGTGCGCCGTTCCAGCGCGTTGAGCGCGGCGGGCCGCCACTCGAACCGGGGGGCGCGCAGGGTGAAGAACAACTCCTCGGAGCGGATCAGCTCGCCGTTGAACGGGAACACCGCCACCCGCCGCCACAGTGGGCCGCGCAGCACCGCGGGATCGACGCGCTGGCCGGTCTCCTCATGGATTTCGCGGACGGCCGCGTCGCGCAGGCTCTCCCCCGGCTCCACCCCGCCGCCGACGGTGAACCAGAAGGGCACCTCGGGAGCGGTCGGGTCGTGCCCGCGCAGCAGCAGCACGCGATCCTGCTCGTCGAGCAGCACCACCCGGGCGGCGGTGCGGGTGGTGTGTACCTCCAGGCCCGTCGCGGCGGCCGGGGTCGCGCGCTCGGTGATCTCGAAGTAGTGCGGCAGCGGCGCGGTGCCGCCCAGGTGCAGGATGCGCACCGGACGGCGGGTGCGCAGGGCGAGGGTGTCGCGGACGGCGTCGTTGTGGAAGCGGCGCGCGATGAGCACCCTGGCCTCGGCGTCGGCGAGTTCGGCCACCAGCTGGGGCCGCAGCTGCTCGATGTCGACCAGCGACAGCGCGGCGGAGAGCTGGTTCTCGACCGTCTCGCGGTCGGCGCGGTCGGCGCGCTCGGCCCGGTCGGCCAGGGTGGCGAGCTGGGCGGCGCGGTCACCGCGCAGCGGATCGGTGCTGACCGGCCCGGCCACGGCCATGGCCACCGCGCGCGCCACCACGGCCCGCCGGGCCAGCGCCGCGTCCAGCGCCTGCCAGGACTGGTCCGAGCGCACGTGCAGCCGGTCGAGCCGGTTGGCCGTCGAATAGGCCCACACGCCGAGCGCGAGCACGAGCAGGGCGACCAGGCCGAGGACCAGGACGGTGGTCGCGGAGAAGGTGATCATCCGGCGACCCGTACTGTCGCGTCGCCGACGGTGACCGTCTCGTAGACCCGCAGGATCTGTTCGGCGACCACCGGCCAGTCGTATCCGGCCACGACCTGACCGGCCGTGCGCACCAGCCGCTCCCGGGTCCGGTCGTCGGTGAGCACGGTGTCGATGGCCTCGGCCAGCGCCGCCGAATCACCCACCGGGGTGAGCAGGCCCGCCGCGCCGTCGCGCAGCACCCGCCGGAACGCGTCCAGTTCGCTGGCGACCACCGGGGTGCTCGCGGCCATCGCCTCGATGAGGATGATGCCGAAGCTCTCCCCGCCCAGGTTCGGCGCCACGTAGACATCGGCGCTGCGCATGGCCGCGGCCTTCTCCGCGTCGGTGACCTGCCCGAGGAAGCGCAGGTGCCGCGCGTGCTCGCCCGCCTCGCGGCGCAACCGGTCCTCGTCCCCGCGCCCGACGATCAGGATCTGCACCTCGGGGTGACGCCGGACCAGTTCCGGCAGCGCGCCCAGCAGCACATCCATGCCCTTGCGGGGTTCGTCGTAGCGGCCGAGGAACAGCACCGTCTTGCCCGCGCGCGGGTACCCGTCCAGCAGTGCCCCGCGCGCGAACGCCGAGACGTCGACGCCGTTGGGGATCTCCACCGCGTCCGAACCCAGCGCCTCCACCTGCCAGCGCCGGGCCAGCTCGGAGACCGCGATACGCCCGCTGATCTTCTCGTGATACGGCCGCAGCACGCCCTGAAAAGTGCTGAGCACCAGCGATTTCGTGGTCGAGGTGTGGAAGGTCGCGACGATCGGGCCCTCGGCGATCTTCAGCGCCAGCATCGACAGGCTGGGCGCGTTGGGCTCGTGGATGTGCAGCACGTCGAAGTCGTTGCTGTCGATCCAGCGCCGGATCCGGGTGTAGGCCATCGGGCCGAACGACAGGCGCGCCACCGAGCCGTTGTACGGGATCGCCACCGCGCGGCCCGCCGACACCACGAAATCGGGCAGCGGGGTGTCGTCGGAGGCGGGCGCGAGCACGCTCACCTTGTGCCCGCGTTCGAGGAACACCCGCGCCAGCTCGACCACATGGGCCTGCACCCCGCCGGGTACGTCGAACGAGTACGGGCAGACCATCCCGATCCTCACCGCGGCCCCCCGGCCTGCTGGGTGGCGATGCGGGCCAGCCGTTCCGCGGACAGGTCGCCCTCCCACAGCGGTTGCAGCATGTGCCAGTCGGCCGGATGCTGGGCGATATTCGCCGCGAACTCGTCGGCGAGCGCCTGCGTGGCGGCGGCCACGCCTGCCGAGACATCCACCGGCGCACCGGTTTTCAGCCCCCAGCCCTCGGTGCCGTCGGCCTCGGTGGTGAACCAGGCGTGCACCGGCAGCAGCGCGGCACCGGTCTCGATGGCGAGCTTGGCCGCCCCGGCGGGCATCCAGGTGCGTTCGCCGAAGAAGTCGACGGGCACACCCTTGCCGGTGAGGTCGCGCTCGCCCATCAGGCACACGATCCGGTTCTGCCGCAGCCGCTCGGCGAGCTGCCCGAACGGCGGCTGCTCACCGCCGGTGAGCGGGAACACCTCGAAGCCCAGGCTCTCGCGGTAGGCCACGAACCGTTCGAACAGCGATTCCGGCTTCAGCCGCTCGGCCACCGTGGTGAAGGTGTCGTAGTGCTGCACGAGCCACACCCCGGCCATGTCCCAGTTGCCCGAGTGCGGGAGCACGAAGATGACGCCGCGGCCCTGTTCCAGCGCCGCGTCGAGATGTTCCAGACCGTCGACGTAGTAGTCGATGGTGGTGTGGTCCATGCCGGGCAGCCGGAACGCCTCGCGCCAGTAGCGGGCGTAGGAGCGCATACTCGCGCGCATCAGCTCCCCGGGCACCTGGTCGGGCGCCACCCCGAGCACCCGGGCCAGATTGCGCCGCAGCTGCGCGGACCCACCGCCCTTGACCGCGCGGTCGGCACCCAGATCGAAGATCTTGCGGGCCAGCGGTTCCGGGGCGGCGCGCACCAGCCGCCAGCCTGCCGCGTAGCCCCAGTCGCTCATCCGTTCGGCGAGCGTCACGACGCCGATCCCTCCGCCTCCGGCGCCTGCGCGGCGGGCGGCACGACCACCCGCGCGCCGGGTGAGTTGCGCACCGCGAGTACCCGCTGGAACACGGTGACGATGCTCAGCACCGCCAGCGCCCACATGGCCACGTACACGGCCCAGGTCAGCCACTCGATGCCCCAGTACCCGCCGATGCCGGTGAATCCGGCGCCGACCAGCACGATCACCAACCGATCCGGTCGCTCGATGAGCCCGCCGTCGGCCGAGAGCCCGCTGGCCTCGGCGCGCGCCTTGGCGTAGGAGATCACCTGCGAGGTGACCAGCACGATGAGCGTCGCCACGAACAGCTGCTTGCTCTGCTCGTGATAGACCGCCCACCAGGCCAGCCCGGCGAAGATCGCGCCGTCGGCCACCCGGTCACAGGTGGCGTCGAGCACCGCGCCGTACTTGGTGCCGCCGCCGCGGGCCCGGGCCATCGCTCCGTCGAGCATGTCGAACATGACGAACAGCCAGATGACCATCGTCCCCCAAAACAGGTGCCCGGAGGGGAACAGCGTCACCGCCGCGGTGATGGTCGCGGCGGTGCCGATCAGTGTCATCGCGTCCGGGGTGAGCCCGGTCCCGACGAGCGCTTTGCCCAGCGGCGCAGTCGCTTTCGCAAACGTCTGGCGGCCGAAGAAGCTGAGCACGGTAGTTAGTCCTCCCACGCCTCCGCCAGCAGCTGCCGCGTCTCGCGCAACAACTGAGGCATCACCTTCACCCCGCCGACCACGGTGATGAAGTTCGCATCCCCGCCCCAGCGCGGAACGATGTGCTGGTGCAGGTGGTCGGCGAGCGAACCACCGGCCACCCCGCCGAGGTTGAGACCCACGTTGAATCCGGCGGGTCGCGAGACCCGTTTCATCACGCGAATGGCCTGCTGCGTGAAGGCCATCAGTTCCGCGCTCTCGGCGGGCGTGAGGTCCTCCAGGTCGGCTACCCGGCGGTACGGCACCACCATCATGTGCCCTGGGTTGTACGGGTACAAGTTGAGCACGGCGTAGACCAGTTCACCGCGGGCGATGATCAGCCCGTCCTCGTCCGACATCTTGGGGATATCGGTGAACGGGTGCCCGGTGGCGTCCTTGGGCTTGACCGCGCCGGTGATGTAGGACATCCGGTACGGGGTCCACAGCCGCTGCAACCGGTCGGGCTGCCCGGCCCCGGCGTCGACGATCGATCCCGCCGACGCCTCGGAGGCGATGCTCTCGCTCATGAGGTCACCTTGACGACCTCGAAACCCTCCGCCGTGGGCGACGTGTTCACACGGTGACCGATCCACGACGTGATCGTAGCGATGGCGTCGGCCACCGGCACGCCGTTGACCTGCGTGCCGTCGCGGAAACGGAAGCTCACCGCGTCCGCCTCCACGTCCCGCGCGCCCGCCAGCAGCATGAACGGCACCTTCTGCGCGGTCTGGTTGAAGATCTTCTTCTGCATCCGGTCGTCGCTGCGGTCGACCTGGGCGCGTACGCCCGCGGCGCGCAGCTGCTCGATCACCGCGTCCAGGTGCGGGGCGAAGTTCTCCGCGACCGGAATGCCGACCACCTGCACCGGCGAGAGCCAGGCCGGGAAGGCGCCCGCGTAGTGCTCGGTGAGCACGCCGAAGAACCGCTCGATCGAGCCGAACAGCGCGCGGTGGATCATCACCGGCTGCTGCTTGGTGCCGTCGGAAGAGGTGTACTCGAGCTCGAAACGCTCGGGCAGGTTGAAGTCGAGCTGGATGGTCGACATCTGCCAGGTGCGGCCCAGCGCGTCCTTGGCCTGCACGGAGATCTTCGGGCCGTAGAAGGCGGCGCCGCCCGGGTCGGGCACCAGGTCCAGGCCGGAGTCGGTTGCCACCTTGCGCAGGGTCTCGGTGGCCTCTTCCCACAGCTCGTCGGAGCCGACGAACTTCTTCGGGTCCTTGGTGGACAGCTCGAGGTAGAAGTCGTCGAGGCCGTAGTCGCGCAGCAGCGAGAGCACGAACTGCAGCGTGGTGGTGAGCTCGGCGTGCATCTGCTCACGGGTGCAGTAGATGTGCGCGTCGTCCTGGGTCATGCCGCGCACCCGGGTCAGGCCGTGGACCACGCCGGACTTCTCGTAGCGGTAGACCGAGCCGAACTCGAACATCCGCAGCGGCAGCTCACGGTAGGAGCGGCCGCGCGAGCGGAAGATCAGGTTGTGCATCGGGCAGTTCATCGGCTTGACGAAGTAGTCCTGGCCGGGCTTGCGCACGGTGCCATCCTCGTTGAGTTCGGCGTCGAGGTGCATGGCCGGGAACATGCCGTCGCGGTACCAGTCGAGGTGACCGGAGACCTCGAACAGGTGGCCCTTGGTGATGTGCGGGGTGTTGACGAACTCGTAGCCCGCGTCGATATGGCGCTGGCGCGAGTACTCCTCCATCTCCTTGCGGATGATGCCGCCCTTGGGGTGGAACACCGGCAGGCCGGAGCCGAGCTCGTCGGGGAAGCTGAACAGGTCCAGCTCGAGGCCCAGCTTGCGGTGGTCGCGGCGCTCGGCCTCGGCCAGCAGGTGCAGGTACTCGTCCATCGCCTCGGTCGATTCCCAGGCGGTGCCGTAGATGCGCTGCAGGTCCTCGCGGTCCTGGTCACCGCGCCAGTAGGCGGCCGAGGAGCGGGTGAGCTTGAAGGCGGGGATGAACTTGGTGGTGGGGATGTGCGGGCCGCGGCACAGGTCGCCCCAGATCTTCTCGCCGGTGCGCGGGTCCAGGTTGTCGTAGATGGTCAGCTCGTTGCCGCCGACCTCCATGACCTCCGGGTCGTCGATGCCGGACTTGTCGCTGATCAGCTCGAGCTTGAACGGTTCCTTCGCCAGTTCGGCCCTGGCCTCGTCGATCTCGACCACGCGCCGCGAGAAGCGTTGCGCGCCTTTGACGATCTTCTTCATCCGGGACTCCAGCTTGGCCAGGTCCTCGGGGGTGAAGGGACGGTCGACCCGGAAGTCGTAGTAGAAGCCGTCCTTGATCGGCGGGCCGATGCCCAGCACGGCGTCCGGGAATTCCTGCTGCACGGCCTGGGCCAGCACGTGCGCGGCCGAGTGCCGGATCACGCTGCGGCCGTCCTCGGTGTCGGCGGCGACGGCCTCGACCTCGACGTCCTCGTCCGGGGTCCAGGACAGGTCCTTGAGCGCGCCCTCGGCGTCGCGGACCACCACGATCGTGCCCGGTCCCTTGGTCGGCAAGCCCGCCTCCCGCACCGCGGCACCCGCGGTAGTCCCGGCCTGCACCCGGACGAGGGCGACAGGACTGATGGGTGCAGAGGTGGTCACGGGAATGCTCTCCTTGACGTTTGGTGTCTGCCGGGTCGATCCGGCACGTACGCAGGGTCCATCCTGCGACGCCGCCCATGCTATCGGGCGCGCCGACCGGCCGTGTCGACGGACCGGGGCCCGCGTGTTGGGCGACGGCGGCGGTGGACGCGCGGCGCGGGCGGGTCCGGACCGCCGGACGGCGGCTCGGTCAGCTCGACGGGCCCGCGAGCCCGGCCAGCAGCTCGGCCCGCTCGGCGGCGGGACGTTTCGGGCAGCTCGTGCACATCTGGCAGCCACGGACCTCGTAGACCAGACAGCAGGAGATCCGCTTGACGAAGGTGCGCGCGCCGACGGTGACGAACCGGGGCGGGATCAGCCGGGATCCCACGTCGGCGGCCAGCCGGGCGCCGACCTCGGGGGCGCCCACGTCGAGCGCGCGGTTGCCGACGGCGTCGGCCACGATCGCCCACAGCGCGGGCATGCCCGCTCCGGACACCGCCGCGACCTGGGCGATCACCGCGGCCAGGGTCGCCCGCAGCGCGTCGCCGACCTCCTCGGCCGCGCCCGCGCCGCGCTCCCCGCCGACATCCGAGCGCACGGCGCGCCCGTCGGCGTCGACCGGGACCCGGTGGAAGCCGACGTGTTCGACGCCACCGTCCGGACGGACCTCGCAGTCGAATTCCCCGAGCGCGGCGACCGGCGCGGGACGGCCCGCCGCGTAGGCCGAGGTGATCGGCCCGACCAGGGCCGAGGCGACCATGCACCACCACAGCGTGCCCGCCACCCGGGGCACATCGGTGCCCCAGGACCGGCCCATCTCGTCGATGCGCGCCGCGATCCAGGCGGGATCGGTGAGCAGGCGCCCGGGGACGACACTCACGACATCAGGGGACTGCGCAACCATGGCCAATCGACTCCGATCCACCCTGCCACCATCGAATATGTGCCGAGCAGCCACAGCGTCACCACGACGAGGGCGAAGGTCGCCACCGCGCCGAGCACCTTGATCGTCCAGCCGCGCGAGGTGTACCAGTCCATGACGATCCGGTACTTCCCGCGGACCCACCGCAGGGTGTGATGCGCCCAGACGAATTCGGTGGCCAGGATGCCGAAGCCCGCGAACACGAGCGCCCAGCCCGGGCCCGGGTACGGGATGGTGACGATCCCGATGAGCAGGACCATGCCACCGATCAGCCCGACCACGACGCGATAGCCGAAGTTCAGGGTAGGGCGCCGGGCGATGCCCGCCCGGAAGGCGCGCCCGCGCTGTTTGGTTCGGTGCCACCGCTCCGGTGCCTCGGTGGTCGCCCCCGGGTCACCGGAGTCGAGGTCGGCGCGGACGGCGTCGGCGGTCGGCTCGCTGATCATCGTTCCAGCCTACGAGCCGACCGCCGCGGATGCGTCTCGCCGATCAGAGCGTGACCGGGACCTCACCGTCGATCGCGCGGACCGCGTCGGCGGTCACCTCGATCACCTGCGCGCCCGCGATGTCGAAGAACAGGCCCGACACCGTCACCCCGCGCTCGGCGATGGCCCGGCGCACCACCGGATGCCGGCGCAGGGTTTCGAGCTGCACGGCGACGTTGACCATGCTCAGCTGGTCAACCTCGCCGTACCCGGCCGCCGCGGCGGCGCGCGCCACCGGATGACCCGAGCGGAAACGGTCGAGGCTGGGCTCGGCATGGCCCAGCCAGGAGTTCAGCCCGCCGTCGGTGTCGGCACCGGCGTACACCGCCTTCATCGCGCCACAGGAGGAGTGCCCGCACACCACCAGCGAGCGCACCGCGAGTTCCTCGAGCGCGAACACCAGCGCCGCCTCGACCGAATCGTCGCCGTGCAGCGGCACCAGGTTGCCGATATTGCGGACGGTGAACAGGTCACCGGGCCCGCTGCTGGTGATCACATTGGGCACGATCCGTGAGTCCGAGCAGGTCAGGAAGAACGAGTGCGGGTCCTGGCTGTCGCGCAGTTCGTCCAGGTGCGGGCGCACCACGTGCGCGTGACTGCGATGGAACGCCGAGACACCGGCGGCCACCGCGTCGGACTCGGTCCGCCGCCACGGCCCGAGGACCTCGTCCCACACCTGACGGCCGAAGCCGCGCGCGGGCGGCGCCGCGGCCGCACCGGCCATCCGGGCACTGCCGATCTCGACGAAATCGACACGGCCACCGCTGCTTTCCTGCTGCCGCTGCCAGTCCTCGATGGCCTCGAAGGCGGCGTGGTCGAGGAAGTCGACGGTCATCTCCACCGTCACGTCGGCACCGGCGGGCACCTTGGCCAGTTCGCCTGAGAGCTTGGGCAGGGCAAGGAAGGTGCACGATCCGTCGATGCTCACCAGCCAGCGCGGCCCGTCCAGTGGGACCGCGCTCACCTGCACCCGGACCACCCGCCACAGCAGCAGGCCGAAGGCCAGCGCCAACCCGATGATCACGCCCTCGAGCAGGTTGAGGAACACCACCGACAGGATCGTCACGACGTAGACGAGCAGGTCGCCGGTGCGCCGGGCCAGCCGGATGTGGGCCAGCTTGACCAGCTGGATGCCGATCACGATCAGCAGACCGGCCAGCGCGGCGGTCGGGATCTGCTCGACCAGCGCCACCAGCGCCACCGAGAACAGCAGGACCCAGCAGCCGTGCAGGATCGCCGAGGCGCGGGTGCGCGCACCGGCCTGCACATTGGTGGCGCTGCGCACGATCACCCCGGTGATCGGCAGGCCACCCGCCAGCCCGGACAGCACATTGGCCGAGCCCTGGCCGATCAGCTCGCGGTCGAAATTGGTGCGCGGGCCGGTGTGCATCTTGTCCACGGCCACGGCCGAGAGCAGGCTCTCCACACTGGCGATCAGCGCGATGGTGAGCACCATCATCGCCACCGCCGACCAGTCGCCCGAGGGCAGTTCCGGCAATTGCAGCGCGTCGAAGAGCGAGCCGTCGATGACGATGCGCTCGACGTCGGTGGGCAGCAGCAGCGACAGCACGGTGCCAGCGACGACGGCGACCAGCGGACCCGGCACCGCACGCAGCTTGGGCGGCATGCGCTTCCAGCCGACCATGACCACGATCACAGTGGCGCCGACGAGGGCGCCGCCGCCGTGCAGGTCGAGCAGCTGACCGGGAAGTTCGAGAATATTGCGCAGCGCGGTGCTGTGCGAGGAGCCGCCGAGCAGCACGTGGATCTGCTGCAGGGCGATGGTGACGCCGATGCCGGCCAGCATCGCGTGCACCACGACCGGGGCGACGGCGAGCGCGGCACGCGCGATCCGACTGAGGCCGAACAGGATCTGTAACACCCCGGCGGCGACGACGATGAAACAGGTGACACGCCAGCCGAAGGTGGCGATGGATTCGGCGACGACGACGGTCAGGCCCGCGGCGGGACCACTGACCTGCAGGACCGAACCACCGAGCAGACCGGCGACGACACCGCCGATCACGGCGGCGACCAGACCGGCGGCGACCGGTGCGCCGGAGGCGACCGCGATGCCCAGGGACAGGGGCAGCGCGACCAGGAAGACCACGATGGACGCGGGCAGATCGTGGCGCAGCAGCGTCTGCTGCCACGCGGTGCGGGGTGACCCGCTGGGTGACTCGGCCTCGGTACGAGGCGGTGCGAGATCGTTTTCTACAGACATGACTCTCCTTCGCCGACTCGGCGCTGGGCCGATGTCGGTCGACGATCAACTTGTCCAGTACGGGCAGAGACCGCGAACCGGCTTCTCACGGTGAAGCAAAAGAAAAATCCCGGTGCGACGATGGACCGGGCAGGCCATCCAAACTATTGGTAAAGAAATGGCAAAACCAGTGTGCCGCAGAAAGAGTGGGCCTCGCCATAACGACCGGCCCGCTGTGGTGTGACGCACACCGGCGGGGCTCACACCGGCTCCGCGGCCAATCCGCTTCGCCGGTCGTCGAACTCGGCGATGCCCTCGGCGGTGACTTCGATCACGCGCGCGGTGGCCAGATCGAAGAACAGCCCCGACACCGCGACACCGCGTTCCCGCATGCCACTGCGCACCGCCGGATAGGCGATCAGCGTCTCGACCTGACGCGCCACGTTCACCATGCCGAGCTGGTCGATCGGGCCGAATCCGGCGCGCGCCGCGGCCGCCGCGACCGGATGCCCCTGCTGGTAGGCCGTGAGCGTGGGCTGGGCGTGCGCGAGCCAGTCGTCGAGACCGGGACCGGCCTGCACCTGCTTGTACAGCGCCTCCATCGCCCCGCATCCGCTGTGCCCGCAGACCACCACCGAGCGCACGTCGAGCTTGTCCAGCGCGTAGATCAGCGCCGCCTCCACCGACACGTCGCTGCCACCGACCGGCACCAGATTGCCCACATTGCGCACGGTGAACAGATCACCGGGCCCGCTACTGGTGATCACATTGGGCACGATCCTGGCATCGGCGCAGGTGAGGAAGAAGGTGTCGGTGTCGGGCCGGTGCCGCAGCCCGTCCAGGTGTGAGCGCAGCAGGTGCGCGTGGCCGCGGTGGTAGGCGGCGATACCGGCCGCGATCGGGTCGACCCCGCCGCTGCGCCGCCACGGCCGGATCGCCTGGTCGACGGCCTCGCGCGCCTGCCCGCGCTCGGGTGGCCCGTCGTGCGCCCAGGCCATCCGCGCGGTACCCAGTTCGACCACATCCACGGCGCCGCCCGCGGATTCGCGCCCGGCGGTCCATTCGGCGAGCAGCTCGCAGGCGGCGTGGTCGAGGAAATCCACGCTGAGTTCCACGGTGACCTCGGCCCGCGCGGGCACCTTGGCCAGCTCGGCGGTGAGCTTGGGCACGGCCAGGAAGGTGCACGGTCCCTCGACCCGCACCAGCCAGCGGCCGTCGGGGCGCGGGGTGGCCGCGACGCTGACCTTCACCACCCGCCACAGCAGCAGCGCGAACGAGGCGATCAGCCCGATCACCATGCCCTGCAACAGATTCAGCGCCACCACCGCCGCCACGGTGATCACGTAGACGTAGAGGTCGCCGGTGCGCCGCGCGCGCCTGATGTGGGCGAGTTTGACCAGCTGCACCCCGATCAGCACGAGCAGCCCGGCCAGCGCGGCGGTCGGGATCTGGCGCACCAGGCCCACCAGCGCCAGCGCGAACACCAGCACCCAGCAGCCGTGCAGCACGGTGGCCGCCCTGGTGCGGGCGCCCGCGTTGGCATTGGTGATGCTGCGCACGATCACCGCCGCGACCGGCAGGCCACCGAGCATGCCCGAGGTCATATTGGCCGCGCCCTGGCCGAGCAGTTCGCGGTCGAAGTCGGTGCGGCGTTCGGGGCGCAGCTTGTCCACCGCCACCGCCGAGAGCAGCGTCTCCACGCTGGCGATCAGGGCGACCGCGAGCATGGTCAGCACGATCGGCGCCCAGCCGCCGTGCGGCAGCGCGGGCAGGCCGATGCCGTCGAGCAGCGAGCCGTCCAGCCGCACCCGGTCCACCCCGAGCGGCAGCACCAGCGACACCACCGTCGCCACGGCCACCGCCACCAGCGGCCCGGGCACCACCCGGACCCGCCGCGGCAGGTACTGCCAGCCGATCAGCAGGCCGATCACCAGCAGCCCGACGAACAGGTCGCCCCCGTGCACCGACATCAGCTGCCGGGGCAGCGCCAGCACGCTCTCCCACGGGGAACCGACCGTCGCCCCGCCGAGCAGCACGTGCACCTGCTGCAGGGCGATGATCACGCCGATCCCGGCCAGCATCGCGTGCACCACCACCGGCGCGATCCCGAGCGCGGCGCGCGCGACCCGGCTCAGCCCGAACAGGATCTGCAGCACCCCGGCACCCACGGTGATGAAACACATGGCGGCCCAGCCGAATTGCTGTACCGCCCCGGCGACGACCACGGCGAGACTGGCCGTCGGCCCGCTCACCTGGATCGAGGATCCGCCGAGCAATCCGGCGACCACTCCCCCGACCGCCGCGGCGATCAATCCCGCCACGACCGGCGCCCCGGAGGCCAGTGCCACACCCAGCGACAGCGGTAGCGCGACCAGGAAGACCACCAGCGAGGCCGGAAGATCTTGCCGCAGTATGCCGGTCGGGCCAGGATCATTGTCGGTCATCATTCTCCTTCGCCGGGCGAAGGAGCCCGGTTCATCGGTCGAACATGGCACTGGCAATAGATGCTGAGCTGCGAGAACGGACCCGAGACACAGGGTCGGGCCAATAGTAAAGAATTACCCAAGCGTACGAAAAGCCGCGATGGGAATCGCTACGGAAATGTGACGTGCACCACAGCGCATGGATCCCGCTGCGCCTCAGCCGATATCGACCACCCGCGCCCACTCCGGCGGCCGGTCCGGCACGTAATCCGGGCGATCCTCGCGCCAGGTCCGCTCCCGAGCGAACAGGCCGACCACGGTGCGGCAGGCGGGCCGGGTGGACGGCCACGGGGTCTGCCCGTCGGTGAGGGCCACGATGACATCCGGGCGCGGGGTGGTGCGCGCCGCCCGGGTGAAACCGGTCCGCAGGTCGGTGCCGCCGCCGCCCATCAGCGTCATCCCCTCGGCCTGGCACAGCGGCCCGGCCAGGTGCACCGCGGCATCGCAGGAGAACACCGTCACCAGGTCCCGGCGGCCGCCCACGGCCTGGGCGATGGCGCCCACCTCGAGCAGCGCGCTGCCCAGTTCGGCGTCGCTGACCGAGCCCGAGGTATCGATGACCACGCTGACCTTCGGTGGCATGGTCCGCAGGCTCGGCAGCACGACGCCGGGTAGCCCGGCCGAGCGGCGGGCCGGGCGGCCGTAGGTGTAGTCCGCGCCCGTACCGGCCGCCGCGGCCGCCGACCGCACCGCGGCACCGAGCAGCTGACGCCAGGGCTGCGGCGGATGCAGGGCCCGCTCCGCCCAGCGCCGCCAGCCCTTCGGCGCGTCACCCGGGCGGCCGGTGATCCCCTGCGCCACCCGGAACCGGACGGCGGCCCGCTCCTGTTCGCTGAGCCCGTCGGCACCGTCGGGTCCCAGTTCCCAGTCGCGGTCGGCGCCGTCCGCGCCGCTGCCGCAGTCGAGCCAGGCCATGGCCGCGGTGTGCGGGCCGAGCCGGAACTGCCGCAGGTACTCCTCCATGAGCTGCCCGTCGGGCAGGCCGAGGCTCGCCGGGGTGACCGCGTGCTCGATGGGGATCAAACCGTCCCCGAAGGCGTCGTCGTTGATCTCGGCGTCCGCGGCGATATTCATCCGGAGCCGTTCGGCCGGGCCGGTGAGCTCGTTGTCCCTGGCGTAGCGGTCGCTGCGCGCGTGGTGCTCGCGCAGCAGGTGCGACACCTCGTGCACCAGCACCGAGGCCAGTTCCTCGACCGGCGTCCGGTCCACGTATCCGGGCGAGACGTAGCAGCGCCAGTACCGGTCGACGCCCATCGTGGGGACACGGCGCGAGGCGACGAGGTGCAGGGCGTAGAGCGCGCTCGCCAGATAGGGGCGCGCCGACACCGCCTGTAGCCGTGCGGCATACAGCTTCTCGGTGTCGAGCCCGGCCGGGTCCGCGCTCATCGGCCCACCCGCGCCCGCTCGCCCGCCCGCTCGGCCCGCTGCGCTACCGACACCATGCCCGCGAGGCGCTCGATGGTGGCGGGGACCGTCCAGTCGTCGCGGCGCAGCGAGGCCAGGGTGGTCGCGGGGACCACCACCAGATCCGGCGCGCCGGTCTCGACCGCCCCGGCCAGCACGGCCCAGGCCGCGTCCCAGCGGGCCCGGTCGGGGCGCCCGCGCACCGCCGCCACCACTGCGTCCAGGGCGGCCTGGCGCAGGTCGCCGCGGGTGGGTAGCTCGGCGGCGGCCGGGTCGGCCAGCAGCACTTCCGGGTCGGGCAGGTCCATCCGGTCGATGCTGGTCAGCAGCTCGAAACCGGCGCCCTCGCCGACCGCTCCGCGCACCAGCAGCGAGAGCACATCGCGTCCGGCACCGGCGGCGGTGGCGAAGGCGGTCAGCCGCAACGCCATTTCCCAGCTGCGCGGTGACGGCCACGCGCCACCCCGCCGGGTCTCGGAAGTCGGCAGCTGATGGACCAGTTTGGGCCGCGCGGCCAGCAGCTCGCACACCGCGCGGCGCGCGAAAGCCACTGCCTCGGGCAGCTTCTCGGCGTCCAGGGTGGGCAGGGTGGCCCGGGGCCAGGTACCGCCGAGACCGCGCACCACCACGTCGTGGTCGTGGATCCACTGCAGATGCACGAACCGGTTGGCCAGCGGTGGGCTCAGTTCCCAGCCGTCGGCCGCCGAGGAGCGCGGGTTGGCGGCCGCGACGACGCGGACCCCGGCGGGTAGTTGCAGCGCGCCGATCCGGCGTTCCAGGACCAGGCGCAGCAGGGCGGCCTGCACAGCGGGCGGCGCGGTCGACAGTTCGTCGAGGAACAGCAGGCCGCGTCCGGTCCGCGCGAGGTCGACGGCCCAGTCCGGCGGTGCCATCGGCACACCCTGGGTGGCCGGATCGTCGCCGATCACGGGCAGGCCGGAGAAGTCCGAGGGCTCGTGCACGCTCGCGATCACGGTGGTCAGCGGCAGGTCGAGGGTCTCGGCGAGCTGGGTCAGGGCGGCGGTCTTGCCGATGCCCGGCTCGCCCCAGAGCAAGACCGGCAGGTCGGCGGCCACGGCCAGGGTGAGCGCCTCCAGGCGGGTGTCCGGGCGCGGTTCGGTGCGCACGTCGCCGAGCAGGGCGAGCAGGTCGGCGGCGACGTCGAGCTGGGAATCGGGACGGGACAGCACGGAAACAGACATGAGTGATTCACCTCGGGGGTAGAAGTTCGAGCGCTCGGGGCGCGTCAGGACTTGACCGCGTGCCGCGGGTGTCCGCCGCGCACGCGACGGACCAGCCGCTTCGGCGGCGGAAAGGAATGACCGGGCTCGGGCAGACGGCACGGAACAGGCCGTAGACGACCCGGCGCTCGGCCGACTGTCGCAGCGCGTCGAGCAGCGGCCCCTCGCGCAACAGCGCCTCGGGACCGAGCAGCTCCTCGACCACGGCCAGCGCCCCGGCGGTATCGCCGTGATCGAGCCGTTCCCGCACCCCGGCCAGGTCCTCCGGGCTCCGATGCGCCCGGTCGATCGCGCGCAGGCAGGGCAGCGGGGTGCCGGTCAGGGCCACCAGTAGTTCTTCGCGGCGCAGTTCGGCCGGGTCGTGGTCAAGGGCCGTCAGCACGCCGTCGACCAGGCCGATCCGGTGACGCTCACCCCGGCACTGCACGACACGCTGCCCACGCACAGGCTGCGCATCGGAACCACCGGGCCGGTGCCCCGGTTCGAGCGCGGCGGCGACCAGCGGATGCAGGCGATCGGCGGTGATCGCACCCGCGCGGAGCAGCGCCAGATCGGGCAGCACCCAGGTCGCCGCATCGGGCAGCACCGGCAGCCGGGCACCCCGGGGCGGGTCGTCCACGATCCGGGCGGCACCGTCGTCGGCGAGCGCGAGCACCAGGCCGCGCCGAGCGCCGTACCGCACCTGCACCAGCCCAGCCGGGGACAGTTCGGTGCGCAGCAGCAACGCTGCCTCGGCGGCCCAGCAGTGTACCGCGCAGGTGTCGGGGAGGGATTCCGGGAATCCGGCATCGAGGTCGCCCGCGGCGAATTGTGCTGCGCCCGAACGACTTCGCAGCTCGTGGGCGCGGCGGGCGTCCCACAGGTGCCGGTGCAGGTCGAGCCGGAAACGCCGATCCGGGCGTGGATGCGGATGCTGGTGGGCACCGGCACCGTCCCACAGCGCGAGGCTCAGCCGCTGTCCGGCATCGGCCCACGCCGGTGCGGTCCGGACGACAAGGTGCACCGGATCCACCACGCCCCCACCGGGATCGGGGCCGTAGCGGGCCAGCGAGATCGTCAGACCGGGCCGCAGCAGACCATCCGGGGCGATGCGGGGTAGGTGCCAGCGCAGCAGGTCGGGGGCCAGATGCCGCAGGTCGGCGCGGACGCGCGCGGCCAGCGTGGAACCCCGGCTCCGGGCCAGGGACCGCAGATCGAGGTCGGTATCGACCCCGGCGGCGGCACAGGCGCCGGACCAGTCGCCGACGCGACGGCGGGCGGTGGCGGTGTCGATCATCGCGGGCGATACGGCGAACTCGCGGACACGCACCCAGAAGGACAGACGGGAATCGAGGGAAGCCGGTTCGATGACCGGCCGGGGGCTCAACGGCCCGGGCGCAGAACGCCCTTTCGACGAGATGTCATGCGATCAGTATGCACAGGCGGCCCGGTTCGGTCCACCCGGACACAGCCGAGGGGACCCGGTCGGCGACCGGATCCCCTCGCTACGCCGCGGCGGACTACCCCGCGGCGGTCACCGGTTCGCGGGTATCGGCCTGCGCGCCGACCTGCGGGTAGGTCGGGTACTCGATGCCCGAGATGTACTGCACGGTCCGCACGACCTGGCAGGAGTAACCGAACTCGTTGTCGTACCAGACGTAGAGGATGGCGGTGTCGCCCTCGACGATGGTCGCGTTGGCGTCGATGATCGAGGCCGCGCGCGAACCGATGAAGTCGCTCGAGACCACATCGGTGGCCGCGGTGTAGTCGAGGTTGCGGCTCAGCGGGCCCGACAGCGAGACCTGACGCAGGTAGGCGAGCACCTCTTCCTTGGTGACCTCCTGCTCCAGCTGCAGGTTCAGGATCGCCATCGAGACGTCCGGGGTGGGGACGCGGATCGAGTTGCCGGTGATCTTGGCCTTGAAGTCCGGCATCGCCTTGGCGACGGCCGAGGCCGCGCCGGTCTCGGTGAGCACCATGTTGAACGGCGCGGAACGGCCGCGACGGTCGGCCTTGTGGAAGTTGTCCAGCAGGTTCTGGTCGTTGGTGAACGAGTGCACCGTCTCGACGTGGCCGCGCAGGATGCCGAACTCGTCGTCGATGGCCTTCAGCGGCGGCACGATCGCGTTGGTCGTGCAGGACGCACAGGAGTAGATCTGCTGGGACAGGTCCAGCTCGCGGTGGTTGACGCCGTGCACGATGTTGGGGACGTCACCCTTGCCGGGGGCGGTGAGCACGACCTTCTCGATACCGGGGCGCAGGTGCTGGCCCAGGCCCTCGCGGTCGCGCCAGCGGCCGGTGTTGTCGATCAGGATCGCGTTGTCGATGCCGTAGTCGGTGTAGTCGATCGTCGTCGGGTCGTTGCTGTAGATGAACTTGATGACATTGCCGTTGGCGGTGATCGTGTTGTTCTCGGTGTCGACCTTGATGGTGCCGTTGAAGGCGCCGTGCACCGAGTCGCGGCGCAGCAGCGACGCGCGCTTGACCAGGTCTTCCTCGCCGCTCTTGCGCACGACCACGGCGCGCAGGCGCAGGCCGTTGCCCGAACCGGCCTTCTCGATGAGCAGGCGGGTGACCAGGCGGCCGATCCGGCCGAAACCGTAGAGGACCACGTCCCGCGGGCCCTGCGGCTGGGTCTTGTTGCCGTCGAGCACGTCGGCCAGCACATCGGTGGCGAACTCCGCGATCGACCGGTCGCCGCCCTCGGCGCGGTACGCCTTCACCAGCTGGCCCAGGTCGATCTTGCACGCGCCCAGGTCCAGCTCGCTGAGGACCTGCAGGAACGGCAGCGTCTCGTCGACCGAGAGCTCCTCGCCCTCGATCTGGCGCGCGAACCGGTGCGTACGCAGGATGCTGATCACCGACTTGTTCACCAGCGAGCGGCTGTGCAGCAGGATGGTCACACCCTTGCTCCGGTACAGCGTGCCGATGATCGGAATCATCGCCTCGGCGGCTGCTTCCTGCGCATTCCAGCGGTCAAGTTGTTCGGTAGTCACAGGCGTCCTCAGGTTCCTCGATCGGTACGGCACTTCCATGCTATTGAGTTGCCGCTGATTCACCGAAACCGGCTCCCCGGTCGTGCGGCGACGGCGCGGGCCGCGACAGGCCCCTGCCGAATCTGAAATAAAACCGTGTCTGAAAGCGCGGACCGGACCGGCGCCGAGTGGCGATAATTCTCCACGGCAGTTCCGCGGGATTCCAGCGCTCACCACGACGTGGCGAATCCCCCTCGGCAACAGAGGTATTCGACGATGGACAGGTTGTTGAAGGCTACCGCGGCGACGATGTTCGCCACCGTCCTCACGGTCGGGACCTCGGCGATCGGCCTCGCGCGGGCACAATCGCCCGCCGCGCCGCCCTGCACGCCGTACACCGCCGTCCTCGCGCCGGGGACCTGGGAGACCACACCCGACGCCGATCCCCGGGTGCCGGTCGGCATGCTCCGGCCCGTCGGCGACGGCCTGCAACGGCAGTTCGGCAGTGACATCACCGTCCGCTACGTCCCCTACGCGGCGAGCGCGTTCGACCTGGGCCTGACCTACGCCGAGTCCCTGAGCACCCTGGAATCCCGCCTGGACCGCATGCTCGGCGGTCTGTGCGCGTCGACCCGGGTCGTGCTCGCGGGCTACAGCCAGGGCGCGGACGGCATCGGCGACCTCGCCACCGCGATCGGCCACGGCGACGGCCCCCTCGCCGCCGATCGGGTGATCGGGGTCGGGCTACTGGCCGATCCGCATCGCGATCCGGGCACCACGCTGTCGCTGGGCACCCCGCAGCCCGGCCAGGGCATCGCCGGGACACGGAGCCGGGATTTCGGCGCCTTGACCGAGCGCGTGCGCACCCTGTGCGCCGACGGCGACCTGTACTGCTCCCTCGATGCCGCCACCTCCCCGTTCCTCGCCGTGGTCGGCCGGGTCCTGAGCGGTGATCCCGCGCCGATCGCGGACGTGCTGCCCGCCACGGTCGATCCGCGCGCGCTGATCGCGCAGGCCGTCACCATGGGTGCGGGCTGGACCGCCACCGCGGCGAACCTGCCGGTCATCCTCGACAACCTCACCCGCCTGCCGGAGCTGCTCGCGGCGGGTGACATCCGCGCGGCGCACCGGTCGGCGATGGCCCTCAATGTCGCGCTGTCCCCGCTGGTCGAGGCCGCGGCGGGGGTGGACCGGACCCTGGTCGCCGAGGTCATCCGCGCGGCGGCCGCCGCCGATCCCTCCGGCCGGACCGCGGGCGTCAGTGTCATCGCCGACGCCCTGACCCACCTCGACCTGCTGAGCATCGCCGACCGGGCGGGTCGGATCCAGGAGGTGCTCTGGCGCGCGGTGGAGTCCCTCGATCGCCACGACCCCTTCGCCGCCTACGCCGACCTGGCGACCGTGGCCGTCACCGGTGCCGACCTCACCGGTTCCGTCCTCGGCCCCGTCGCCGCGGGCATTCGCGCCGATCTCGGGGCGACCACCCGCAGCCTGCTCAGCCTCACCGACCCCGCCACCGTCGAGGAGCTCGTCCAGCTGGGCCGCCAGGGTGTGGACATGGCCAACTTCTACGCCTCGGCGGCCCACCTCGACTACGGCGACGACGTCCAGGTCCTTCTGGGCTACCTCAGCGCCCAGGTCGTCTCCTAGCCCCGGAGCGCGCCGATCAGCACGACACCGTATCGCCGGAGGAGTTGTCGAGGCGCACGCCCAGGACCCGCTTCAGCTCACCGACACTGTCGGGACTGGGTGTCACCACGTCACGTTCCCACCGGCTGATCTGATTGCCGTCGCGGATCCCGATCCAGTCGGCCAGTTCCGCCTGCGTGAATCCGGAGGCCATCCGCGCGGCCCGGATCGCTTTGCCGATCGTGGACATGGTCCCCCCCTTTCTCTCGATGCCCTCGGCACGGACTGCATCGGCGCGGTGTCCGTCGGCGAACACCCGCACTCCTGAAGCGGTCTCGCGCAGCCACATTCGAAAGATATCGGGGAATCGGCGCGCGAAAGAGGCTGTGACTGCACGCCCGCTGACTGTGCACGCACAAACTCGAGCGCCGCCGCGCGCAGAATCGCCGGTTACTTCGGTGGGTCGTCCGCCGCGGTGGCGCTGCGGCGCCAATCCCGTGGTGTCATCCCGAATGTCTCGCGGAATCGCCGGGTGAAGTGCGCGGGGTCGCGGAAACCGACGGCACCGGCCACCGCGCCGATGGACCGGTGCGCGTAGCCGCGGTCGACCAGCATGTCGCGGGCCCGGACCAGGCGTTGCTCGATCATCCACTGCTCCAGGCTGATCCCCGACTGCGCGCACACCTTGTACAGGTGCCGCACGGAGATGTTGTTGGCGGCCGCGATACCCGGGATCTTCAGACCCGGATCGGCCAGGTGTGCCCGCACGTACCCGAGGATCTGCTCGATCAGCAGCTGCTCCGGGATCGCGCCACCGTCCCCCGGACCACGCCCCGCGGCCGAGATCAGCAGCGCCCGCACCATTTCCAGGCACGACTCGCCCACCGCGGCGGCGGCCGGGTCGGCTTCGAGTTGGTCGGCGATCCGGACGAGATGCTGGATCTGCGCCGTGACCATCGGATACAGCGGCGATGCCGCCAGCCGCCCGTGCGCCGCGATGATCGTCTCCGCGGAGATGCCGAGGCGCTCCCTGGACAGCTGCAGGCACAGCGTGCCGCCGAGCCCGTGCCAGCCGGAGGCGAACGTGCCTGCCAGATCGATGACTTCGCAGGAGCCGGGTTCGATCAGCGTTTGCGCGCCGAATTGTTCGTGCCTGCGGACCTGGCCGTTCTGCACGGTCACGGTCAGGGTGTCGCTGGGGGTGGCGCGCTCGTGCCTGCGGGTCCGGCAGACCTGGTGACCGGAGACCTCCGAGCGGGTGAGCGCGATGGGTCCCAGCATCCAGGCCTGGTGTCTGCTGACCACTTCGGCCGGTGCGTCCCACATCTTCAGGTTGGCCCCGATATCGGCCTCCTGCAGGATCGCGGTCACCGCCTCCCGGCGGTCGGCCGGTGTGAAGTAGTCGGAGTCGATCAGCACTGCCATGGGTGATCTCCACTCTCGGATTCCCGCCGGCGGTGGAGTCCCGCCCCTCGCCGGCCGCTGCGCGTTCGGGTGGTAGTCGGCGATGCTATCGCGCCGCGCCCGCCCAGGAGCCCGATTCGACCGGGTCGCGCCCCCCGCTTCACCGGCCCGCAGTGACGTGTTCCCTTGCCGCAGTTGGCCGTAACGCCATGATGCGGCGTTCGGCGGCCGTCGCTGTCGCAGCCCACTCCGGGCGCACGGCCGCGTAGGTGCACACGTCGTGCCATCGGCCGTGGGTGCGGTAGAGCTGGCGCAGCCGGGCCTCCGGTGTCAAGCCCACTCCCGACATCACCGTGTCCATCACCGGATGATCGTGGCGGTGTCCCGCCCACACCCGGTGGATCCCGAGCGGCCCGAAGGCGAAAGCCGCCAGCAGCCTGCCCGCCTCGATCCCCCCGGCCCGCAGCGACCCTTCCGGAATCACGACCAGGCCACCGATCATCGCGTTGCTGCCGTAATCCTCGACCAGCAGACCGATGGTGCCGACCATGGTGTCCTCGTCGGGTGCCGTGATGGCCAGCGTGTACTTGCGGCGCGGACTCTCGCCCCTGGCGCGCAGGGCCGCCTCGAAGGAGGCGGTCGCCGCTTGGACGCCCATGCTGTCGGTGCCCATGTACCGGGTCAGCCGCGGATCGGTGAAGATCCGCTGGTAGACGCCTAGATCACCGGCCCGCAGATCCCGCAATCGCAGCCGGGAACCGGTGAGTTCCACGTCCCGCAGGTCGATCGTCAACGGACCTCCTCCATCACTCGCACGGACGCCGGAGTACTCGGTGGATCTATCGCGGGCAGGAGTGCGTCGAGGTCGATATAGGTGCGCCCCGACGGGATCAGCTCGCCGAGCAGGATGCGCCGGGCCGTGTCCGCCACCAGGGCGCCGCCGAGCGTCACCCCGGAGGCGAGTTGCGGCCAGCTGGACAGGCCGCGGCCGATCTCGCCGATCGCGGCGCGCATGGCCGGGCTCAATCGCGCTTCGTCGACCACCGCCAGCAGGAACGACAGCTGCTCGGCGCGGTTCATCCGCGCGATATCGGCCGAGGTCGCCGCGCCGGTGCGGCCGTGGAACAGGGGGCGATGGGGTTCGAGATCGAACCGTTCCACGTCCAACAGGCCGCGATCGTTGGTGTCCATCAGCACCGGGATCCCCCGGCGCCGCGCGTATTCCCTCGTGGCGACCTTGGCCCACACCGTGTCGCATTCCTCGACCAGCAGATCCAGCGGTCCGGTGCCGTCCACGCCGTCGAAGAACGGCCCGATCGAGTCCTCGGTCAGCCCGTCGGTGAACACCTCGATGTCGAGGTAGGGGTCGATCTCGTACATCTGACGCGCCGCCAGCACCGCCTTGGGCACGCCGAGGTCGTCCACCCCGGCCCGCAGCCGGTTCAGATTCGACAGTCCCAGGGCGTCGAAATCGGCCAACCGGAACGATCCGCCGACCCCTTCCATCGCCAGCGTCACCGCGGCGCTGTTGCCCACCGACAGCCCGACCACGCCGATCCGCCGCGCGCGCAGGTCGCGCTGCTGGGCCCGGTCGATCCTGCCGCGATTCCGGTCGGTGCGCACCCGCTGGAAGTCCTCGCGCGGCAGCACGTGCACCAGCCGCCCGTTCCACGGATAGAACACCCACGTTCCCCACCGCCACCGTGGGGTCTCGCCGCAGATCCGGCGTCGCGACGCGGCCAAGGTGTCCGCCGAATGCTCGACGGCGGGGTTCTGGCTGCGGATCAGTTCGTCGAGCTGCTCGTCGATCGTGTCGTGCACCGCGCCGACCGCTCCCGACGCCGCCAGCGCTTCGAGGTCACGCCCGCCGTCCGGGCTCGACGCGTCGAGGAGCACGGGACGGAAGTGCGATGTCGCAGCGCCGGGCGTGAGGACCGCCGGACGCGAAACCGAGCGATGCCGAACCATGTGGGCACAGACCTCCAACCCTCCTGAGGCGAACGGACACCCGCTCGCCTCTGCCGATCAGGACGGGCAAAAGGATATACACAGCACACTTTCAGCAAATCGATTCCCGGTCCACCGGCATGGCGTGGCTCGAACTGGGGCAATGACCGATCTTCCGGGCCGGACAGGCGACCCGTTTCCCCGCGCATTCCCCTTCTCGCAATACTCTCGCAAGCGGGTATTTCACCACGGCGAGATGCGCGTTCTCGAGACCGGCGAGCGATGAGTACGGTTCGGACGCGATTCCCGGATCCCGACCCGGGTAGGCGGCGACTCCACCTGCTGACGGCATAAAAAATGGCTGGCCGACATGGATCGTGTCGTACCAGCCATACTGTGTGGTCCCAGCTGGTTTCGAACCAGCGACCTTCCGCGTGTGAGGCGGACGCTCTCCCGCTGAGCTATGGGACCGTACCTTGTTTCCGGGAGACCGTGGTGGGCCTCTCGAACGAGATGGAACATTAGCACGGGGTACCGGTGTGACACCAAATCGCCTCGTGAACGGGGGGTTCGGGGTCCTCAGCCGTTCTTGCGCCCCCGCGCTTTCCACCCCTCCCCTTCCACCTCGGTCGCATACATTATTTAATGCGCATATCTAGGTCTCGTGATGTTGTAGTTCGATCCCCCCGCTGGCCGACACCTCCCGCCCACAGGCTGGTGAACGCCACCCCACACCCACCTGAACGACACTCGTGTAATTCACATTCATACCCATCTACCAGGCGATTTGTAGTCTGCGTCGAACGTCGGCTAATGTTCTCATCGCACCACGGAGGACAGCGAAGCCGCCAGGCCGACAGCCTCCGGAAGTGTGAATGCGGATGTAGCGCAGCTGGTAGCGCATCACCTTGCCAAGGTGAGGGTCGCGGGTTCGAATCCCGTCATCCGCTCGAGAGGTAGGTTAGGCATTTTGCCAATCCTCCTTTGCGCGGTGGAGTGGCCGAGTGGTGAGGCAACGGCCTGCAAAGCCGTGCACACGGGTTCGATTCCCGTCTCCACCTCGCGCGATTAGCTCAGCGGGAGAGCGCTTCCCTGACACGGAAGAGGTCACTGGTTCAATCCCAGTATCGCGCACCACCGTAATACCAGGTCAGACCCCCTTTCGAGGGGGTCTTTCTTGTTTTCGTGCCAGATCAGCGACGTGATGGCGATCATCAGCTCTGTGTAGAGCACCTGTCATTGCCGTTGAAACGGCAGAGCGGCGTCAGGCGATAGCTCCCAGGTGAACGACAATCACTACAAGCTCGATGCGGCCATCGCCGACGAAGTCGGCGCCGGTGCAAGGGTGGAGTACCGGGGTGAGGTCAACGCTGTCGTCATTTGTGGCAACAAGCCCAACCACATCCTTCATCTGATCCTGTCTGTCGTCTCCTGCGGACTTTGGTTGCCGATGTGGGCACTGGTCGCCTGGCTCAACTACGAGGAACGAGTCATGATCACAGTTGACGAGTCCGGCCAGGTGAGCCGCAAGGTGGTTCCCCAGGGTGCCAGCAGTGTGATCACCAGACCGTAGAGCTGGCGCTGTTCGAGGGATAGCGCGGGTACGGAGTGGGGGTTGTAACGCGGGTCACTCGGTGGGCGGAGTGGGGGTGGGCTCACCTAGGATCGGCACTCGGCGTCGCCGGGCGGGTCGGGTGGCGCGGACCAGGCCACGTGTGAGGGGCGAGCATTTGAGGCAGATCCTGTTGGCGGCGGGGATCGCACTGGTCGTGACCATCACGCTCACCCCGGTGCTGATCCGGGTGTTCGCACGGCGTGGGTTCGGGCAGGAGATCCGGATCGACGGGCCGGCCAGCCACCACACCAAACGCGGCACCCCGACCATGGGCGGGCTGGCGATCGGCGCGGGCGTGTGGGCCGGATATCTCGGGTCGCATCTGATCGGGATGCTGTGGGACGCACCGGGACCCAGCGCCTCGGGCATCCTGGTGCTGTTGCTCGCCTCGGCCCTGGGCGTGGTCGGCTTCCTCGACGACTCCATCAAACTGCGCAAACACCGCAACCTCGGCCTGACCGCGGCGGGCAAGTACATCGGTCAGATCGGCGCCGCGGTGGTGTTCGCGGTGCTCGTGCTGCGGTTCCCCGGCGCCACCGGGCTCACCCCGGCCAGCCGCAACCTGTCCTACGTCCGCGATATCAGCACCATCTCCTTCGCCTCGCTGTTCTTCGTCGCGTTCATCGTGCTGCTGGTGGTGGCCTGGTCGAACGCGGTGAACATCACCGACGGCCTCGACGGCCTGGCCGCGGGCTCGATGAGCCTGACCCTCGGCGCGTACGTGGTGATCACGCTGTGGCAGTACGACAACTCCTGCGAGATCAGCCCCGGCCGCGCCTGCTACACCGTGCGCGACCCGCTCGACCTGGCGATGATCAGCGCCGCGGGCGCCGCCGCGTGCATCGGGTTCCTGTGGTGGAACGCCGCCCCGGCGAAGATCTTCATGGGCGACACCGGCTCGCTCGGCCTCGGCGGCCTGCTGGCCGGACTGTCCATCACCAGCCACACCGAATTGCTCGCGGTGGTGATCGGCGCGCTGTTCGTCGCCGAGATCATGTCGGTGGTGCTGCAGATCGTGGTCTTCCGGACCACCCACACCCGGCTGTTCCGGATGGCGCCGTTCCATCACCATTTCGAGCTCAACAACTGGCCGGAGACGGCGGTGATCATTCGGTTCTGGGTGCTGGCGGGCATCGCGTCGGCCACCGGGCTGTGCCTGTTCTACAGCGAGTACCTCACCGCGCTCTGACCCGGAGTTGTCGGTGGGCCCCGCTACGCTGACCCGAGGCGAGCGAGGGAGGTTGCACGGTGAGCACCACGAGCGAGGTCGGCCACGATATCGCCGCCGACGTCTCGTTCGAGCTCGAGGAGCTCGACGAACTGGTCGGCGAACTGCTCGTCGAGCATGCCGAACGCGCGGCCCGTGACGCGCGGATCGTGGCACTGCGCCTGGGCATCGGTGGGCAGCGCCCGGAAACCCTCACCCGCATCGGCGCCCGCTACGACCTGGCGCGCGACCGGGTGCGCCAGCTCTACACCAAGGCCATCGGGCGGCTCGTGCGCGAAGCCGAGCGCTCGGGGCACCGCTGCGCGGGCGTGTTCGCCCAGCGCTATCCCCGCGACACGGGCGATCTCCGGCTGACCCGCATGCTGCTGGCCGAGACCTACGCCACCGACACCGACCTGGTGGCGATGGAGTGGTCCTATCTGAAGCTGCGCCTGGCCGGGCACGACCAGGCCGACGCCAAACGCGTAGCGGGCTATGTGATGCAGCGAATCCTGGGCTGGCAGAAGAAGACCGCCAGCATCCTGGCCAAACTGCACTCCCCCACCGACGACCTCGACGACCTCGCCCCGCTGCTCGCCGGCCTCGACCGGCCCACCGGCTCGCCCGCCCCGCTCCCCACCACCTCGGCCCGGGTCACCGACCGCGACGACGACGGCCGCGGCCGCTTCTATCTGGCCAAGATCGGCCGCGAGGTCGCCTACGACTCCGCGCTCGCCGCCCGCCTGCTGCGTTCCCTGGACGCCGCGCCCACGGTCGTCGCCTTCCAAGAGGAGCCGGTCGCGCTCACCTACACCGTCGACGGCGTCGAGCACACCCACTATCCGGCGGTCGCCGCCCAGCTCACCGACGGCCGGATCGTGCTCGTCGACGTGGTGCCGCTGGGCCGGATCGCCTTCCACCACACCCGCGTCCAGAGCGAACACGCACGCGCCTACGCGCGCGAACACGGCTGGGGCTGGCTCGCCTGGACCGGAAGTACCCTGGGCGCGGACCGATTACGCGCGCGCGACACCGATCCCGCCGTCGAGGAGCGCATCGCCGCCGACCTCGCGCAGGCGCCCTACGACCGGGCCGCGCTGGCCGCGCTGTGCGCCGAGACCGGCCTCGACCTGCTGGACCTCGCCGGTCTGGTGCTGCGTAACGACTGGCGATGGGACCGGATGCCGTTGCGGCTCAGCGCATCACCATCGCCCCGGCCAGGAGCGTGACCACCAGCAGCATCGCGCAGCAGGTCAGCCACTGCCACTGATTGATCGTGCGGTCCATCCGGCCGATCGTCGCGCGCAGACCGGCCGCGACGCGCTGCTGGGCGAGCAGCTCACTGCGCACCCCGGCCAGGGTGATGGCCTCGGCGTCGGCGTTCACGCCCGCGCGGTCGATCCGGTTGTGCAGCCGCGTCACCAGTTTCTGCTTGTCGCGCACGGTCTGCCGCGAGACCGCCAGTTCCACCCGCTGATCGCGCAGCTCGCGGCGCTGGTGCTCGATCATCGCGGCCTGCGCCGCGGTATGCCGTTCCCAGGTGCCCACCTCGGCCCACCCTCCTGTCGTCAGATCCCGATGGCCCCACTCGATCTCGCCGGCCACCCAGCCCTCGAGGAAGTCACGCAACTCGCCGCTCGCCTGCGCGGGCGCGGCGAAACCCGTCTCACCCGCGACGAGCATGCCCTGGTCGATGCGGTAGTCCGCGGCCGTGGGAGCGAAGTCGGCGATGCCGACGGCCGGGACCAGCGGCACCCAGTACCCCTGCGGGCAGACCCACAGCACGTCGTCGACTCCGGCCGCCCGCAGGCGTTTCCGGTGTTCACGGGCGGCGGTGATGTCCAGCGGGCCGCTGTGCACCTCCACCACACAGCGGCGGTCGCCGCGGCGCCAGTAGATATCGACGGGGATGTCGTCGACGCGGGTGTCGACCTCGGCCTCGTCGGCACCCGCCGCGGTGAGCCTGCCGCAGATCCAGTGTTCGAGCCGCTGGGTGTTCCACTGCGCGGCCACACATTCGGGACAGCCACAGCCGTACCCGGTCCGTTCGGGAGCCGCGCGCCGACTGCCCTCGGAGATGCCGAGCTCGTCGAGCAGAGCTCGTCGTCCACACACCACCTGGGTGTCACTGCGCCGCGTCGTCCTCACACCATCACTCCCTACCCAGGGGCCTCGCGCTCGCGCCCTGGACACCAGGTTCCCGCAGCCACCGACACGCCGCCAGCCCCCTTGACCCGCGCTCGGGTGCGTCATCGAGCGGTGAGCGAGATCACAAACACGACATAACCTGTATATCAAGCTATTTCATTGTGCCGACGTCGCAGAACGTCCCCGAGATCTTGATCATTTCGATACACAGACCGGGCCTGTTGCGTGTCCGTTTCATCCCGGTTGAGAAACGCGTCGGCGTGTCCTCGATCGGTGGGCCGGTCCGGGACGACGACGCACGCGGCGGCACCGGTGGATATGATCGCTGCGGCCGAGGCGGGCCCGCTCGCCTACCACGGGAAGTAGGGTGTGCATGAACCACGCGGAGCACGACGAAACCATCGGGTCGATGCTGGCGAGCATCGCCGCGGCGCTGCGTGAGGTCAGCGAGAAGCTCGATGTGGTCGCCGCCCGCGTGCAGGAGGAGGTTCCGCCCTTTCCGGGTGACGAGGACGTCCCCGACCAGATCCGCATCCGCAGGCTGGAATCCTGGGCATTTCATGCGTCACAGGACATTTCGCGGTTGAGTTCCCGGTTGGACGCGCTCGACGGCGGCGATCCCGAGCCCACCCCCGCCGCGCCCCGTGGCACCCGCAGCCGCCGGGAGGTCCGCGAGGCCGCCGAAGCCGCCGAGCGCGCCGCCGAGGCCGCCCTCGCCCCCGAACCGCCTGCGCCCCACCCCTTCCGCAATATCGACGGCGCCCGGCCGCCGCTGGAACGCAGGCAGTCCGCCCTGCGCCCCACCGCCACCGACCACCTCGGCGATCCGACCTGGCCCATCACCGTCACCCCGGTCCCCCGCACCGCGCACACGCCCGGTGCGGTCGCGACGGTGGAGCGGGAGACGGCGCAGCTCGAGATGGTCGAGACCGAGACCGACACGAACAGTCGCGTCGCGGGCGATCGCGTCACGGACAGTCACATCGTGGACGATCGCGTCACGGACACCGGCAGCGTGACCGGCGCGGCCGATGCCAGTGACGCGGAGTCGACCAGCGACCGGTCCGGTGCGCGCTCCGGTGGTGTGGCGGCCGGTATCGGCGCGATCACGCCCAGCGGCGAGCCGGAGAGCTCGGAAGCCCGGGGATTCCCGGAGCGGGCTGTCTCGTTCTCGGCGCTCAGCAGCCGGATCGCCCCCGAGGCCGGGAGCGACCGGGTCACGGTCGACGAAGGGGGCCGGAACGGCCGGGTCGTCGGCGAGGGGGTACGTGCCGGTGAGGGCACGCGTGACGCCGTTGTCGATGGCGTGATCGGTGGTGCGCCCGGGGCGGACGTCCGCGCTGTCGAGGATCGGCCGGAGGAGTCCGCGGGGGCGGTGCAGCCGGGTGCGGGTCCCGGGATCGAGCGGGCCAGGCCCGCGGGCAGGCTCACCGACGGTCCAGCCGGGTCCGGCGAGGGGGACAGTTCCTCGCACGCGGCACCGACGGGCTTCGCCGACAACGGGATCGGCAGTCGCCCGACGCGGCCGGACAGCGGGAGCTCGCCCACGCCCGATCCCCGTGCCGCCGGGCTGACCGCCGGTGACCGCACCGACGCGTCCACCCAGGGCACCAACGGCTTCCAGTGGACCTTCGCCGAGGACACCCCCGCCTCACCCGACCCCACCCCGCCCCGTAACGGCCACGCCCGCAACGGTTTCACCACCGACTCGTCCCGCCGCGACTCCCTCTTCGACGACTTCACACCCCGCGACCGCCTCGCCATCCCCATCACCCCCCTCGCGACGCCGGAGCCCCCGTCCACGGCACCCCGTGTCCTCCCTGCCTCCCCTTCCGAAACCACCTCCCCGCAGGAGCCGACCGCTCCCACTTCGGCGAACCACCGAATCACCCGAGCCACCACAGAGCGCGACTCGACCGCCCCTCCCGCCGCGACGCACCATTCGACGGCCACCTTCGCTACCGCGAGCGATTCGACCGCCCCCTCCCACACCGTGCCCCATTCGACGAGCTCGCCCACCTCGGTACGCGCATCGACCGTTCCCGACAGCGCGGCAGACGACTCGACCGCACTCGGTAGCGGGACGCAGGCATCGACCATCTCGGACAGCACGGCGCGCGGATCGACCATCCCCGTCCGCTCCGCGCACGATTCCGGCGTTCCAGTCGATGCGACGTACGACTCGACCGCGTCGACCACTGCCGCGCACGGCTCGGCGGGCGGCGGCGCAGCGCACGAATCGACCGTGCCGCACTCTTCTACCGGTTCAGCGGGTTCGGCGCCGGATTCGACCGCGCCGTTCGCGGCCGTTCCTCCCGGGTCGGCACCCGGTGGCGCCCTGACTCATTCCACGTACAACAGCTCGGCGTCGTCCTCCTCGACCGCGCCCGACGCCGCCGGGGAGCAGTCTCCCGCGGGACTCGCCTCGTCGGCGGGCGCGGTCCCCGCTGGTTCCGGCCGTCCGGCTGACGGGGGAACCTCGACCGACCCGGCGTTCGCACATCCGACGGGGGTGCCCTCCGACACGACGACGGCGACCTTCACGCGGCCGTCCGGCGCCGACACCCATTTCGCCCTCGAGCCGGTGTCCCCGGCCCCCACCACGTCCCCAACACCCACAGTGTCCCCGGCACCCACCGGGACCCCGGCTCCGGCGGGACCGCCTGCCCGGCTCGCCCCGTTCAAGGCCACGACGGATACGGCGATCACGAACGAGCCTGCCGCGCAACGGAATCCGGAGCGGATCGGCGAGACCGCACCGGCGGGCAACTCCCCCACCGCACCGCGTCACACCGAACCCGGGGCCCCGGCGCCCACGGAGTTCGATCCGCCGACCATCGGCCTGCCCAAGGACCGCACCGATCCGGCGCCCCCGACCGCGACCGATGACGCGGGGATCACCGTGACGGGGACGTTCCGGGCGTTCGATCTGGACGAGCGGGCGCATGTCGACAAGCTGCAGGCCATGCTCGACGAGCTGAAGCGGTCGGCGGGGCTGCCGCCGGGGCGGCGGGATGTGTTCGGGCCGCCGACGCCCGAGGCGGGCTAGGCCGAGGCCGGTTCGGCGCGCGCCGGGACGAGTTCGACCGGGGGCGTGACGAGTTCGACCGCGGGGGTGCGGGTGGCCAGGACGTCGGCGATGAGTTCGCGCAGGGCGCGGTGGCCCGAATCGGCGGTGTTGCGCGGGTGCCAGGCCATGGCGACCACGGGGTCGGGCAGGGGCAGCGGGATGTCGAAGACGGCGGCGCCCAGGGCCGCGCAGGCGGGGGCGCAGAGCTGTTCCGGTGCGGGACAGATCAATTCGGTCGTGGTGACGGTGAACAGCGCGGTGGACAGGTCCGGCACGGTCGCCACCACCCGCCTGGTGCGTCCGTGCAGGGCCAGCCGGTCGTCGATCGGGCTGTGGGTGCGCCCGGTCGGTGAGACCTCGAGGTGCAGCGCCGAGGCGTAGGCGGCGACGGTGGGGCGGGCGGCGGCGAAGGGATGCCGCGCGGCGGCCACGCCGATCCAGCGGTCGGCGAACAGCCGCTGCACCACCGTCTCGGGGTCGGTGCGCCCGAGCATGCCGACCTCGATATCGGCCCGGCCGTCGCGCAGCGCGACCGAGCCGTCGGCGGGGTCGGCCGCCAGGAAACGCACACTCACGCCGGGCAGTTCGGCCCGCACGGCGGCCAGCAGCGGTCCGGACAGCCGGGCCGCCACCGCGTCGCCCACCCGCACGACGAAGTCGCGCTGCCTGCCCGGCCCGCCCTCGCGCCCGCCGAGCAGCGCGCGGGCCTGCTCCACCAGGTGGGCGACATCGTGGCGCAGCTCCAGCGCGCGCGGAGTGGGGACCAGCGTGCGGCCGGAGCGCACCAGCAGCGGATCGTCGAGCACCGCGCGCAGGCGGGTGAGCGTGCGGCTCATCGCCGAGGTGGAGGTCTGCAGGCGCCGGGCCGCCTCGGTGACACTGTTGGTGTCCAGCAGCGCGTCCAGCGCGAGCAACAGGTTCAGATCCAGCGCATCCACGCGAGGATTATCACCATTGCCGGTATCGCGCCGCGGCGTTGCGCGACGACCGTCCGGCGTGTCGGGCTAGCTCTCGGTGAACGCGGCGGGCGCGGGCGCCGCGGGCGCGGGGACGACCGGGCCCCGCAGCACACCCCGGTAGGAGGCGGGCCGCACCGGCCGCAGCCACTGCCCCACCCGGGTGCTCCACGGCAGCGTGCGGCCCAGATCGTCGAGCATCTCGTCGATCGCGGCCAGCGCGAACGGGCCCACCGAGGCGCCGTGCGCGTGCCTGCCCCCGGTGCGCTCGCGCGACCAGGCCAGCTGCTCGTCGATCTCGGAGTTCATCAGCTCGGGCATCGGCGGCACGAACTTGCCGGTGAGCAGCCCGGCGATCCAGTGCGCGCCGACCTCGGCGCCGAGCGCGCTCAGATTCGAGCTGTGGTAACCGGCGAAGGTCAGGTTCGGCACGTCGACGGGCAGGGTGTTGCGGAAGAGCCGGAAATCGCCCGTCTCGTCGGTGAGCGCGCGCCGCACGAACGGGGTGAGGAAGGGCACCTCCTGCTTGTAGCCGGTCGCGCAGATCACGATCTCGGCCAGCCGCACGCTGCCGTCGGCGAGCCGGACCGCGGGCCCGTGCTGACTGCCGATGAGTTCGGTGACCTCGGTGTCCGGGCAGACCGCGATGCGGCCCGCCTCGACCTGGTCGACGAAGCCCTCGGTGGCCAGCGCCGCACTGCTGGTGGCGATGTCGGCGAGGGTGCCCGGCGGCACCAGCCCGAGTTCACGCAGCCGCAGCCTGCGGATGACCCGCTCCTGCAGCAGGTCCATGTTCGTCCCGCGTAGAGCGAGCCGGTCGAGCAGGCGCTCGGCGCGGTGCGGGACGCGGGAACGGAAGTGCGCTTCGCCCGCGCGGGTCAGCAGCAGCCGTTCGTAGTCGATCCCGGCGCCGAAGGTGCGCGGCATCTTCCAGGTGAGCGTGCGCGCGACCACGGTGGTCTCGTCGGCGAAGTGGCTGACGGCCTCGGCGACGTCCCAGGCCGACTTGCCGTAGCCGATGACGACCACCGACCGGTCGCGCGCCTGCTCGGCGTCGCGGAACTGCGAGACGTGACCCAGCTGTCCCCCGGCCGCGCGGAAGGCGGCCTCGCCGGGCAGCGACGGCAGCACCGGGTCGCTGTGCACGCCGTTGGCGACGATCAGGTGGTCGCAGGAGGCGTGATGCACGCCGTCGCGGTCGCGGATCTCGAGCAGCCAGCCGCTGTCGACCGGGTCGGCCGCCACCACCTCGGTGGCAAGGCGCAGCTTGCCGGAGAGCCCGAAGTGCTGGGCGTACCCGGCCAGGTAGGCCTGCATCTGCTGACCGTCGGGCCAGCGGGGATAGTCCTCGGGCATCGGGTGGTCAGTGAAATGACCGGTGTACTTGCTGTTGTGCGCGCGCAGACCCGGATAGCGACGGGTGGCACTCCACACACCGCCGACATCAGGGGCCCGGTCGTAGACCTCGACCGGGAAACCCGCCTGGCTCAAAACCTTCGCGCAGGCCAA
Source organism: Nocardia sp. SSK8 (assembly GCF_037034205.1). Lineage (NCBI taxonomy): Bacteria > Bacillati > Actinomycetota > Actinomycetes > Mycobacteriales > Nocardiaceae > Nocardia > Nocardia sp. SSK8. The sequence goes on from NZ_JBAGKD010000004.1 coordinate 419,937, forward strand.
ACCCGCCACTCCCGCACCGACGATCCCGATGCGGCTACCGCTCGTCATGGCCGAGAGATTACTCGACCCGTGCTGTACTGGATTGATGACCAACAGTTCCGTCGTCGTCGATCGGGCCGGACTCTGGGACGCCGAAGCGCTCAGTGACGTGGCCGCGGCGACCTTTCCGCTGGCCTGCCCGCCGGAGGCCAGTCCGGGCGACATCGAGATCTTTCTCGAGCAGATGCTCTCCGGTGAGCGCTTCGGCGAGTACCTCTCGGATCCGGACCGCACGGTGCTCAAGGCGGTCGAGGGTGACGAGATCGTCGGCTACGCGATGCTGGTGGCCGGTCGCCCGCGCGATCCGGAGGTCGACGCGCAGGTCCGTCCGGGCGCGGTGGTGGAACTGAGCAAGATGTACGTGCTGCCCGGCCATCACGGCAGCGGGGTGGCCGCAGCGCTGATGGTGGCGGTGGTCACGATCGCGCGCGAGGCGGGCGCGGTCGCGCTGTGGCTGGGGGTCAACCAGGCCAACGAGCGCGCCCAGAAGTTCTACACCAAGAGCGGTTTCGCCCGGGTGGGCACCAAGACCTTCCTCGTCGGCAATCAGGTGCACGACGATTTCGTCTTCGAACGCGAGCTCTGAGCCTCAGGCGAGCAGTTTCGCGCGCAACGCGGTGATCTCGGCCTGCGTCAGCCCGAGCCCGTCGCGCACGTACCCCTCGAAGCTGCCGTAGGACAGGTTCGCCTGGTCGAAGGCCGCGTCGAGCCATTCGCCCTGTACGCCGTTGAGCGGGTCGCCCGGGGTGGCGTTGCGGTAGGTATTGGACAGCAGGAAGTCGGCGGTCACGGTGGCGCGGTCGACGCCGAGCAGGCTGAGCAGCAGCGCCGAGGTCCAGCCGGTGCGGTCCTTGCCCGCACTGCAGTGGTAGAGCACCCCGCCCTCGGCCGCGATGATGCCGCGCAGCACCGCGGCGAAGGCCTCGTTGGCGCCGGGCGCGGTGATGAAGGCGCGGTACATGCCCTCGCCGCCGAACAGCGCGCCCGCCAGGATCAGCGGCGGCGCCTGGCCGATCACGTCGTAGGAATGTCCGGTCGCGCCCGCGGGCAGCTTGTCGGGGGCCAGCGAGCGTTCGTAGCCGGTGCGCAGGTCGTCGACGGCGGTGACGTCCAGCGCGGTCAGCCGGGCCAGGTCGGCGGGAGTCGCCTTGTCCAGCGCGCCGGAGCGGAAGACCAGGCCGGTGCGGACCCAGCGGCCGTCGGTGGTGCGGTAACCGCCCGCGTCCCTGGCATTGGGCACGCCGGACAGGCCGAGCAACCGGTCGGCGGTGGTGGTCTCGCTCGGCGCGGCGGGCGCGGCCAGAGCCTGCCCGGCGACCGGCCCGAACAGCAGGGCCACGGCGGTCGCGACGGACAGGCTCGCGCGCACGGCACGATGACGGGGCACGGTGAGCATGTCCAGAAGCTACACCCGGACCCCGACGATCACGCGGCGGCGGCCTCGAACCGCGACAGCGCCAGCAGTCGCGAGATCGCGCGCAGGTACTTCTTGCGGTAGCCGCCGTCGAGCATCTCCTGGGAGAAGATCTCGTCGAGCTTGGCGCCGGAGACCGTCACCGGGATGCTCGCGTCGTAGAGGCGGTCGGCCAGCACCACGATGCGCAGCGCCACAGCCTGGTCGGTCACCGGGTGCACACCGGAGATGAACACCGAGGTGACGCCGTTGATCAGGGCGCCGTACTTGGACGGGTGCAGCGTGCTCAGGTGCTTCAGCAGCGAGTCGTAGTCGTCGAGCGTGGAACCCGGTGTGGTGGCGGCCCGTTCGGCCAGCACGTCCGGGGAGGTGGGCTCGGGGGCGGGCGGCAGGTCGCGATGGCGGTAGTCGGGGCCGTCGACGCGCACCGGCTCGAAGATGGAGCCGAGCTTCTTGATCTCGCGCAGGAAGTCCTGGGCGGCGAAGCGGCCCTCGCCGAGCTGGCTGGGCAGGGTATTGGAGGTGGCGGCGATGGACACGCCCGCGGCGGAGAGCTCGGTGAGCAGGCGCGAGACCATGGTGGTATCGCCAGGGTCGTCGAGTTCGAACTCGTCGATGCAGAGCAGGCTGTTGGCCGAGAGCCGCTCGACGGCGTTGACGAAGCCCAGCGCGCCGACCAGGTTGGTCAGCTCGCCGAAGGTGCCGAAGGACTTGGGCGCGGGCGCGCTGTGGAAGATCGAGGCCAGCAGGTGAGTCTTGCCGACACCGAAACCGCCGTCGAGGTACAGCCCGGCGCCCGAGACCGCTTTCTTCTTGCCGAACAGGCTCTTCTTGGACGCGGCCTTGTGGATCTTGGCGACCTGACCGGCGAATTCCTCGGCCTTGCGGACCGCGGCCGCCTGGCTCGGCTCCTTGGGATCGGGAATGTAGGAGGCGAAGCTCACCTCGTCGAACATGGGCGGAGGCACCATCTGGGCGACGAGCTGGTCGGCCGGGACCTCCGGATGGCGATCGACGAGGCGTTCTTGCATGGACAAATCGTACGGACGTGGTTGCATCGGTCCCTATGCAGCGTATCCACAATGTGACCCAGCTCGCAGACCTCGATGACGACGCACTGGCCAGGTGTTACGCCTATCCGCGCGAGCTGGCCGGTCCGTGGCTGCGGGCCAACTTCGTGAGCAGCATCGACGGGGCCTTCGCCGTGGACGGGGTGTCCAAGGGGTTGGGCACCGACGCCGACCACCGGGTCTTCCACGTCCTGCGGGAACTCGCCGAGGTGATCCTGGTCGGCGCGGGCACCGTGCGCGCGGAGAACTACGGCGGCGCGCACCCGGATCCGGAGCGGCGCCGCGCGCACTTCCGGCACGGGATCGGCGGCAGCGCCGACGGTGCCCCGCCGCCGATCGCGGTGGTCACCGCGAGCGCGCGCCTTGATCCGGCCGCGAAGCTGTTCACCGACGCCGAGACCCCGCCGCTGATCATCACCACCGCGCACGCCGAGGCCGAGCGGGTCGACGCGCTGCGGGCGGCGGGCGCGCGGATCGTGGTCGCGGGCGAGGCGGCGATCACCGCGACATCGCTGGTCCGGGTGCTGGCCGAGCACGGTCTGCACCGGGTGCTGTGCGAGGGCGGGCCGCATCTGTTCGGTCAGCTGGCCGAGGCCGGGCTGGTCGACGAGCTGTGCCTGAGCACCTCGCCGGTGCTGGTCGGCGGGGCGGGCGGGCGAATCTCGCTGTCGGCGAGCGGATTCGATCTGCCGATGGCGCGCAAGCAACTCGTGCTCGCCGAGGACGGCACTGTCCTGGCCCGATGGGCCCGTCGATGAAACCCGGCGCGGAACCTGGCAGTGTGTAGCCCATGCGCTGGACTCGGGCCGCGGCGACGGCCGCGACACTGTCGATCATGCTCGCGGGATGTGGGGCAGGGCCGTCGGATCGGCCCGGCGTCGCCGTCGAGCGCCCCGGCGTCGGCGGGGCGCAGACCGAAGCGCCCACCGCACCCGAACCGGCCACCGCCCAGGTCCCCGAGACCGACCTGGCGTGGCGCGACTGCACCGCCGCGACCCTGGGCTCGCTGGACTTCGGCCCCGCCCCGGCCGGGCTGGTGCTCGACTGCGCCGAATTCTCCACCCCGATCGACACCGCGGGCACCGTGATCGGCACCTTCCGTACCGGCGCCCTGCGCGCCCGGCTGCCCGAGACCCCCGCCGACGCCCCGCCGCTGGTCCTCACCTCCGGGTCGGACCGCTCCTCGGCCTCGACCCTGGCGGGCCTGGCGATCGGCCCGGACCGCGCGCTGCTGACCGCCCAGCCCGTCGTCGCGGTGGACCGGCGCGGGATCGGCGCCTCCCAGCCCATCGACTGCATTCCCGCCCAGCTGCGGGCCGTGTTCACCGATCTCGGCCAGTTCGGCGTCGGCAGCGAGGACCCGGTCGGCGCGGTCGCCGGATACAGCCAGGACGCCACCATCGCCTGCCGCGATTTCCTGCAGCCCTACGAGGGCACCTTCGATGCCCCGCACGCCGCCGACGACATCGAGCAGCTGCGCAAGCAGTGGCAGGTCGACAAGATCAACCTGCTCGGCACCGGCAACGGCGCGAAGGTGGCGATGAGCTACGCCCGCCGCTACGGCGACCACCTGGCCCGGCTGGTGCTCGACGCGCCCGAACCCGTCAACGCCGACGCCACCACCATGACCGAGGCGCGCGTCACCGGCGCCGAGGCCGCGCTGACCGCGTTCGCGCAGCGGTGCAAGGCCGCCAACTGCGCACTGGGCGCGGATCCGCGCGCGAGCGTCACCGCGCTGATGGGCAAGGCGGCCGCGGGCGAGCTCGGCGAGATCTCCGCCGCGGACCTGTCCACCGCGCTGACCGGCTTCCTGTCCAGCCCCCGCGGCGACCAGGCGAGCCGGGTCACCGCGCTGGCCGATGTGCTGGCCGCCGCCGAGCGCGGCGATCGCGCGCCGCTGGCCGCGCTGGTCACCCGCGAATCGGCCGCGATCAACTCCGACGGCGAGTTCGTCAACCGCTGCACCGACAGCCAGCAGTCCCCCACCCCGGACAAGGCACGCGAACTGCTGCAGACCTGGTCGCAGAAGTATCCCGTGTTCGGCCCGACCGCGGCCGTGGGCCTGATGGTCTGCTCGGCCTGGCCGGTCTCCACCGCCCCGCCGCTGCCGACCGAGCTGGACCTGCCGGTCCTGGTGTTCACCGGGGTGGCCGATCCGGTCGTCGGCGGCGGCGCGGCCTCGGTCACCGGCGCGCTCGGCGTCGCTGGTGCCCGGCACGCCACCATGACCTGGCAGGGCTGGGGGCACCCGGTGCTCGCGCATTCCGGGTGCGCGCAGAAGGCGGTCAACACCTATCTCGCTGAGGCGAAACTGCCCGGCGACGGCGGCGCCTGCCCGGCCTGAGCGGGGCGCTGACCCCGGCGTTTCGGCGCGTCGGACGGGTCCGCCCGCACCATCGCCGCACGATTCGGTGTACCGTGCCCCAGTGTTGTTCCGACAGCTCGAGCCTCGTACCGCTCGCACCTCCGCCGAGGTGATCAAGTTCGCACTCTGGCCCTTCGCGGTCATGACGGTGCTGAACCGTGTCTTCATCAAGGCGATCAACGGGTTCATCACCGATGATTACCGCCCGGTCTACAACGCCTCGTTCGAGTTCCTGAACGGCAGGCCGGTCTACACGGCCAATTTCGACTCGGTGGACCCGCACTACCTGTATCCGCCGAGCGGCACGCTGGTGATCGCGCCGGTCGCGGCCATCGAGTACGAGCTGTCGCGCTGGCTGTTCATCGCGCTCAACGCCGCGGCGATCCTGATCGCCTGGTACCTGCTGCTGCGGCTGTTCAAGTTCGGTCTGGGTTCGGTGGCCGCGCCCGCGCTGCTGCTGGCGATGTTCGCCTCCGAGACGGTGATCAACACGCTGGTGTTCACCAATGTCAACGGCTGTCTGCTGCTGGCCGAGCTGATCTTCCTGCATCTGCTGCTGTCCCGGCGTGATCTGTGGGCCGGTGCGGCACTGGGTTTGAGTATCGCGGTCAAACCGACATTGGCGCCATTGCTGCTGGTCGCGGCGGTGCGCGGACAGTGGAAGGTGTTCATCACCGCGCTCGGTGTGCCGGTGGCGCTCACCGCCATCGCCTGGCCGCTGTCCAAGGACGCCGGGAAGTTCTTCACCGACGTGCTGCCGTACCTGATGGAGACCCGCGACTACTTCAACAGCTCGGTGGGCGGCAACGGCGCCTACTACGGCCTGCCACACTGGCTGATCCTGGTGGTCCAGGGCGTGATGGCCGTGGTCGTCGCTGTCTCGCTGTGGCTGCTGTGGCGCTACTACCGCCACGACGAGCTGTTCTTCGTCACCACGTTCTCCGGGGTGCTGCTCACCGCGTCGTTCCTGCTGCCCTCGCTGGGCCAGATGTACTACTCGATGATGCTGTTCCCGTTCCTGATGTCGGTGGTGCTGCGCAATTCCGTGCTGCGCAACTGGCCCGCCTGGCTGGCGATCTTCGGGTTCATGACCTACGACAAGTGGCTCTCGGACCGCTGGCAGAGCGTCGGGCGCACCCTGGAGTACCTGCGGGTGACCTTCGGCTGGGGTCTGCTGCTGATCGTGGTGTTCTGCGTCCTGGGTGATCGCTACCTGGCCGCCCGCCGGGAGGGCAGGCTGGAGTTCGGCATCGACCCGGTCTGGCTGTCGAAGGCGCCCACGCCGCGCGAGCCCGCGCCCGCGCCCGCGCCGCGCACCACCACCGCGCGCGACGAGGACGAGGTCGCGCCGGAGGAGCCGGTCGAGGATCGCGAACCCGCGCTCAAGTAGGTTTCCCGGCCGGTGCCGCCCGCGCGTCGCGGCGCGCACCGGCCGAAACCATTAGCGTGGAGTGATGAGTTCTTCGTTGCCCACACCGCGCATCCAGCTGACACCGCAGCAGTGGCGGACGAAACTGGACCCGCGGGAATACGCCGTCCTGCGCGAGGCGGCCACCGAACGTCCCTTCGTCGGCGAGTACACCGACACCAAGACCGAGGGCGTCTACACCTGTCGCGCCTGTGACGCCGAACTGTTCCGCAGCACCGAGAAGTTCGACTCGCACTGCGGCTGGCCGTCCTTCTTCGACCCCGCCGACTCCGACGCGGTGATCCTGCGCCCCGACGACTCCCTCGGCATGCGCCGCGTCGAGGTGCTGTGCGCGAACTGCCACAGCCACCTCGGCCACGTCTTCGAGGGCGAGGGCTACGCCACCCCCACCGACCAGCGCTACTGCATCAACTCCATCGCCCTGCGCCTGCAGCCCGCCGACCCGCCCGCCTGACCCGCACGACCCGACCTCGAGGAGGGTCCGCCGCGCAGCGGCGGTTCGCGGCCGTCCCGTCGATCAGGTGCCGTTGCGTAAGCGACGAAGGAGCAAGCAACGGTGGCTGATCGACGGGACCCGAGGGGCCGCGAACTCAAGCGCGCCAGCGCTCCAGAATCACGGCAGGGCGGTGAGCAGCTTCTCCACTTCGACGCGCGGGCCGGTGAAGAACGGCACCTCTTCGCGCACATGCAGGCGCGCCTCGGTGGCGCGCAGGTCGCGCATGAGGTCCACGATGCGGTGCAGCTCGGGGGCCTCGAAGGCGAGGATCCACTCGTAGTCGCCCAGGGCCATCGAGGTCACCGTGTTGGCCCGCACGTCCGGGTAGCCGCGGGCGGCCTTGCCGTGGTCGGCGAGCATCTTGCGGCGCTCCTCGTCGGGCAGCAGGTACCACTCGTAGGAGCGCACGAAGGGATACACGCAGATGTAGTCGCCCGCGTCCTCTCCGGCCAGGAAGGCCGGGATGTGGCTCTTGTTGAACTCGGCGGGCCGGTGCACCGCCACATTGCTCCACACCGGCGCGCTGGCCCGGCCCAGCTCGGTGGTGCGGCGGAAGTCGGCGTAGGCGGCCTGCAGGTCCTCCACGCGCTCGGCGTGGGTCCACAGCATGAAGTCCGCGTCGGCGCGCATGCCCGCCACGTCGTAGATGCCCCGCAGGACCACGCCCTTGTCGGCGAGGCCGTCGAAGAACTCCCTGGCTTCCTTGATCGCCGCGGTGCGGTCCTCGCCGAGCACGCCCGGCTGGACCTGGAACACCGAGAACATCAGGTAGCGGATGGTGGAGTTGAGAGCCTGATAATCGAGTCGCGCCATGATTCCTATCGTGCCACTGCCGTGCCGGTCAGCGCGGGGTGGCCCGGTCCGTGCGCCACGGCCGGTTCTCGTCGGTGCCGAAGATCGAGACGACGGTGCTGACCCGATCGGCGTGGAATTCGACCGGACCGAGGTCGGGGTCGAGGATGAGGGTGCGGTGTCCGTGCTCGTCGCTGGTGGTCACAGCGGGCGATCATGCCCGATCGCTACCGCCGTGACCGGGGACACGCCGGAGCTCACACCGGGCAGCTCAGCGCCTGCCAGTCGGTGGGCGTGAACTGCTCGGTGTGCACGCGTTCGGCGGGCACGCCCGCGGCCGCGAGCTGGGCGCGGGCCGCGTCGAGGAATCCCGTTGCGCCGCACAGATACACCTGCGCGTCCGGCGCCAGGGCGACCGCGGTGAGGTCGAGCCTGCCCGTGTGCGCGCCCGGGGTGGGCTCGGCGTACCAGAGGTCGAGGCTCGCGCCGGGCAGGCGGTCGGTGAGCGCGCGCATCCGGTCGCGCAGCGGATGGGTGTCCGGGGCGGCGTCGGCGTGCAGCACCTGGACCGGCCGGTGCGGGGTGTGCGCGGCGAGGTGTTCGAGCACGCCGATCATCGGGGTGGCGCCGATGCCCGCGGAGATCAGCACGAGCGGGTTGTCGGTGTCGGTGTCGACGGTGAGATCGCCGAAGGGCAGGGTGATCTCGAGTTCGTCCCCGGCGAACACGGTGTCGTGCAGGTGATTCGACACTTCCCCCGCCGGGCAGCCCGCCGCCGCCCGCACCCGTTTGACGGCGAATTCCAGCAGACCACCGCCGGGGGCGTTGACCAGGCTGTACTGGCGCAGCTGCCGGGCGCCGTCGGGCAGCCGGACACCGACCGAGAGGTACTGTCCGGGCAGGAATTCGGGCAGGCGCTGCGCGGGATCGGCCGCGGTGACGGTGAAGACGGCCGTGCCCGCCGCGTCGTCGGTGCGCGCGGTCACCCGGACCGCGCGGAACACCTCGCCCGGTTCGACGCCCGCGGCGACGTAGAGCTGCTTCTCCAGGTCGATGAGCGCGTCGGCCATCAGCCAGTACACGGCGTCCCAGGCCGCGGCCACGGGTGCGGTGACCACATCGGCGCCGAGCACTGCCACGATCGCGGCGAACAGGTTGTCGTGCACCACCTGGTACTGGTCGGCGGTGATGCCGAGCGAGGCGTGCTTGTGCCCGATCCGGGCGAGCAGGGCGCTCGGGTGCGGCAGGTCCGGGTCGACCAGGTAACCAGCGAAGGTGGCGATGGAGGCGGCCAAGGCGCGCTGCTGGCTGCCTTGAGCCTGGTTACCCTGGTTGAACAGGTCGCGGCGCAGGTCCGGATGCCGCTCGAACAGGCCCGCGTAGAACGTGCTGGTGATGGCGTCGATGTTCGCGCCGATCAACGGCAGGGTCGCGCGGACGATCTCGGCGTGGGCCGGGTCGAGTTCGGGGGCGCCGCGACGGACGGATGTGGTCATTGTTCACTCCTGGGAATCACCGGTGCCCGCGCCAGGGTGCGCGAGCAGCTGCAGCAAACGCCCGGCGGGACCGGACACCAGGTCGGCGACGACATAGCGGTCGAGTTCGGCGTAGAACGCCGCCTTCGCCTCGGCCAGGAGCTTGCGCAACCGGCAGGCCGCGATCAGCGGGCACGGATGCTCGCCGGCGCAGTCGACGATCTCGCGGTCGTCCTCGAGGTCACGGACCAGCGTGCCGAGCCGGATCTCGCGACCGGCCCGGGTGAGCGTGAGCCCACCGTTGCGGCCGCGCTGGGCCTCGACCAGCCCCATCGCCACCAATCGGGCGATGGCCTTGGACGTGTGCCGCGGCGACGCGCCGACCTGCCGGGCGATGATCCCGGTCGTCACCCGCCCGCCCGTGTCGTCACCGGCGGCCAGCCGCATGACGGCCCGCAACGCGATGTCGGTCGAGGGCGAGAGCTGCATGCCACCGAGCGTATCGGCGCGAACTCCGGTTTCCACCGCCCGAACACCGTGCGATCTATTACGTCTCCCCGTGCGTATTTTCCGTCACGGCGAACACCCCGCAATCACCCCGCAGGCCCGCCCGCAGCTCCGCCGGATCCCAGACCTGCTCGTCCATCCAGAACTCGACGGCGGCGAACTCCTCGGTCGCCCGGACGGCCGCCGGATGCCCGCCCAGCGCGGCGGCGATCGACGTCAGCCACTGCGCGGCGGTGATCTGCCCGAGGACGGCGGGGACCATACGCTCCGGGGCGAACGCGGTCGCGAGTACCGGAAGCTCGTAGTGCCGCTCGATCCACCGTTGACGGTCGCCGTCGAACCAGCGGAGCACGCCGTCCAGGTCACACAGCACCGCGTCGACGTCCCGCATTCCGCCAGTGTGCCTGTGTCACTGGAGGATCCGCGGCTGTCAACCGGCGCGGGTGGCCAGGGTGGTGGCGATGCGGGTAGCGGCGGCGGTGCCGGTGGCGACGCAGGCGGGGACGCCGACGCCGTGGAGGTAGGCGCCCGCGACCGCGAGGCCGTCGAGGGGCGCCAGGGCGGATTCGAGGGTGGCGATGCGGGCGGTGTGGCCGGGGGCGTATTGCGGGAGGCCGCCGGGCCAGCGCTGGACGACGGCGTCGAGGGGGGCGATCGGGACGCCGGTGACCGTGGTGAGGTCGGCGACGGCGGCGGCGACGAGGTCGTCGTCGGTCCACGAGAGCGGGGATTCGTCGCCGAAGCGGCCGAAGGAGGCGCGGACCAGGGCGACCTCACGCTCGGCCAGATGCGGCCACTTGCGGCTGGACAGCGTGAAGGCCTTGGCGCGCAAGGGTTCTCCGGTAGCGACGAGGATTCCGGAATTATCCGGGAGCTCGGTGTCACGCGGCAGGGCCAGCGCAACCAGCGCCGAGGAGGACAGGTCGATGCCCGCGGCGGCCGCGGCGGCCTCGGGTGCCACGAAGTGCAACAGGCGCGCGGTGACGGGGGCGGGCGTGGCCAGGACGACGGCGTCGACGAGCCCGAGCGGGTCCACGACCCAGCCGCGTGACGCGGCGGCGATCCGGGTGGCCGCGAGCGTGGTGACGATCCGGGCCGCCGACGCCGTGGTGAGCGCGGCGAGCAGGGCGCCGTACCCGTCGCGCAGCCCGCCGAAGACCGGTTCGCTACTCGGCGCGGGCATCGCCTGCCGCACGGCCTCGGTGAGGCTGGTGGCCCCGCGATCCAGGGCGGCGGCCAGGGTCGGCAGCGCGGCCCTGATCCCGATGGACGCGCTGATTCCCGCGTAGACCCCGCCCAGCAGCGGGTCGACACTGCGGGCCACCACCTGCGGCCCGAACCGGTCGGCGACCAGGCTCTGCACGTCGACATCGCCGCCGGGTTCCCAGTCCAGCGGCCGCCGCGGCTCGGTGGCGACCCGCGCGAGGGTCTCCTCGTCGACGAGGCCGCGCAGCGAGTCCGCGTCCGACGGAATCCCCATGAGGGTGCGCCCGGGCAGCGGATGCGCCTGCCCCCGCGCCCACACCAGCGGCCGCTTGCCCGCGGGCCGCACCAGCTGATCCTCGATCCCGAGCTCGGTCATCAGCTCGATCACCTCGGGCCGTCGCCCGACGAACGCCTCGGCACCGAGATCCAGTGGCTCCCCGGCCAATTCACCCGTGCGCAGCACCCCACCGACCCGCGCGCCCTGCTCGACCACGACGATGTCGGCGTCGTCGCCCAGCCGCTGCCGCAGCCGATACGCCGCGACGAGCCCACTGATTCCGCCCCCGATAACCGCGATCCGCATGCTTCGACCGTAGCCGCGTCGCCACTGCCCACCCACCCCGACCCGCACAGCTGTCGGACGGATCACGCCGAGCAGAGCCCGGGCCCGCTACTCGCCACCGGCACGCCCGAGCGTCCCTCCCTCGCCCCGTCTCGGTCCCGCCCCACGCTGGGCCGGGGCAGTCACCGACGGCAGCGACGCTGACCGCCCGAATCGCGCGATCGGCTTCCGGACCCGGCGATCACCACGGCTCGCGTCACGGCCTCGGCCGACGGAATCCACCCGGCGGCGAACACCATCCGGAGCGTGGTGATCGATCGTCCGGAACTGCTAGAGCGAGTGCACCAGCTCGACCAGCGCGGTCAGCACACCGGGATCGGTATCCGGCAGCACCCCGTGCCCGAGATTGAAGATGTGCCCGCTCGCCCCGAGCGTGATCGCCTCGTCGGCTTCGTGCGCGATCCGGCGGGTCTCCTTCTCGACCGCGTCGAATCCGGCGAACAGGATCGCGGGATCGAGGTTGCCCTGCAAGCCTTTTCCGGCGCCGACCCGCCGCACGGCCTCGGTCAGCGGCACCCGCCAGTCGACACCGACCACGTCGGCACCAGCCTCGCCCATGGCGCCGAGCAGCTCGCCGGTGCCGACACCGAAGTGGAAGCGCGGCACGCCCGCGTCGGCGACCTCGGCGAAGACCCGCTCCGAATGCGGCAGCACGAACTCGCGGTAGTCGGCGAGGGAGAGCGCGCCCGCCCAGGAGTCGAACAGCTGGATCGCGTCCACGCCCGCGGCGAGCTGGGCCCGCAGGAAGGCGATGGTGATGTCGGTGAGGGTGCCGAGCAGGGCGTGCCAGGTCTGCGGGTCGGCGTGCATCATCGCCTTGGTGCGCTCGTGCTGCTTGCTCGGACCCCCTTCGACCAGGTAGGAGGCCAGGGTGAACGGCGCACCGGCGAAACCGATCAGCGGGGTGTCACCGAGCGCGGCGGTCAGCAGGCGCACGCCCTCCGAGACCGCGCCCACTTCCTCGGGCCGCAGCCGCGGCAGCGCGCGCACATCGGCGGCGGTGCGCACCGGCGACGCGATGACCGGTCCGACGCCGGGCACGATGTCGAGATCGATCCCGGCGGCCTTGAGCGGAACGACGATGTCGGAGAACAGGATTGCCGCGTCGACGCCGTGGCGGCGGATCGGCTGCATGGTGATCTCACACACCAGCTCCGGGTCGAAGCACGACTCGAGCATGCCGATGCCCTTGCGCAGCTCCCGGTACTCCGGCAGCGACCGACCGGCCTGACGCATGAACCAGACCGGCCGCCTGCTGGGCGTCGCGCCGGTGGCGGCGGCCAGGAACGGGGCATCGGTCAACCGGCGGCGGGTGTAAGTGCTCATCACCGCCCATCCTAGGTGACCTCGAGGCCGGTCCCGCCACGCGAGGCGGCGCGCCTCCGCGCGCACCGGCCGCCCACCGTCTACGGTTGCTCCTCGTGACACCGCTCGACATCCGCGACGGCGCCGCACCGACCGGGGGAACGCCCCGCGAGCCTGCTTCTTTCCGGGCGGCGGTCGATGCGATGGGCACCGCAACAGTGCACCCTCGAATCGAGCTGGCGCCTATCCGTCCCCCGCAACGGTTGGCGCCGTTCTCCTATGCGCTCGGAGCGGAGGTCACCCACCCCGAAGGCGGCCCGGTGCCGATCGACTCCGAGGGCGACGCGTTCGGCCGGCTGATCCTGCTGCACGACCCCGACGGTGACGAGGCATGGAACGGCGTGTTCCGCCTGGTCGCCTACATCCAGGCCGACATCGACGCCGCCCTCGCCGCGGACCCGCTACTCCCCGAGGTGGCCTGGAGCTGGCTGGTCGACTCGCTGGAGTCACGCGGCGAGCCGTTCACCGCGCTCGGTGGCACCGTCACGGCCACCAGCTCGGTCCGCTACGGCGACATCGCGGGCCCGCCGCGCGCCCACCAGCTGGAGCTGCGCGCCTCCTGGACGGCGATGAACACCGAGATGCGGCGGCACGTGGAGGCGTTCTGCGAGGTGCTCGCGTTCGCGGCCGGACTCCCGCCCGCGGGGATCACCCATTTGCGACCGGAGTCCTATACCCGCACCGATCGCCCGTGAACGCCACGTAGAGTTCTCGGTTATGCCGGTCGCCGAGGAACCCACCGCAGCAGAGCCCCTGCTCGCCCCCGCCGAGGGGGTTCCACCTGTGCTGGCGACCGCCGACGAGGTCGCCGCGGCCGCCGCCGCCCTCACCGCGGGCACCGGCCCGCTGGCCGTCGACGCCGAGCGCGCGTCCGGTTTCCGCTACTCCGCGCGGGCCTACCTGATCCAGCTGCGCCGCGCCGGCGCCGGTTCGTTCCTCATCGACCCGATCCCGATCACCGATGCCCTGACCCCGCTGGCCGACGCGATCAACGGCCTGGAATGGGTCCTGCACTCCGCCGACCAGGACCTGCCCGGCCTCGCCGAACTCGGCCTGCGCCCCGCCCGCCTGTTCGACACCGAGCTCGGCGGCCGCCTGGCCGGTTACGAACGCGTCGGCCTGGCCGCGATGGTGGAGAACCTGCTCGGCCGTTCGCTGCGCAAGGGCCACGGCGCCGCCGACTGGTCGACCCGCCCGCTGCCCGACGAGTGGCTCAACTACGCCGCCCTCGATGTCGAACTGCTGCTGGAACTGCGCGACACCGTCGCCGCCGACCTCACCGCCCAGGGCAAGATCGACTGGGCCGCCGAGGAATTCGAGCACGTGCGCAGCCTCGACCCGCCCGCCCCCAAGGCCGACCGCTGGCGCCGCACCTCCGGCATCCACACCCTGCGCCGCACCCGCCAGCTGGCGATCGTGCGCGAACTGTGGACCACCCGCGACGGCCTGGCCCGCGCCCGCGATGTGGCCCCCGCCCGCATCCTGCCCGACTCCGCCATCGTCGCCGCCGCCACCGCCGAACCCCGCACCATCGCCCAGCTGCGCAACCTGCCGGTCTTCGGCGGCCCCCGCCAGCGCCGCTACTCCCGCGACTGGCTCGCCGCCGTCGAACGCGCCCGCACCCTCCCCGACAAGGAACTCCCCCCACTCACCCTCCCCTTCGACGGCCCTCCCCCGGTCAACCGCTGGGAACGCCGCGACCCCGCCGCCGCGGCCCGCCTCAACACCGCCCGCAGCGCCATGGGCAAACTCTCCACCGAATACGCCATCCCCGTGGAGAACCTCCTCTCCCCCGACCTGGTCCGCCGCCTCTGCTGGGACGCCCTCCCCGACTACAAGAACCCCGGCACCCCCGAGGAACTGTCCGCCCGCATCGAGACCTTCCTCCACACCGGCGGCGCCCGCCCCTGGCAACGCACCCTCACCGTCCCCACCCTCACCCAGGCCCTCACCCCGTCGACCTGACTTCCCACCGTCACCGCGGGGTCCCCGGCGTCGATCTCGACGTCCCCGTAGCAGGCAGGGACACCGGGCCCAGCCCGGTAAACTGCGGGCCGCTGGATCGTCGAACAAACCTTCGCCAGCTCCACCGGTACCGGCGACCGCGATCCGGTGGGACACCGCACCATCCACTCCGGATTCCTGAATCTCGTGCGGCACTGACCCGTTGGCGACGACTCAGCAACCGAACCCGATGGGCGCTCTTGATCCACTCCCGATCAGATGTCTGCTGCCGCCCTGAAGAAGGAGCTCGAAACGACGTCATGAGGGATGCCCTCTAAGCCCAACGCATCCGCAACGATCAGTACGTATTCAATCTTCGATTTACCGGCATTGTTGTGACTTGTAATCGCATTCATGCAGGCGTGAAACATATCGAACAATTTCCTGTCGGCAATCTCTTTATCAACACGTCCTACTGTTGGGGCGTATGGCGGTGTTGCGACGATAAATTTTGGAGCGGAATCGTTTCTGAAGTTGGCGAGCACTTGCGACTGACCCGCCACCGGCGTCCCGCCGTAACGGTCGTAGGCCATGAAGCCCGGCATGATCTCCGCGTCGCAATCGTCCGGGCGTTTGGCAGGTGGCCCTTCGAAGAACGCGACGTCGAGCCCTGCAGGTTTCGCGTCACGCCACCTCTCGATCGTGGTGTGACTTTGGGCAGCTACCATAAAGCGCGTCATCTATCCTCCTGCCAGTCCGTAGGGAATAATTCGCGGTCGACCAAGTTGGCTCAAGACCTCGGTGGGGAGTGCCACGGCGTCGCCGACGCCTGCGTCGGCCAGGTTCTCTATTCGACTGATGTCCGAGATCAGACTTCGATCGATTGTCGTTCGCACGATAGTGTACGGCCCTTCTTCCGGGAACCGGCTGAACATTCCGCGCGCGTACGCGTTTGCACCCTCCTCGGTCGACGCGAAGTACTTCGTCTCGATTCCCTCGGGGTTGGTAAAAGTGCGCGACTCGAGAATTTGCTCCAACTCGCGTTGCTGAACAGCGCGATACAGGTAGGTCTCGTTCTCTTTCAAGCACTGAAGGCCAAGGGGGTCGATCCATGTCACCGGATTATGAGGGTAAGCGGACGGATTTGGCGAAGGGCGCAGACCCAGAGGGTCAGTTGTCAGGTATCTACCCGTAGCCGGATCGTACACGCGATGATAGTTGTAGTGCAGCCCAGATTCCTCGTCGTACTGCTGTCCTTGAAACCTCAGATCCGTGCTGCTATCGCCGATCGCAGAACACCGACATGCGCAAAATCTCCGCCTACGCCGCCATGGCCGCGGTACCCACGATGATCGCCGACGTCTACGGCATGAACTCCGACTACATGTGGGAACTCCACCAGCCCGCCGATACAAGCGCATCGGAGCCCAATCCCCCACTCACAGCTCAACAGACCAGATGCTCCCGGCAACCATCTGGTCATCGAAGGCCTCCGCAGTGACTGTGACGGCAGCCCCAGAGTTTGATACATAGCGCCGAAAGTCGCGAAACTGAGTTCCGGATTCAGTGATCGCTTGACCATGGGACGCCAGTTCGAATTCGAGTTCATCCAGCGAAAGCACGGATTGGGGGCGGCTTCCGCCAATGGGAATCGCGGGCGGGATCACCACCCCCCAACGCAGGCGATGAACCGACAGATTCAGGCTAAAGCATTTCCACATACAGTCTGGATCTCGCGTAAATCCCGGCTCGACTATCCCATAGTCCCGTCGCATCGTAGTTCTACGTTTATCGATGTCCTCGACGTAATCCACATCGTTTAACACGCGATCGAAATCACAGACTGGCGACCCGACTTGCAATTCAAGAACTGAACGTTTGATCACCGCATCGGCAACAAACGCAGCCACGCTGACAAACATATATCTAACCCATCCCTTCCAGCGCGCGTATCAAGAAGTGCATCTCCGCCGCCCTGTTTCTGGAATTGCCCCAGTTATGTGCATTCATCTCCGTCATCGCCGCCCGCGACTTCGCAATCAAATCGGATCGCACGTCGGCGTTCGAGTTTATTTCGTCCACAACTCTTCGAATCTGAGCATCACTCGGCACCCCATTGGACATCCTTAAGCCCTCCGCACCGATTATGCCATCGTGACGAGCATAAACCCGTACTTCCTTTCCACCAATATGAACATGTGCTCCCTTCGTTGCCCAGTCACTGCTCATCGACGACACGCGAACCGGACAGGGCGCAAGCCCCATCGGGTCAGACCACACGATCGGATTATGTGGATATGTAGTGGGGTTCGGAGAGGGAGAAAGGCCCATTGGATCAGGAGTTAGGAAGCGGCCGATTTCAGGATCGTAGTAGCGATTCAGATTGTAGTGCAGACCAGTTTCCCCGTCATACTGTTGACCTTGGAAGCGATGGGGTGCAGCAGGACCAGTCCAGCGCGTACGACCCCAAAGAGTCGTCGCTGCGGTGGAGACTAAGCGGGTTCAGGCGATGAACGTCGCCGACATCACCACCTTGCACACGCGGTGGGAGTCGATGCGGAATCAGCTCGAGACCGGGTTCAAGACCTACGACGCCGAGATCAGCAAGGCGATCGCCGAGAAGTGGAGCGGGAACGCGGCGGCCAGCGCGGGTGAGGGGATCTCGCAGTACGTCGAGAAGTCCGGGAGTCTGCTGACCTCGGCGCAGATGATGGCCGAGAAGGTGAAGCTGGTGAAGTCCGCGGCCCAGGTCACCAAGGATCGGGTGCAGCCGCACGAGAGTTCCACGACCAGCAAGGTGCTCAGCTACGTGCCCGGGCCGACCTGGAAGATGGACAGCCACAACGAGGACACCGCGAAAGCCGAAGGCGCGGAAGTAGTTCGGGGCGTGTTCTACAAGGCGGTCGGCGAGGCCGATACGCAGGTGCCGAAGGTGCCCCAGCCGTACAACCCGGTCAACAAGGACACCGACACTCCGGGTGGGGGCACTCAGCCGGGCGGAACGACCACCAAGCCGACAACACAGCAGCCGACAACACAGCAACCCACCACCGAGCAGCCGACGACCGAGCAGCCCACCACCGAGGATCCGTCCGACGACGACACCGGTGACGACGACACCTCGCCGTCGAGCACGATTCCGGCCACGACCACCCCGGAAACGCCGACCAGCCCGACCACTCCCACCACACCGGGCACCACACCGGCGGGCACGCAGCCCGCGGGAACCAGTGGGCTGCCCACCGGTGGATCGCCCGGCGGTGGCTCACCGGGCGGAGGTACGCCGGGTGCCACGCAGCCGGGGACGCCCGGGGGTGCGGGCAAGCCGAACGGAACCGGTGCGGGCACGAGTTCCGGTGCGGCGGGCCGCAACGGCATGTCGGGGATGGGCGGCATGGGCGCCGGTGGTGCGCGCGGTAAGGGCGACGACGACAACGAAGTCGCGACCAAGGACTACCTGATCAACCAGCAGAACGGTGAGGAGCTCACCGGGCTGTCGGAGGATCAGCGGGCGAGGACGGTGCCTCCGGTGATCGGCGAATGAGCGGCGGGCAGTGGCAGTTCAGCCCGCTGGGGTTCACGGTGCTGATGCGCTCGGTCCAGCGCGATGTGCTGCCGTATCCGTTGCAGACCCACACCGAGGCCGAGACGGTCGACGACTACGACCGCCTGTGGCAGCAGGAGGCGCAGCGGATCCTGCCGCTGTGGGACGCGTCGATCGAGACCGCGCTGCGGATCCTGCTGGCTCCCGAGGCGCGCTTCGAGCTGGCGGGGTACGGCGACGGTGAGAAGCTGCGCACCTTCGCGGCGGTGCACGAGCAGTCCGCGGTGCTCGTCGAGCAGCAACGGGTGCCGGTGGATCGCAACGGCGGCGATATCCGGATGACCCTGCTCGACACCGCGTCGGTGCCGGACAAGCTGGTGGCGCGGCTGCCGCGGGCGGCGGCCGCGTCCGGGGAGGTGTTCACGATGAACACCCACGATCTGGACGAGGAGACTCCGTACGACCCATGGGCGGCGGATCGGCGCACTCCGCAGCAGAAGGCCGACGACTTCTTCGGGCGTCCGCGCCCGACACTGGTCTACGTGGCCGGGTATCCCGGTGCGGCAGTGGACAACCGGCCCGAACCGGGGCAGGGGTTCCATGTGATGGACTTCCCGGACGGGCGCTACCTGGTGACCGAGCGAGGAGCGGTGGTCGAGGCACGTCCGGCCGATTCCGCCGAGGTACGGCAGGCGGTGGTGCGGCTGATGAAGTCGGCCATCGCGATCTATCGCGAGGACAACGAGCCGGCCTACCGATAGCCGGTGGCTGATCCCGCCGCCGGAGCTGCGCCACGGTCCCCGAACAGAACTTCGGGGTGGGTGGTGGCGCGGCGTCCCCACACCTAGCGCGTCGGCGCTAGGTGTGGGTCAGGCAGAAGGAGACCGGGCCGGATTTGTGGCGGATGGTGGTGGAGTTCGCTGGATCGGTGGTGCCGCAGATGGTGAGGTCGTCGGTGTCGGTGCGGGCGGTGACCTCGGCGGAGCCGGGGGTGGAGCAGGGGACCTTGCGGAGTTTGTAGAGGTGGGCGTACTGGTGGTCGATGTTGTTGTAGCAGTCGCCTACCTGGGCGTTCAGGCTGGTGCAGACGTAGCGGGTGCGGCCCTTCTGGGGGATGCGCGAGGCGCTGAAGGAGTGGTCGGCGCATTGCTCGGTGGACGCGGCGCGGATGACGATCAGGGCGGCTTCGGGGTCGGCGCAGTCGCGCTGCTCCAGGTTCCAGGGTTCGGTGCCGCCGGGGTAGGTGAAGTAGCCGCAGTCGCCGCGCTCCAGGGATTCCCAGTTGGAGGTCTCGGCGCAGCCGGACAACAGCAGGGTGGTGAGCGCGGCGACGGCGAGGCCGGGCAGCCGGATCGAACGTCTCAACGCGACTGGAGCCAGCCGCCGACCCGCTGGGCGATGGCCTCGGCGGTGAGGCCGAGTTCGTCGAGGATCTCGGCGCGGGAGGCGTGGTCGAGGAACTGTTGCGGCACACCGAGATCGCGGGTGGGCACGTCGAGACCGGCGTCGCGCAGGCGAGCCGAGATCGTCGAGCCGATGCCGCCGTGCAGGCCGCCGTCCTCGACGGTGACGACGAGACGGTAGTTCTCGGCGAGCTTGACCAGGGTGTCGGATACCGGGAGGACCCAGCGGGGGTCGACGACGGTGACCGAGATGCCCTGCGGCGCCAGCAGTTCGGCGACCTGCATGGCGGTCTCGGCGAACGGGCCGACGGCGACGAGCAGGACGTCACCGTGCTGGGACTGGGCGGCCCCGCCGCCGGGGACGGCCAGGCGCAGCACGTCGACACCGTCGAGGCGTTCGACGGCGGTGATGTCCTCGGCGACACTGCCTTTCGGGAAGCGCAGCACGGTCGGGCCGTCGGCGACGGCCAGGGCTTCGGCGAGTTCCTCGCGCAGGGTGGCGCCGTCGCGGGGGGCGGCGACCCGGATGCCGGGGACGATGCCGAGCAGGGAGAAGTCCCACATGCCGTTGTGGCTGGCGCCGTCGGGGCCGGTGATGCCCGCGCGGTCGAGCACGACGGTGACGGGCTGCTTCAGCAGGGCCACGTCCATGAGCAGCTGGTCGAAGGCGCGGTTGAGGAAGGTCGAGTAGATCGCGACGACCGGGTGCATGCCGCCCAGCGCCAGGCCCGCGGCGGAGGTCATGGCGTGCTGTTCGGCGATGCCGACATCGAACATGCGCGCGGGGAAACGCTCGCCGAAGGCGGCCAGGCCGGTGGGGCCGGGCATGGCGGCGGTGATGGCGACGATGTCGTCGCGGCGGGACGCGTGCTCGATGAGCTCCTCGGAGAAGACCGTGGTCCAGCCCTTGGCCTTCTTGCCCGCCAGCGGGCGGCCGGTGAGCGGGTCGATCGGGTCGCAGGCGTGCATCTGGTCGGCGATGTGGTTCTCGGCGTGCTCGTAGCCGTTGCCCTTGCGGGTGACCACGTGCACGACGACCGGGCCGCCGAAGTCCTTGGCGCGGCGCATGGCCGCCTCGAGCGCGACCAGGTCGTGGCCGTCGACCGGGCCCACGTACTTCATGCCCAGATCGCCGAACAGTTCCTGCGGGCTGACCGCGTCCTTGATCCCGGCCTTGAGCGCGTGGACCATCGAGTACGCCGAATCCCCCACGGCGGGAATGCTCTTGAGGATGCGCTTGCCGGTGTCGAGGGCGTGCTCGTAGGCGGGCTGGGTGCGCAGGGCGGTGAGCCGGTCGGCCAGGCCGCCGATGGTCGGGGCGTAGGAGCGACCGTTGTCGTTGACCACGACCACCACGGGACGGTCGGGGGCACCGGCGATGTTGTTGAGCGCCTCCCAGCACATGCCGCCGGTGAGCGCGCCGTCACCGACGACCGCGACGACGGTGCGGTCCTGGTCGGTGAGCGCGAAGGCCTTGGCCAGGCCGTCGGCGTAGGACAGGGCGGCCGAGGCGTGCGAGGACTCGACCCAGTCGTGCTCGCTCTCGGCGCGGCTCGGATAGCCGGACAGGCCGTCGCGCGTGCGCAGCGAGTCGAAGCGGTCCTTGCGGCCGGTGAGGATCTTGTGCACGTAGGCCTGGTGCCCGGTGTCGAAGATCAGCGGGTCGGCCGGGGAATCGAAGACGCGATGTAGCGCGATGGTCAGCTCGACCACCCCTAGATTGGGGCCGAGGTGCCCTCCGGTGGCGGCGACCTTCTGCACCAGGAACTCGCGGATCTCCTCCGCCAGTTCGCGCAGTTGCGGCACGCTCAGCCGGCGCAGATCTTCGGGTGAATCCACCCGCGACAGCACTCCCACCTGAACTCGCTCCCTCCGGACTACTTCGCTGATCCGCCCAGTGTATTTGCCCGCGCGACGGGCCCCGGCTCGCGGGCCCCGCGGCGGTCACCGTTGTCCGCCTCGTCCGCCGTGCACCCGGCGCACGGTCAGGCCGCTGAGCTGGGCACCCGAGCTCGCCGCGGTCACCGGCGGGGCTGTGAGGACCGTCTCCCGCGCGTCCCCGCCCCGGGGTGCGCCGAGGGCACCTACAGTGACGTGGTGGCCGAACCGGACGGTGTTGCGCGCACGATCGACCCGGGTGTGGTGGCCGGGATCCTCGACGAGGTCTACGCGGTCCACCGCGCCGACACCTCGGGTGCGCCCGCCGACTACATCCCGGAGCTGGCCGCGGTCGATCCCGACGCCTTCGGCTTGTGCCTGTCCACGGCCGACGGGCTGATCTACCGGGTGGGCGAGACCGAGGTGGGGTTCACCATCCAGTCGATCTCCAAGCCGTTCACCTATGCCCTGGCGCTGGCCGACAACGGCATCGACGGGGTGGCCGAGCACATCGATGTGGAGCCATCGGGCGAGCCGTTCAACGAGATCAGCCTGGATCCGGAGACCCAGCGGCCGAGCAATCCGATGATCAATTCCGGCGCCATCACCGCGACCTCGCTGATCCACGGCCGCGACGCCGAGGACAAGTTCGAGCGGGTGCGCCGCGCCTATTCGCGTTTCGCCGGGCGCGAGCTGCGGATGGACGCGGCGGTGTACGAGTCGGAGGCACGCACGGGGTACCGCAATCGGGCCATCGGGTACATGCTGCGCTCGGTCGGGATCATCGACGCCGATCCCGACGACGCGGTCGACCGGTACTTCCGGCAGTGCTCGCTGGAGGTGACCTGCGAGGACCTGGCGGTGATGGCGGCGACGCTGGCCGACAACGGGGTGAACCCGAGGACCAGGGAACGCGCGCTGTCGGCCTCGCTGACCGAGCGGGTGCTCAGTGTGATGGCCACCTGCGGGATGTACAACGCGGCCGGTGACTGGGTGACCACTGTGGGTCTGCCCGCCAAGAGCGGCGTCGGCGGCGGGATCATCGCGGTGCTGCCGGGGCAGCTCGGGATCTCGGTGTACTCGCCGCGGCTGGACGCGCACGGCAACAGCGTGCGCGGGGTGGCCGTGTGCCGGGAACTCTCGCGGCGGCTGGAACTGCACTTCGCCCACGTGACCCGCTCGGCGCGCACCGCCATCCGCGCCGACTACACCGTGGCGCAGGTGCCCTCGCGGATGCGGCGCAGCCCCGCCGAGTCCCGGGTGCTCGATACCTACGGTGACCGGGCCCGGGTCTACGAACTACACGGTGACCTGCTGTTCTCCGGCGCGGAGCGGGCGGTGCGCGCGATCGAGAGCAAGGCGGGCGCGCTCGACGCGCTGGTGATCGACCTGCGGCGGGTCGGCGAGGTGAGCGCGGTGGCCCGCGACATGCTCGAGAGCCTGCAGGCCGCGCTGGTGCGCGGGCACACCCGGGTGGCGCTGGTGGATCCCGACGCCAAGCTCGGGCACGAGGTGTCGAGCCTGGATCCCCGGGACCCGCGCGGCCGGGTGTTCATCGACCGCGACACCGCGACCGAATGGTGCGAGGACATCGTCCTGGACCGGCACCGGCCCGCGGAGGCACCGGCGCGCCCGTCGCTCGAGCTGACCGAGCATCCGCTGCTGGCCGGGCTCGACGACACCGCCCGGGCCCGGCTCACGCCGGAGTTCCAGTGCCGGACGCTGGCCAGGGGTGAGGTGATCGCCGAGCGAGGTTCGCCGCGCTCGGGGCTGTACCTGATCCTGTCCGGGCGGGTGCGGATGACCTTCGCGGGCACCGACGGGCGGGCGCATCGGCTGGTCACGCTGTCGGCGGGGATGTCGTTCGGGGAGATCCCGATGCTGCTCGGGGAGCCGTTCGTCAACGATGTGGTGGCTGAGACCGCGGTGCGGGTGGCGGTGCTGAGCCCGGCTGCCTTCGACGCGCTCGCCGCTGATCATCCGCAGCTGAAGCTGGCGCTGTTGCAGCGGCTCGCGGCGAGTGCCTACACGCAGATGGACGCCGCGCTGCGGACGCTGTCGGGCAATGCGAGCAACTACTGAGCCGCTGCGGAACTCGGTGCGGGCGCGCGACGTTGGGCAGCACAGGAGCGTTTCGACCGACGGGAGGATCGCGTGGGCAAGAAGTCCTGGCAGGCGAGCGTCACGATGTTCGGGCGTGGCACGGTGCGCGCGGTCCCGGATCTGATCCGGGTCACGCTGTCGGTCGAGTCGCGGGCCGGTACGGTCGCGGCCGCATACGCGCGCGCCGGTGACCGGGTGAGCGCGGTGGTCGCGGCCCTGCGCGCGGCCGGGGTGCGCGACGCGGACATGGCGACCAGCGGGCTGAGCGTGCGCACCGAGACCGTCTACACCGACAACGGGCGCACCGAGATCACCGGCTATCTCGCCACCACCGGGCTGAGCGTGGCGCTGCGCGAGAGCACCGAACCCGCCGAGACGGTGGCCGCGGCGGTGACCGCGGGCGGCGACGATGTCCGCCTCGGCGGCCTGGCCAGGACGATCGCCGATCCGGAACCGCTGCTCGCGCAGGCCCGCGATGCCGCCTTCGACGACGCGAAGACCAAGGCCGAGCAGTACGCGGCCAGGGCGGGCATCGCGCTGGGCACGGTCGTGCGGATCGTCGAGGACACCGGCTCCGCTCCCCCGCGCGCCTACGAGATCGCCGGTGACATGGCGCCGATGCGGATGGCCGCGAGCAGTTCCCCGGTGCCGGTGGTGCCGGGCGAGACCGAGGTCGGGGCTTCGGTGCAGGTCACCTGGGCGCTGGACTGAACGGGCAGGGGGCCGCCGTACGGTGCCGATCCACCGCTGCTACCGCGCACTGCGCGTCAGGCAGTCACGCGGCGTGTCAGTCGGTCACGCGGCGCATCAGGCAGTCACGCAGCGCGTCAGGCAGTCACGCAGCGCGTCAGACAGTCACGCAGCGCGTCAGACAGTCACGCAGCGCGTCAGACAGTCGCGCGGCGCAGCAGACAGTCGCGCGGCGCAGCAGA